>CACHGH010000001.1 GCA_902579215.1 uncultured Pelagibacteraceae bacterium
TTAAACCTCGGACTTAATGATAAAACAGTTTTTGCTTTAGCAAAGAAAACTTCAAATATGAGATTTGCTCATGACAGCTATAGAAGGTTTATTCAAATGTATAGCAATGTTGTAATGGGTATAGAGTCTTATAATTTTGAGGAATTAATTGAAAACTACAAACTAACGAAAGGTGTATTGTTAGATACCGAGCTTGATGAAAATGATTGGATTGGATTAATAAAAGACTTTAAGAGAGTTGTAAAATTAAAAACAGGTAAAGAATTTCCACAAAATGTTTTTGAACAATTGTCAGGAGCTATATCTGCAGTATTTTTATCATGGGAAAGCAATAGAGCCAAAGTTTATAGAAAGCTGAATCATATTCCAGATAATTGGGGTACTGCAGTAAATGTTCAGTCTATGGTTTTTGGTAATATGGGTAATGACTGTGCTACTGGAGTAGTTTTTACAAGAAATCCATCTGACGGTAAGAAAGAAATTTATGGAGAGTATTTAATCAACGCCCAGGGTGAAGATGTAGTTGCAGGAACTAGAACCCCTCAATATATAACTAAAAAAGCTAGACTTGAGTCAGGAGCAAAGCAAAAATCTATGGAGGAAGCTATGTTAAAATCCTTTACTCAATTAAAAAAAAATTTAAATATTTTAGAGAAACATTACAAAGACATGCAAGATGTTGAGTTTACCATAGAAAATAATAAACTTTGGATGCTTCAAACTAGATCTGGAAAAAGAACTGCAAAATCCTCAGTGAAAATAGCTGTAGATATGGTGAATGAAAAATTAATTTCAAAAAAGGAGGCAGTTTTAAGAGTTGATCCAAATTCTCTTGATACTTTGCTTCACCCTACCTTAGATGAAAAAAGTGAAATAAAAGTAATTGCAAAAGGACTTCCCGCTTCACCAGGTGCAGCTAGTGGAAAAGCAGTTTTTACGTCTGAAGAAGCAGAAAGACTTAATTCAATGATGCAAGATACAATTTTAGTTAGAATAGAAACGTCCCCAGAAGATATCCACGGCATGCACGCCGCTAAAGGAATTTTAACTTCTAGAGGTGGAATGACAAGTCATGCAGCAGTTGTTGCTAGAGGAATGGGAAGACCATGTGTTTCAGGATCAAGTGAAATTGAAATAAATTACAAAGAAAAATGTTTTAAAACACAAGGAGCAGAAATTAAAGAGGGAGATATAATCACTATTGATGGGTCCACAGGCAGGATAATATTAGGAGAGGTTCCAACTGTTAAACCTGAAATATCAGGAAATTTTTCAAAGTTAATGAGTTGGGCTGACAAGTTTAGAAAATTAAAGATTAGAACTAATTCTGAAACTCCATTAGATACTAAAATTGCAAGAGAATTTGGTGCTGAAGGAATAGGTTTATGCAGAACAGAGCACATGTTCTTCGATGAAGAAAGAATTTTATCGGTTAGAGAAATGATCCTATCTAAAACCAAGGAAGATCGACATAAAGCTTTATCAAAGCTTTTACCCCACCAGAAAAATGATTTTATAGAAATTTTTAAAATAATGAACGGTTTACCAGTAACTGTAAGATTACTCGATCCTCCTTTGCATGAATTTTTACCAAAAAATGAAAATGAAATTAATGATGTTTCAGAGTCATTGAAATTATCTGTAAAAGAAATCGAATCTAGAATAAGTGAATTACACGAACATAACCCAATGCTTGGACACAGGGGCTGTAGATTGGGAATTTCTTTTCCTGAAATTTATGAAATGCAGTGTAGAGCAATATTTGAAGCACTAATAGAATGTAAAAATAAAAAAATTAAATCTATTTTGCCTGAAATAATGATTCCATTAGTTTCGACTGAATCCGAAATAAGAATTATGAAAAATTTAGTAATAAATACTGCAAGAAAAGTCCAAGAACAAAATAAAGTAAAAATTAATTTTTTAGTTGGTACAATGATAGAGCTACCAAGAGCCGCATTAAAAGCAAAAGAGATAGCTAAACATGCTGAATTTTTTAGCTTTGGAACAAACGATCTAACCCAAACAACCTTTGGAATTAGTAGAGATGATAGTGGAAAATTTTTAAATGATTATATTGAAAATAAAATTTTCGATATTGATCCTTTTATTTCTATTGATGAAGGTGTAGGAGACTTAATTGAAATTGCAACAATCAACGGGAAAAAACAAAATAAAAAAATTAAACTGGGAATATGCGGTGAACATGGGGGAGACCCAAAAAGTATTAACTTTTGTTCTACAATAGGGTTGGATTATGTTTCTTGTTCTCCATACAGAGTTCCAGTTGCTAGGCTAGCAGCAGCCCAGGCACAATTAAAAAAATAAATTATAGACTAAGCTTAAAATCTAATGCTGGAGCACTGTGGGTAATTGCACCAACAGAAATTCTATCAACACCTGTTCCAGCTATTTTTTTTATATTTTTTAGATTAATGCCACCCGATGCTTCAGTTTCATAAAATTTTTTGGCAAGATTGACTCCTCTTTTTAGAGTTTTTGGGTTCATATTATCAAATAATATTCTATCAAATTTTAAACCGATAATTTTTTTTAATTGATTTAAGTTATCCACTTCTACAGTAATTTTTTTTCTATTTTTATTTTTTATAGTTTTTTTAATAAAATTTACAAAATCACCGGTCGCTCCCATATGATTATCTTTGATTAAATATTCATCACTTAAATTAAATCTATGATTAACTCCTCCACCTATTCTTACAGAATATTTTTGTATAACTCTTAAATTAGGGATAGTTTTTCTAGTACAGCAAATTTTACATTTTTTATTAACTTTGTTTACAAATTTATTTGTTATTGTTGCTATTCCAGACATATGAGATAGGAAGTTTATAGCAACCCTTTCACCAATTAATATATTTCTTATATTTCCTTCTATTATTGCAATAACACTACCTTTTTTAACTAATGATCCTTCTTTTTTTTTAATATTAAATTTTATTTTTTTATCTATTAACTTAAAAGTTTGTTTACTAAGTTCTAGCCCAGCTACTATTCCATTTTGGTTTGAAATCAATTTTAATTTTTTATTAATGTTATTTTTTAAAAGACTTGAAGTAATATCACCTGATGGTAATAAATCTTCATTAAGACTTAGCTTACAAATATCTTTTATAAAATTTTTGCTTAAAATTACTTTTGACACAGATTTTATCTGCCTACTTCTGCCATTCTTTCCACTGATTTTCTGGCCTTTTCAATTGTCTCTTTATTCATTAGAATTTCATTAGTTTCGTTTTCAAGACATTCTAAAATCTTAGGGAGGGTAATTCTTTTCATGTGAGGGCATAAGTTACATGGTCTTATAAATTTAACATTTGGGTTATCTACCTGAACATTGTCACTCATTGAACATTCTGTTACCATCATGACTTGTTCTGGTTGATGATCTTTTACATATTTAATCATACCACTTGTAGAACCAGTAAAATCACTAGCTTTAATAACATCAGGTGGACACTCAGGATGAGCTATTACTTTTATTCCTGGATTATTTTTTCTTATTTCATTTATTTCTTTATCATTGAATTTTTCATGTACCTCACAAGTTCCTTTCCAAGATATAATTTCAACATTAGTTTGAGAGGCTACATACTTTGCTAGATAATCATCTGGCAAGAAAATTACTTTATTTACCCCAAGTGAATTTACAATTTTAACAGCATTTGCTGAAGTACAACATATATCAGTTTCTGCTTTTACATCTGCAGATGTATTAACATATGACACAACAGGAACTCCAGGATATTTCTTTTTCAAATTTTTCACATCTTGCCCTGTTATTGAAGATGACAACGAACATCCAGCTTTCATATCAGGCAGCAAAACTTTTTTTTCTGGACTCATTAATTTTGCAGTTTCAGCCATAAAATGGACTCCACACATTACAATAATATCTGCTTTTGTCTTTGCGGCCTCAACAGCTAAGGCGAGCGAGTCTGCAGAAAAATCTGAAACCCCATGATAAATCTCTGGTGTTTGGTAGTTGTGAGCTAATATGACTGCATTCTTTTCTTTTTTTAATTTATTAATTTTGTAAATGTACGGTGCATGGCTGGACCATTCAATCTCTGGAACGGCTCTAGAGATTTTTTTGTAAATAGGTTCAGTTGCTTTTCTTATTTCTGCAGTAAATTCCATATGGTAAATCTATCAACTTGAAACATAAATGTCATTCAATTATTCTGACGCATAGGCGGCCATGCTGAAACTGGTAGACAGGCTTGGTTGAGGGCCAAGTGAGGGTTTCCTCATGAGAGTTCGAGTCTCTCTGGCCGCACCAAGAATTTTACTATATAATTATTTTTATGAAAAACTTAATAGATGGAAAATGGAAAAAAATATTATTAATTGTAGTTTTAGTAGTTATTATTGAACTTTCAGGCCATGGCATTATTGCTTCTCTTTACAGGCTTTTGAGTTAGTTTTTATTTTTTTTCATCGAAACAGTTGCTAATAACAGATTTGGATCTATAAAAATTTTAGATTCTTTAATCTTTTTAAAAGATTTAAAAGCAAAAATTGCTATGGGTAATTCCGTACATCCTAGTATTATTTTTTTACACTTTTTTTTAATTAAATAATTCACTGCTGGACGTATAACTTTTTCAGCATCTTTTACTTTTCCCATTTTAACGTATTTAATTGCTCTGTTAACACTATTTAATTGTAGAGATTTTGTTGGACTTATTAATTGAAAATGTTTGTTGAAATATTTACTATATACACCAGTTTCTAAAGTTGCCTCAGTACAAAGTATCCCAATTTTAGAGTTTATTTTACAATTTTTTTTTGTATGCAGATATACTTCCTTTGGCATACTTACTATTGGTATTTTAATTTTTTTTTGCAAATCTTCGTACCAATAATGTGCTGTGTTGCAAGGAATTACTATAAATTTACATTTATTTTTTTGCAGAAGAAGACAACCTTTAATCAAACTTTTTAAAACATTGTAGTATTTTTTTATATTTTCAGGTCTTCTGGGAATATTAGATTTATTATATAAAATAAATAAAGGATACTTTTGGTCAGATTTACCACGATTTAAAATAGAAAGTTTGTTACAAAAATCAAGACCAGCCTGCGTTCCCATTCCACCTAAAATTCCAATCATAATAGTTTACTTTTATATTTTTTTTCCTAGCATTAAATGTATACACATGTTTAAGTAAAACAAAGAGTTCAAAGCCAACTTGGTTTGATTACTTTAATTTTAGCTTCTTTAATATTAAGTGTAGAATTAAAATCGAATTTTTCTGAGGTAAACTTTATTATAGCAAAAGGATAATTTTCACTTATTAAAACCTTTCCAATCTCTAAATTTTCATTAAATATTATATCACCTTCTTTTACTTTTCCCTCAATTACCCTTATTGGAAATAATCTTTTAGTTAGTTTATTTCTTAATTTTATTCTAGCAGTGTTTTCTTGTCCTACATAACAGCCCTTATGAAAATCTATGCCATTAAGTTCTTCAAAATTACATTCTATACCAAATATTTTATCCACAAGTTTATTTGTATTTTTTTGTACAATACCTAATTCATAACTTAACTTATAATATTCTTCTTGATTTAAAGGTTTAATATTAAGTTTTTTTAAAGATAAATAAAATTTTTCAAGATTTATTATTAATCTTGCTCCTAATTTTTTATTTCTAGGATCTAGTAAAATAGGATCTTCTCTAAATTTAAAAGTAAAACCTAACTTATCTTGTGAGTCATTCATAGAAATGAATTTTTCATAACTAAGAGCAACTACTACAAATTCATTGCTAAGATTTAATATTTTAAGCTTTGAACCTAATTTATACAAAGAAAGTTTTTTATACAGTTCATCAATCTGAGCTTTTTCACAATCAATTAAATATCCCTTTTTGTGTTTAATAATAATAAAATCAAATAAAAACTTTCCTTGAGGGCTAAGCAATGAGGCAAAACAAGAGTTATTTTCGGTAACTTTTTCAATATCATTAGTTATGATATTTTGTAAAAAATCTTTTGCATCTTGTCCTTCAACAAACAAGATTCCACGATCCTCTAAAATACAAGCGCTATCAATTTTCATATTTGATTACTAATCATTTATAATATAATTACTTTTATTAAAAATGTTAGACCTTATAATTAAAAATGGTTCCTGCTTTATTGATGGAAAACTTCAAAAAAAGGACATTGGTATTAGCAAGGGAAAAATATCACATATTGAGGATACAATTAAGGATACCGCAAAAGATACTTTGAAAGCGGATCAATTAACCATACTTCCTGGCTGTATGGATACCCAGGTTCATTTTAGAGAACCAGGCTCTACAGATACAGAAGATTTAAATAGTGGAAGTAAAGCTGCAGTAGCAGGGGGAATAACCGGTGTATTTGAAATGCCAAACACTAATCCGCCAACTGCAAATGAAAAAGAGTTTCAAAAAAAATTAGATTTAGCAAAAGATAGAATGTTTTGTAATTATGCTTTCTATTTTGGCGCAACTCCAACTAATCAGGCTGAGTTATCAAAACTAAAAAATTTAGAAGGTTGTTGTGGGGTAAAACTATTTGCAGGATCATCAACTGGTAATTTACTTGTTCACAAAGAAGAAGATATAGAAAAAGTATTTGAACATACTTCAAAAGTAGTTTCTGTACATTCTGAAGATGAGGATATTCTTAATAAAAGAAAAAAATTAAGAGAAAAAGGAAATGTTCTTACTCATCAAGTTTGGAGAAATGAAGAAACTGCAATGTCTTCAACGAGAAGAATAGTTAAAATTGCAAAACGTTTAAATAAAAAAGCACATATACTCCATGTAACAACCAAAGAAGAAGTAGATTTTTTATCTCAGCATAAAGGAAATATTACTTTTGAAATTACTCCTCAGCATTTAACTTTGTACTCACCAGATTGTTATCAAAAACTTGGTACTTATGCACAAATGAATCCACCCATAAGGGATAAATCTCATTACGATCGATTATGGTATGCTGTTAGAAATAATTATAATGACACTATTGGTTCAGATCATGCTCCACACTTAAAAATAAATAAAGATAAAGAATACCCAAACTCTCCTTCAGGTATGCCAGGCGTGCAAACATTACTTCCAGTTATGCTTAACCATATTAATGATGGAAAATTAAAATTAGATCAATTAGTAAAATTTTTATGCGAGAACCCAGTCAAAATTTTTGGAATTAAAAACAAAGGATACATTAAAAAAGATTTTGATGCTGATTTTACTATAATTGATTTAAATAAAAAAATTGAAATAAAAAATGAGAATATTGAAAGCAAATGTAAATGGTCACCATTTAATGGATATATTTTTAAAGGAACTCCTATAGCTACAATAATTAACGGTGAAATTAAAATGAAGGATGGTAAAATTTTAGGAAATCCTACAGGCAAACCTATAATGTTTACATAAGCTTAGAAGTAAATGTGTTAACCAGAATAACACCTGTTACAATTAAAAATAATCCAAAAATCGCTTGCCAGCTTAATGTTTGCTTAAAGAAAATATATCCTAAAATTGCAATTGTAAAAATTCCAAGTCCACTCCATGTAGCATAAACAATTGCAATGGGAAGTTTATCAACAACAAAAGTAAGAAGATAAAATGCAGATAAATAACAAACAGCAAGCACAGAGGTTGGTAAAAGTTTTGTGAAATTTTGTGTAACAGGCAGCAACATTGTGCCAGCTACCTCGCAAAAAATTGCACCTACTAAAAAAAAATAAGTCTTAATCATTATTTAAGAATATTATTTTTAATTAAATCTTCTTTAATTTCAGTTAAAATCGCTGGATCATCAATAGTTGCAGGCATTTTATACTCCTCTTTATCTGCTATTTTTCTCACAGTACCTCTAAGTATCTTTCCTGATCTCGTTTTTGGAAGTCTTTTAACTACAATCGCAGTTTTAAATGCTGCAACAGGTCCTACTTTATCTCTTACCATTTTTATGCATTCTTTAGATATTGTTTCATTATCCTTTTTAACACCTGCTTTTAGAGCTATCAAACCTATTGGTAATTGTCCTTTCAATTTGTCCGCAATCCCAATTACTGCACATTCAGCAACTGATTGATGTTCTGATAAAACTTCTTCAATTGCACCTGTAGACAATCTATGACCAGCTACATTAATAATGTCATCTGTTCTTGACATAATCCATATATAACCATCTTCATCAATATGACCTGCATCATAAGTTTGGTAATATCCATCATAATTTGTCATGTAAGTTTTTTTATATCTTTCATCAGCATTCCATAAAGTTGGAAAAGTTCCAGGTGGCAATGGAAGCTTAACTACGATATCTCCCATTTCATTTGGTTTAGCCAAAGTATTATCTGGTTTGATTACTTTTACATCATATCCTGGAACTGCTTTACATGCAGATCCATATTTTGTTTTCATCATTTCTATACCAGTACAATTTGAACTTATTGCCCAACTAGTTTCAGTTTGCCACCAGTGATCAATTACTGGAACTTTTAAAAGAGACTCTGCCCATTTAATTGTATCAGGATCAGCTCGTTCACCAGCTAAAAATAAACTTTCAAATGAACTTAAATCGTATTTAGAAAAGAATTTACCTTCCGGATCTTCTTTTTTTATTGCTCTAAAAGCAGTTGGTGCAGTAAACAAAGATTTCACTTTATAATCAGAAATTATTCTCCAAAATGCTCCTGCGTCAGGAGTCCCTACAGGTTTTCCTTCAAATAAAATAGTAGTACATCCTTTAAAGAGTGGAGCATAAACAATATAAGAATGTCCTACAATCCAACCAATATCACTAGCAGACCACCAAATATCATTTTGATCTACGTTATATATATTTTTCATTGTCCATTTAAGAGCTGCAATGTGTCCTCCTATATCTCTCACGATACCTTTAGGCACCCCTGTAGTTCCAGAGGTATACAGTATGTAGGCAAATTCATTTGATTTCATTTCTACACAGTCAACATTGTTTGCTTTTGATAAAGCTTCTTCCCAACTTATTTCCAATGGAGTTTTAAGATTAACTTCATTTCCAAACCTTTGAAATAAAATTATTTTTTCAATTTTATGTTTTGCTAATTTTAAAGCTTCATCAACCAAAGGTTTATAATGAACTGTTCTTCCAGGCTCAAACCCACATGATGCAGTTAGTAAAATTTTTGCTTTACTATCATCAATTCTACTTGCAAGTTCATTTGAGGCAAAACCTCCAAATACTACAGAGTGAATTGCTCCAATTCTTGCACAAGCAAGCATACCAATTACTGCTTCTGGTATCATTGGCATATATATTATAACCCTATCTCCTTTATTTACTCCTTGGTTTTGTAGGGCACCTGCAAATTTTGAAACTTTTTCCCTTAATTGTTTATATGTATATTTAGCTTTATTCCCAGTTATGGGACTGTCGTAAATTAGAGCTAACTTATCTCCATTTCCTTCATCAATATGCAGATCTAGTGCATTATAACAAGTGTTTGTAGTTCCATCTTCATACCATCTATAAAAAGGAGGGTTAGATTTGTTTAAAATTTTTTTAGGTTTTTTGAACCAGAAAATATCTTCAGCAACATTGCCCCAAAATTCCTCAGGTTTATTTATTGAATTTGAGTATATTTCAGAAAAGTTTTGATTCATTTTTTATATGATTATTTTACAACAGGTTGCATTTAATTTAAAAAAACAAGCAAAATCAACATAAATTAGCTATAAAAAAGTCTTCAATTAATTAATTAATTTGTTAATGTGCTTTCAACTTTGAGATGTGACAGTTTGTTACCTCTCTAGTTTAAATTTAAACTAAGTAAAAACTAATAAAAAAAGGGAGTTTTTATGAATAAATTAAAAATGTTTGCACTTGCAGCAGTAGCTTTTTTAGGCTTTTCTGGTGCGGCAAACGCAGAGACGGTTTTATTGGCCTCTGACGACTTTGTTGGAATCTCATTTTGGGTGATTTCAATGGGTATGTTAGCTGCTACAGCGTTCTTTTTCTTGGAAAGAGGCTCAGTAGCACAAGGCTGGAAAACGTCAGTAACAGTTGCAGGATTAATCACTGGTATTGCATTCATTCACTACGTTTACATGAGAGGTGTTTGGGTTCAAACAGGAGATTCACCAACTGTTTATAGATATATTGATTGGTTAATTACTGTACCATTACAAATGGTAGAGTTTTATTTAATCCTATCTGCAGTAAGAAAAGTTTCAGGAGGAATGTTCTGGAGACTTTTAATCGGATCACTTGTAATGTTAATCGGAGGATATTTAGGTGAAGCAGGTTACATCAACGCTATGCTTGGTTTTGTAATAGGTATGGGTGGATGGATTTATGTTTTATATGAAATCTTCTCTGGTGAAGCTGGTAAAGCAGCTGCTAAGAGTGGAAACAGAGCTCTTACAACTGCATTCAGCGCATTAAGAATGATCGTTACTGTAGGTTGGGCAATTTATCCATTAGGTTATGTATTTGGTTACCTAACTGGTGGTATAGATGCTAATTCACTTAACGTTATTTATAACTTAGCTGACTTCATAAACAAAATTGCATTCGGTCTAGTAATTTGGGCTGCTGCAGTTTCTGGTGGAAGAGGCGCTAGATAATTAAAGTTTAGTACTTTTAAACTGGGCAGGTAGTTTTCTACTTGCCCAGTTTTTTTTTATCCCTATATATAGCTCATGGCAAAAATTACTTATATCGAACATAATGGAAAAGCCCACACAGTAGAAGTTTCAAGTGGTTTAAGCGTAATGGAAGGGGCAGTTCAAAATAATATTCCAGGTATAGACGCGGACTGTGGAGGAGGTATGGCTTGTGCAACTTGCCATGTTTATGTCAAAGAAAATTGGTTTAATAAATTAGATCCAAAAAATGAAGGAGAAGATGACATGATTGACCAAGCATTTGAACCAAGTTCAAATAGTAGACTTAGTTGCCAGATTCAAGTTTCTGATAATTTAGATGGCTTAGAAGTACATCTTCCAGAAAAGCAAATATAATGACAAACACAGATGTAGTGATTGTAGGGGCAGGGCCAACAGGTTTGTTTTGTGCTCACCAATTAGGCATAATTGGATTAAAGTGTGAGATAGTAGATAATCTTGATAAGATCGGTGGTCAGTGTATAGAATTATATCCAGATAAACCCATTTATGACATACCTGCAATACCAGAATGCACTGGTGAGGAATTAACTAAAAATCTAATAGATCAAATTAAACCTTTTAATTTTAATTTTCATTTAAATGAACGAGTACAAGAAATAAAAAATGAAAATAATAATTGGATATTAAAAACATCAAAAGGAAAAGAATTTAGCTCACCCAATATTGTTATAGCTGGTGGTGTGGGTTCTTTTGAGCCAAGAAAGTTTCCTTCAAAATCTTGTGAAAAATTTGAAGGAAAGTCAGTTTTGTATTCAATAAAAGATAAATCAATCTTTAAAAATAAATCAGTTGTTATATTTGGGGGAGGAGATAGCGCATTGGATTGGGCAATTGAACTTTCTAAAGATTCAAAGGTAACTTTAATTCACAGAAGAGATGAATTTAGAGGAGCACAAGCAAGTGTTGAAAAAGTTAAAGAACTTCAAAAAAATAATAAACTAGAAGTAATTACGAAGTATTCAATTAAAGACGTTAAGGGAGACAAAAGTTTAGAAAGTGTTGAAATCAAGGATGAAAGTGGAAAAAGTAAAAATTTGAAAACTGATTATGTGCTCGGTTTTTTTGGCTTAATTATGCAACTTGGTCCGATTCTGGAATGGGGATTAAATATTGATAAAAAAACGATACCGGTGAATACGGAAAGTTTTGAAACAAATAAAAAAGGAATCTTTGCTATTGGAGATATATGTTCTTATCCAGGAAAATTAAAGTTAATTTTATCTGGATTCCATGAGGGAGCTTTAGCAGCCAGAGGCTGTTTTAAATACGCTAGGCCAGATGAAAAGTATAAATTTGAATTTACGACTTCATCAAAATCTGTAAAAGATAGACTAGGCGTAAAAGAGTGATAGAGCTTTTTTCTGCAGATACTCCAAATGGAAAAAAAATAAGCATCATGTTAGAAGAGATAAACTTTGATTATAAAGTTACTAAAGTAAATCTTTTAGAAGGAGAACAGTTTAAATTAGAATTTAAAAAAATTAGCCCATTTAGCAAAATTCCTGTAATTATAGATCATGACAATAATAGAGAGCCAATTTTCGAGTCAGGTGCAATCTTGATGTATCTGGGTGAAAAAAGTAATAAATTTTATGAAAAAAAAAATAGATTAAAAATTAATCAATGGCTCATGGGTCAGATGGGCTATATTGGTCCTATGATAGGACAGCATCATCAATTTCATCATTACAATCCTGGAAAAAGTGAATTTGGCGAAGAAAGATATTTTAAAATAACCAAAGCTATTTACGGTGATTTAGATGAAAGATTAGGACAATCGAAATATTTAGCAGGAGATAATTATACCATTGCAGATATTGCTACTTGGCCATGGATTGCTAGACATGAATGGCACGATGTGGGATTGAAAAATTATAAAAATTTGACAAGATGGTATCTTGAAATTGCAAAGCGCTCTGCAGTAATTAAAGGTTATAAATTTATGAATAAGGAATTAGAGATACCACTACCTTAATCGTCAGCGTAAACTTTTTCTTCTTTCTCATGTTTTTCTTGTGCTGCAATACAAAGTTCAGCAACTGGTCTTGCCATTAACCTTTTTAAACCAATTGGCTCACCCGTTTCTGCACAATATCCATACGTTCCATCCTGAATTCTTTTAAGAGCCTGTTCAATCTTAGATATTAGTTTGATTTGTCTATTTATTGCTTTCATCTCAACATTTTTATCAGTGTAAGAACTTGCTTGGTCAACAATGTCTGCTGATACACTGTTATCATCCATAGAACCATTATATAAAGCCTCATTGTTTGCTTTAATTATTTCTAGCTTCCATTCAGATAGCTTTTTTTTAAAAAAAACCTTATGTTTTTCACACATGTATTTTTCAGTTGTTTTTGGTACGTATGTTTTTGAGATTTTGACCATTTATCTTAATTAAAATCCGCCGGAGTATATTCAGCAATTAATGGGTGTCAATATAAGTAAATTAATATAAATTTAGACAAATGCTTAATAATAAAAGGAAAATAAATGAATTATTTTACATTTTTATTACATTACACTTAATTTTGTGGACTTTAATTCCATCAATTACAAATCATAATTTACCTCTCGATACAATAGAAGCATTGGCTTGGGGCAGTAATTTAGACTGGGGTTTTAATAAACACCCTCCTGCAAGTGCCTTTTTTGTTGAAATATTTTACCAAATATTTGGAAGTCAAGATTGGGCTTATTATTTTTTAAGCCAAATATTTGTAATAGTTTCTTTTTTTATTGTGTGGACGTTTTCTAATGAGATTTTTAAAAATAAAGTTCATAGTATTTTATCCATATTGTTACTAGAAGGTATATATTTTTACAATTTTACCACTCCAGAATTTAACGTTAATGTATGCCAGCTTCCATTCTGGTCTCTTACAGTTTATTATTCGTGGAAAATATTTAATAAAAAATTTATTGATTTTAAAGATTGTATTTTCTTAGGAGTGTTTGCTGCTATCGGTTTTTTATCAAAATACTTATTTATTTATCTTTTGATATCGATTGATTTATTATTTTTTTACTTAATATTTATTTTAAAAGACAGAAAGTTTGATTCAAAATATTATATCATATTTGCAATTTTTATTTTAATTCTCATACCTCATATAATTTGGTTAACAAACAATGATTACATAACGATTACTTACGGTTTAGCTCGGACAGACTTTGAGCAATCAAATATTCTCGACCATATTTCATTGCCCTTAACTTTTATAGTTAAACAAATTGGAACAATTGTTCCCTTTTTAATTTTAATAATGTTTTTAGTTAAAAAAATTAAATTTAGATTAAATTTTAAGGATAAAAAACTAGTTTTTTTAATAGCAATCAACTTAGTTCCTATTATATTAATGTTTTTAACTTCTTTGATTACAGGATCAAAAATAAGAACGATGTGGATGACGCCTTTTTATATTTTTTTTGGAGTTATGTTTGTTTATATTTTACAAAGTCAAATAAATATTAAAAAATTAAAAAATTTTTTTATAGCTTTTATGATTATATTTTTAATTTCACCTATTACTTACGCATACATATCCATTTCTAAAGATGATAAAAGAACAGATTACCCAGGAAAGCAGATTGCTGAAAAAGTCCAACAAAAATGGAATGAGGAGTTTAATATTCCAATTAATGTGGTTTTAGGAAATGAATGGAACGCAGGTAACTTATCTTACCATTTAGACTCAAGACCTGTATGGGAGGGATTTGTGAATGATAATGAATTAGATAAATTAAACAAATATGTTTGTATCGATGAAATTTGTGTGGGCAATAAATGAAAATAAAAATCTTAATACCAATTTATAATGATTGGAAATCAGCTTTTAACCTTTTAGAAAATATTAATTCAGCAGTTCTAAATTTAAAATACGATTTTTCAGTAATTATCGTGAATGATGGCTCAACAGAAACAAGACCTGAAATTTCAAAAAATTTAAATAATATTAAATCTGTTAAAGTTTTAAATATGAAGGAAAACCAAGGACACGCTAGGTGCAATGCTACAGGTTTAAAATATATTTTTGAAAAAGAGGAATTTGATTATGTTATTCCAATGGACGGTGATGGAGAAGATAGGCCTGAAGAAATCAAACAGCTTGTAGATAATTTAGGTTATAACCCTAATAAACCAGTTGTAGGAGAAAGAATTAAAAGGTCTGAAGGAATTATTTTTAGGCTTTGTTATTTTTTTCATAAAATAATCTCTTATACTTTTACTGGAGAATCTATAAAATTTGGAAATTATACTTGTTTGCCAAAATCAGTTGTTAAAAAAATGGTTTTTGAAAAAGCGACCTGGAGTAGTTTTTCGGGCTCTCTTGCTAAAGTGGCAAAAGATAGAGCATCCATACCCTCCGAAAGAGGCATAAGATATTTTGGCCCCTCTAAAATGAGTTTTAAAAATCTAATAATACACTCTCTTTCAATTATTAGCGTTTTCAAAATAAAGGTTTTAGTTAGATCGTTTTTTTTTTCAATTATCTATTTATTCGCAATTAATCCCAATATATCATTAATTACTCTAATACCCATTTTATTGGTTATAATTTTAATTTTTGCTACTTTTATAGTCTCAGCTAGAGAAAAATTGAACGAATTAAATAATTCATTATCAAATATTTCGAATATCGATAAACTTATTTAATTTCTAATTGTAGGCAAACAATAAAAATCAGCTGTATCAATTTTAGAAGAATGTTGTCTTCTCATATTCCATTTTTTATGAACCCCAGCACTTGCAAGACTTAATGTTGATCTACCATACCTATAATTAGTATTATCAATAGATTTCATTAAACTGTTTATTTTTTCATCTCTATCAGATGAAAACAAATTTTTTCCACCATTTGAGCCAGTTAAATGAGATAGCATTACGCCTGCTTTTTGATAACGGTAGCCATTTTTAAAAATAGTTTCTAGTCCAGATAGAGCTGCTTTTACAATTTCAATACTATTATTAGTAGCTATTGGAAAATCTATTGTTTTTGAATTAGAATAAAATCCATAGCGACTTTGAAAAGGACTTGTTCTTATAAAAATAGTTAATGATTTTGCAACTAATGCTTCTGATCTAATTTTTTCTGAAGCATTTAATGAATAATTAGCTACAGCTTCTTTTAATTCTTGAAAACTTTCTACCCTTTGTCCAAATGAACGTGAGACAACACAACTTTTTCTTTTCGAGGTTGTTGTTTCTAAATCGATACAAGAAATACCTCTAAGCTCCATTGCAGTTCTTGAACCTAACACACTAGAACTTTTTTTAATCCATGTATTAGATTTATTTTTTAGCTGTTTGGCATTATAAATTCCATTTTTATGATAAAATTTTGTTAATTGTTTTCCTATGCCCCAAATATCATTGACTTCTACTTTTTCTAAAATTGGATCAATATTTTCAATTCCTATTAAACTGACAACGCCAGACTGTTTTTTTTTAGCAATGTGATTTGCAACTTTACTCAAAGTTTTAGTTTTTGCAATTCCAATGCTTGTTGGAATTCCTGTCCATTTTAATACTGTACTTCTAATTTCATGACCAACATCTTCAATTTCATTATCAGAAAAATTCGATAAATCTAAAAACGCTTCATCAATTGAATAAATTTCTATATCTGAATTAAAACGTTTAAGAGTTCTCATTACTCTTCTTGATATATCTCCATATAAAGAATAGTTCGAAGAAAAAACCTGAACATTATTTTTAACAATTATTTCTTTTTCTTTAAAATAAGGTTCACCCATTTTAATTCCTAAAGCTTTTGCCTCGTTTGATCTAGATATTATACAACCATCATTATTAGATAGAACCACAACAGGTCTTTTTCTAATTTTAGGATTAAATAATCTTTCGCAAGATACATAGAAAGAGTTACAATCTATTAAAGCTATTTTTCTAGTATGTTGAGTGGATGACATAAGTTACAACTCCCCAAATAAATATATCTTCTTCTTCATTGATCAAAACTCGATCTTCAAATTTCTTAGACCCAGATGTTAGAAAATTTTTACCTTCTTCTTTAACAAAACTTTTAACAACTAATTCATCATGAACATTTGCAATTACGGTTGAAAAATTTTTAGGATTAAGGCTTTTATCTACAACTAACAAGTCACCATCATTAATTCCAATACTAGTCATTGATTTACCTTGAACCCTGATAATAAAAGTTGCTGGAACATTTTTTATTAAATGGATATTCAAATCAATATCTTCTTCGATATAATCTGTAGCAGGCGAAGGAAAACCCGCGCCAGCTTTATGTAGGTAATATGGTACTGTTAGCTTCATAAATGTTCTTATTTTGTTCTTATTAATATACAAGTTATTCCATAGTGTCAATGAGGTTGTATTTTGAGTCTGGAAGTGAATCAAAAGTGAATCAAAACATGAACATCCAAACTACATTTTGCGCTCTTGTGGATAACTTAAACCAAGGATAGTTTAGATTCATATTAAATATGAAAAAATTAACATGTCATTGCGGAGGTATAGAAGCAGAAGTTAATGTCCCAGAAAAATTTGAAAAAGTAATAAGATGCAATTGCTCAATATGTAAAAGAAAAGGTTATGTCATGTCGATGGTTGCTGAAAACGACTTAAAAATTACAAAGGGAGAAGATTTATTAACTCTTTATCAATACCATACAAATATTGCAAAACATTACTTTTGTTCATTATGCGGCATTTACCCCTTTACTAGACCTAGAAGCAATCCAAAAGTTTATATGATAAATATCGCCTGCGTTGAAGGGGTTAACCCATTTGATTATGAAAATGTATCTGTGAATGATGGCAATAATCATCCTTTAGATCAAAAAAAATAACTTTGTATGAAGACAACAATTGATTGTTACAACAAAGTAAAACAAGATTGTTATAAATTTATAAAATCACAAGAAACAAAAACGAATAAATTTAAAGATAAAAATAAGATGCTTAAATCTTATTTAATACCCACATGTTTTTGGATTGCAAAGAAATCAAATAAAAAATCTCCATTGATTATTGGTTTATCTGGAGGACAAGGAACAGGGAAGACTACAATTACCTCAATAATATCTTTGATATTAAGAAAATATTTTAAATTTAAAGTTTTTAAAATTTCTATTGATGATTTTTATAAAACTAGAAAAGATAGAAAAAAATTATCAATTACAAAACATCCTTTGTTAATTACAAGGGGAGTGCCAGGGACTCACGATTATAGAATTATTCATGAATTCTTTAAAAAAATTAAAAATAAAAAATTTAGTAAATTAAGATTGCCAAAATTTGATAAATCTAAAGACGATAGATGCCACAAAAAGTTATGGTATAAAATCAATTCAAGACCAGATGTAATAATTTTTGAAGGCTGGTGTTTAGGTGCAAGGGCACAAAAAAATTTAGAACTTAAAAAGCCAATAAATTTTTTAGAAAAAACAAAAGATCCAGATTTAATTTGGAGAAAATATGTTAATATTCAATTAAAAACACATTATAAAAATTTGTTTAAACAAATTAATGAAATAATTTATCTTAGAGCTAATAATTTAAAAATACTTCAAAAATGGAGAATAAAACAAGAAAAAATACTTTCGTTAAAATCAAAAAATAAAAGAAATCTAAGAATTATGAATAGAGGTGATATAATAAATTTTATGCAAACATATCAAAGAATTACCCAAAAAATGATTAAAGATGTGCCAAAATATGCCTCGATTGTAATGAAATTAAATAGTAATCATCAAATTAATTCAATTAAATTTAGATAAATGAAAAAAATAATTTTAATCATAATTTCGTTAATTTTTTTTATACCCAAGGTGTTTGCAGTTACACTTTCTGAAGCACTTTTACAAGCTTATAAAAATAATCCTGTGTTGAATGCTGAAAGAGAAAATATCGAAGTTTCAAAACAAGATTTAAAAATTTCACAAAGTGAATTTCTTCCTAGTGTGACTTTATCTGGATCGAAGAGTCAGGAAAACACAGATAAGTTAACAAACAGATCAGGAACAAATGTATCAACTACTGACGTTGATCCAAAAAAACAAACTGTAACTATAGAGCAAAAATTATTCGAAGGTTTTGGTGGAATAGCTGATATAGAAAAAAATAAAATAGGTTTAGTTTTAGCAGAAGCAAAATTATTAAAAAAAGAACAAGAAATTTTATATGAAGCAATTGAAGCATACTCAGGTCTTATTCTTTCAAAAGAAAAATTAAATATTAATCAAAAAAATGTAAATTTATTAGAAAGACAAGTTGAAACTGACCAAGCAAGATTAGAAAGTGGAATAATCACAGTGACAGATTTAGCTCAATCCGAGTCTTCTTTAGCAGGAGCAAAAGCTAAATTTATTGAAGCAAAAAACGAAGAGGTAACAGCTAAATTAATATATCAAAAAGTTATAGGACCAATTGGCGAAACTAATAATCTAGAAAAAAATTTAAAAATTAATTTTGATATTCCTAAAAATTTAAATAAAGCAATTGAAATATCAAAAAAAAATAATCCTGATTTAATTATTGCTAAACTTGAATATCAACAATCTGAACAAGACGTAAAAATTGCTAGATCAGATTTATCACCATCTGCTAAGCTTTCTATTACTTCGTCTAAAACAGATGATTTAAGCTCTACTTATGATGAGCAAGATAAAGAAACTATAACCGCAACTATTTCTTGGCCTATTTTTCAAGGTGGAAAAAATACAGCTTCATTAAATAAAAGTAAAAAATTAAAGAATAGAAAAAAATTACTTTTAGAAAATGCACTAAAAACTAACGATACTAATGTTGCAAGTGCCTGGTCGAATTTACAATCCTCTTTAAGCTTATTAGAATCAGTGAGATCTCAAGTTAAGGCTGCAGAAATAGCTAATGAAGGGATAACGCTTGAATATGAAAGTGGTAGCTCAGGAAGATCTACCCTGGATGTAATTCAATCAAGCTCTATTTTATTAGACTCAGAAATAAGTCTTGCAAATTTTGAAAGAAATTACATTTTAGCCCAGTTTAAACTCCTTCAGTCATTGGGCCTTCTAAATAGCAGCTATCTAAAATTGCAGTAATTTAGAGGTATATTTAACTTTATTTAATATAGGTATTGCTAAAAAGAACAAAATGTGTACATTTAAAATATGATTCGAACACTAATTATTAGAAAAGAAGAGGTAAAAAATGACTAAAAATAACCTAAAAGTAGTTAAACCTACTAAAGATAAGGATTTGGAAAACAAAGAAAAAAATAAAGCTTTAGACGCAGCAATAAGCCAGATTACAGACAATTTTGGAAAAGGTTCTGTAATGAAGCTTGGCCAACAAACAACAATGGATATTGAGTCCATTTCCACAGGATCCCTAAGCTTAGATTTGGCATTAGGAATAGGTGGACTGCCAAAGGGACGAATTATAGAAATATATGGTCCAGAATCTTCTGGAAAAACAACACTTGCATTACAAGTGGTTGCTGAAGCTCAAAAAGCAGGAGGCATATGTGGATTTGTAGATGCAGAGCATGCTTTAGATCCAGTTTATGCAAAAAAATTAGGAGTAGATACAGAAGAACTATTAATATCCCAACCTGACACAGGAGAGCAAGCTTTAGAAATTGCCGATACATTAATTAAATCAGGTTCAATTTCTGTATTAGTTGTAGACTCTGTTGCAGCTTTAACTCCGAGAGCTGAAATTGAAGGAGAGATGGGAGATCATCATGTTGGTCTTCAATCAAGATTGATGAGTCAAGCTTTAAGAAAATTAACAAGCTCAATTTCACGAACAAATACAATGGTTATTTTCATCAACCAAATTAGAATGAAAATTGGCGTTATGTTTGGAAGTCCTGAAACAACATCAGGTGGAAATGCTCTTAAATTCTATTCTTCAGTAAGAATGGACATTAGAAGGATCGGAGCCATCAAAGAAAAAGATGCAATAATAGGAAATGCAACAAGAGTAAAAGTTGTGAAAAATAAAGTTTCACCTCCATTTAAAGTAGTTGAATTTGATTTAATGTATGGAAAAGGAATTAGCAAAACAGGTGAGTTAATTGATTTAGGTGCCAAGGCCGAGATAGTAGAAAAAGCAGGTGCCTGGTATGCTTACAAAGGTGAAAAAATTGGACAAGGTAAAGAAAATGCAAAACTTTATCTTGAGCAAAATCCAAAAGCAGCAGCTGAAATTGAAATGGCAATACGAGAAAAGGCAGGGATGATTTCAAAGAAAATTGAAGGAAACCCAATAGATGAAGAAAAAGTAAAGGCTGAGTCGAAAGAAGAAACACCATCTAAAAAGAATTAACTTTTAGTTATCTAAAAAGGCGCTTGTTTTAAGCGCCTTTTTTCCCTACTGTTATCTAGACATCAAATAAAAAAGCTGTATTTTAAAAATATGGCTAACAAATCACTAAATGAAATAAGAAGTACTTTCCTTAAGTATTTTGAAAATAACGATCATAAGATTGTTGAGTCTAGTAATTTAGTTCCAAATAACGATCCAACATTAATGTTTGCAAATTCTGGGATGGTACAATTCAAGAATGTATTTACGGGCCTTGAAAAGAGAGACTATCAAAGAGCTACCACTTCACAAAAGTGTGTTAGAGCTGGTGGGAAACATAATGATTTAGAAAATGTAGGCTATACACCAAGGCACCATACTTTTTTTGAAATGTTAGGAAATTTTTCTTTTGGTGATTATTTTAAAGATAAAGCCATTGAATTAGCATGGAACTTAATAACAAAAGATTTTGGCCTAGACAAAAATAGGCTTTATTTCACAGTCTTTAATGAAGATGAAGAGGCTTTAAATCTTTGGAAAAAAATAACAGGATTTGGTGAGGATAGAATAATTAAAATTTCAACAGCAGATAATTTTTGGTCAATGGGAGAAACTGGACCATGTGGTCCTTGCTCAGAAATATTTTACGATCATGGAGATCATTTAAAAGGTGGTTTACCAGGAACAAAAGACCAAGATGGAGACAGGTACATTGAGATTTGGAATTTGGTATTTATGCAGTTTGAACAAATATCTAAGGATAAAAGAATAAACCTTCCTAAGCCATCTGTTGATACTGGCATGGGGCTTGAACGAGTTGCAGCTTTATTACAAGGAACGCACGACAATTATAAAACAGATCACTTTATTAAATTAATTAATTCTATAGGCGATGCAGTTAATAAAAAACCAAATGAAAAAAATTTATCTAGTTTTCGAGTTATAGCTGATCACTTAAGAGCAAGCTCTTTTTTAATTGCTGAAGGCGTTCTACCTTCAAATGAAGGCAGAGGATATGTGCTTAGGAGAATAATGAGAAGAGGAATGAGACATTCTCATCTACTCGGCTCTAAAGATCCAATATTTTTTAATATTTTCAAAACATTAATGGAAGAAATGTCTGGTAATTATCCTGAACTTAAAAGAGCTGAATCATTAATAAAAGAAACTTTAAAAACTGAAGAAGAAAAGTTTTTAGTTTTACTTGAAAGAGGAATGAAAATTCTTGATAATGAAATAAATAAAATCGAAAAAGTTTTACCAGGTGAAGTTGCTTTTAAACTTTATGATACTTATGGTTTTCCTTTAGATTTAACTGAAGATATTTTAAAAACTAAATCCTTGTCAATTGATCATAAAAAGTTTCAATCTTTAATGAAGGAAAGTAGAGAGTTAGCAAAAAAAAATTGGAAAGGTTCTGGAGATGCCTCGGTTGATAAAATTTGGTTTGGAATAAAAGATAAACTGAGTCCTACAGAATTTTTAGGATATGAAACTAATCAAGCGGAAGGAACTATACTTTCTTTAATAAAAGATAACAAAGAAGTACAAAAAATAAATAAAGGCGATGAAGCTATAATAGTAACAAATCAAACTCCTTTCTATGGAGAGTCAGGAGGGCAAATTGGTGATACTGGGTACTTAGTTTCAGGAGATTTTAAATTTAGAGTAAATGATGTTCAAAAAAAACTTGGTGATTTATTTGCACATATTGGAAAAGTTGAAAGTGGTAGCGCTCTATCGAATGACAATGTAGAGATGAAAATTGATGTAGAGAGAAGAAATAATATAAGAGCTTATCATTCTGCAACTCATCTTCTTCACGAGTCACTAAGAAGAGTTTTGGGAACTCATGTGACCCAAAAAGGCTCTTTAGTTGCTGAGGATAGATTAAGGTTTGATTTTAGTCATATGAAACCAATTTCAGATGAAGAGATCAGTAAAATTGAAGAATATGTAAATAAAATGGTTTCGACAAAGTCTGATGTTAAAACAAGACTAATGACTCCAAAAGAAGCTGTAGATAACGGCGCCCTGGCTCTTTTTGGTGAAAAATATGGAGAAGAAGTAAGGGTTTTATCCATGGGCGATGAAAAGAATAAATATTTTTCCACAGAATTATGTGGCGGTACGCATGTTAAAAATACAGGAGATATTGGTAAATTTAAAATAATTAATCAATCTTCAATAGCAGCTGGTATTAGAAGAGTAGAAGCTCTTAGAGATAAACAGCTAAATGAATACTTAACAAAAAAAGAAAAACAATATGATTTATCATCACAAAAAAATAAAGAGGTAATTAATAATTTGTCCCAAAAAATAGTAGATCTTGGAGGCAAACCAAGTTTAGATAATGAGAATCAAAAAAATCTGATTAAGGATTTAACAAAACAACTTGAAACATTATCTATTAAAAATGTATTAAAAGATAAATCAAAAAATATTATTAATGATCAAACAATTAAAGGAATAAAATTAAGATTTCAAAAAGTAATTGATCTAGCACCCAAAGATTTAAGAAAATTAGTTGATAATGGAAAAAAAGAAATAGGAGAAGGCGTAGTGGTGGTTTGCGCTATCAAAGAAGGAAAAATTGGATTAGCTGTAGGAGTAACAAGTAAATTAATTAAAAAATATAATGCAGTTGAAATTGCAAAAGCTGCATCTAAAAAAATTGGTGGCAAAGGCGGAGGTGGAAGACCAGATTTTGCTCAAGCTGGCGGAGACGACTCCAGCAAAATAGATGATGCGTTTGAAAAAATAAAAAATTTAATTTAGTTTTTTTCTTAAGTTATTGTCAATCTTATCTAAAAACTGATTTGTAGTAAGGTACTTTTCAGAAGGACTAATTAAAATAGCTAAATCTTTTGTCATAGAGCCATTTTCGACTGTTTCAATACATACCTTTTCCAAAATTTTTACAAATTTTTTTAAATCTTCGTTTCCATCTAATTTACCTCTATGGTATAGACCTCTTGCCCATGCAAAAATAGAAGCAATGGGATTTGTTGATGTTTCTTTACCTTGTTGATGTAATCTAAAATGTCTAGTTACAGTACCGTGCGCAGCTTCAGCCTCGATAGTTTTGCCATCTGGAGACATCAATACACTCGTCATTAAACCAAGTGACCCAAACCCTTGAGCTATTGTATCAGACTGAACATCCCCATCATAGTTCTTACATGCCCAAATATAATTTCCATTCCATTTCATTGCGCATGCAACCATGTCATCTATAAGTCTATGTTCGTATGTTATATTTCGTTCTTTAAATTTTTCTTTAAATTCTTTCTCATAAATTTCTTGAAATAAATCTTTGAATCTACCATCATATTTTTTTAAAATTGTATTTTTTGTAGAAAGATAGACAGGCCATCTTCTGTTTAATCCATAATTCATACATGATCTTGCAAAATCTTTTATTGATTGATCTAAATTATACATTGATAAAGCAATACCAGGTCCAGGAAAATTAAATACTTCAAATTCTTTTTTTTTCTTTCCATCTTCAGATGTCCATTTTATTTCAAGTTTCCCTTTTCCAGGAACTTTGAAATCTGTGGCTCGGTACTGATCGCCAAACGCATGTCTTCCAATGCAAATTGGATTAGTCCAACTAGGAACTAATTTTGGAATATTTTTACACATAATTGGTTCTCTAAAAACTGTTCCCCCTAAAATATTTCTTATTGTTCCATTTGGAGATCTCCACATTTTTTTTAAATTAAATTCTTTAACTCTAGCTTCATCAGGAGTTATGGTTGCACACTTGATTCCAACACCATTTTTTTTTATCGCATTTGCACAATCCACGGTTACTTGATCGTTAGTATCATCACGATTTTTCATACCAAGATCAAAATACTCAATTCCCAAATCTAAATATCGAAGAATTAATTTGTCTTTAATAAATTTCCAAATTATTCTGGTCATTTCATCCCCATCTAGCTCAACAATTGTATTTTTTACCTTAATTTTAGACATATTTTGAAGTATCTTATTAATTGAAATTATAAGTTTTATATACATATTAATCTAAAATTTTGTTTATGCTAGATACTGTTTTTCCAAAAATTCATAAAGAAGGTCATAAATTTATAGTTATATTTGGACTTGGTACTATAATTTTATATCTCATAAATGGATTATTAGGTTTAATTGGACTAATTCTAACTATTTGGTGCTATTATTTTTTTAGAGATCCTGAAAGAATATCTATAGAAGATGAAAATTATTTAACAAGTCCAGCGGATGGAGTAGTTTTGCAAGTTTTAGAAACAAATGGACCTAAGGAACTAGGACTAGAAAATAAGAAATTTAAAAAAATAAGTATTTTTATGAATGTTTTTGATTGTCACGTAAATCGTTCGCCTTGTTCAGGAACTATTGAAGAAGTTTTATATAAACCTGGAAAATTTTTAAATGCTTCTCTAGATAAAGCAAGCGAATATAACGAAAGAAATTATTATAAAATAAAAAATATCGCAGGCGATGAAATTATAGTAGTTCAAATTGCAGGTCTTATTGCTAGAAGGATTGTTTCGGAAGTAGACAAAGGTCATGAACTAAAGCAGGGATCTAGAATTGGAATGATAAGATTTGGTAGTAGAGCTGACCTTTATTTTGAAAATTATAACGAATTAGTTAAAGTTAATCAAAAAACTATTGCCGGGGAAACTTTACTAGCAAAAAAATAAAAAATGGAACAACAAAAGAAAAACTTTAAATTAGTAAGTTCTAAAAAAACAAGAATTATTCTTCCAAATATGTTTACGCTGATTGGTGTTTGTATAGGTTTAAGCTCAATCAAATTTGCATTTGATGGAAGATTTGAATTTTCCATATTAGCTATAATCATTGCAGCTATCATAGACGGATTGGATGGTCGAATAGCCAGACTAATAAAAGGAGTATCAAAAGTTGGTAAAGAGCTTGATTCTTTAACTGATGTAATTAGTTTTGGTGTTGCTCCTGCTTTCATCATGTATTTTTGGAAGTTAAATGAATTCGGAAGATTAGGCTGGTTAATTTGTTTAATTTATGTAGTTTGTGTAGCCTTAAGACTAGCAAGATTTAATGTCAATTCAGAAGCAGAGCCATCCTGGAGAGATAATTTTTTTGAAGGTATCCCTTCGCCCGCAGGAGGAGTAATTGTTTTATTGCCATTAGTTTTAAGTTTTAGTGAATTAAATTTTTTAAATTTAAATTATGATATTTTAGTTCCATCTCTTTTTGTGATTATATCTATTCTACTTATAAGCAAAATACCAACTTACTCTTTTAAAAAAATAGTAGTACCGAGAAGAATGACAATTTTTTTATTATTTACAGTAGTTTTATACTTTGGTGTAATTTTAATTTATACTTTTAACGCTATTGTCATATCAGGTATAATATATTTGCTTACAGTTCCTATTAGTATTATTCATTATTATCGAATTAATAAAAGATTTAAAACACAGTTTAACGAAACTGATGACGATGAAGATATATTATAAATGAAAAATAATGTAATTGTTTCATTAGCAGATGCTAACTATTTTAATCTTTTAGATGAATTAATTGACTCAATAAAAAGTTTTAAAGAAAGTTCTGAAGTAGCAATTTGTATACTAGATGCTGGCTTAACAAATGAACAAAAAAATATTTTAGAAAAAAAAGTGGATGAAATAAAAACCGCTGAGTGGGATATAAAAGTTTCTGAATTTAAAGTGAGAGGTAAGGAGTGGTTAAAAAGCCAAGTATCAAGAGCTTTTTTACCAAAATACTTTCCTAATTATAATAAATATTTATGGATCGATTGTGATGCTTGGGTCCAAGACTGGTCATCAATAGAACTTTATTTTAAAGCATGTGAAAATGGCAAACTAGGAATTACTCAAACAATTGGACCAGGTTATAAAATAATGTCAAAAGTTAAGTGGATATTTGGAAAACTAGCTTTAATCAAATCACAAAATTTTAAGCATGCTGTTAGTTCTAAAATTGGTATAGAAAAAGCTAGAAAACTTGCATTTGCACCACACATTAATATTGGAGTATTCTCACTTGAAAAAAATTCACCATGTTGGGAAAGTTGGCAAAAAAATCTTTCTAAAACATTAAGTTCAGGAAATATATTTGGTTCAGAAGGACTAGCTATTAACATGTGTGTTTATATTGATAACGTAGAGACAGAATTTCTACCACTTAATTGTAATTGGATAGCGAGCAATCTATTACCAAAATTTGACAATGAAAAAAATTTCTTTGTTGAGCCTTATTTGCCAAACTATAAAATTGGAATAATGCATTTAGCAGCAGGAATATGGGATGACAAAAAAGATATGAGAATTGATAAAAGTGTTAAGGTAAATATAAAAACTCTTGATAACAAAAATATATTCAAAAGTTTAAGGTACTCTATCTAATTGAAAAAAAATAAAATATCTAAAAATTGGATTATAAAACAGAATAGAGATATTTTTGTTAAAAAATCAAGATTAGAAGGCTACAGATCAAGAGCTGCATATAAACTGCAAGAAATAAATAATAAATTCAAAATACTTAAAAATGGAGATTTAGTAATAGATCTTGGTGCGGCCCCAGGAAGTTGGTCGCAATTTGTTGCAAAGAAATTAAAAAACTTCAAAATTGTATCAATAGATATTAATCAAATGGAAAAATTACCCAATACCTTTCAAATTATTGGAGATTTTACAGATGTGAAATATCAGAATCAGATAAGCGATTATTTCAAAAAAAAGGTAGATGTTATTTTATCTGATATGGCAGTTAATACGACAGGAAATAAAAACCTCGACTCAATTGTGACTGGTGAACTTTGTCTTGAAGCAATGAATTTTTCTAAAAATATGCTCAAAACCGATGGAAAATTTATTTCTAAAATTTTTATGGGATCTTCCTTCAATAATATTATAAAAAAAGCCAAAGAAAACTTTAAAGAAACTCATATATTTAAACCTGCCGCCAGCAGAAAAGATTCAAAGGAAAGCTTTTTAATTTGTAAATATTTACGCTAGATAGACTTTTTTTTCTTAGAGAATCATATATATAAGGACATGGGTCCTATAAAAGAAGCTCTTACATTTGATGACGTCACTCTTTTACCGCAATACTCTGAAACTTTGCCTTCAGAAGTTAATACAGAAACTACTTTATCTAAAAAAATAAAATTAAAAATTCCTATTCTTACCTCAGCAATGGATACAGTAACCGAGTCAAGAATGGCAATTGCTATTGCAAAATCTGGTGGAATAGGAGTCATTCATAGAAATCTTAGTATTAAAGATCAAATATCTGAAATTAAAAAAGTTAAAAAAAAAAATTTAAAAGTTGGTGCTGCAGTGGGCGCTGGACCATTAGAATTTAAGAGAGCCCAAGCAATTATCAAAGAAAATATTGAATTAATTGTTGTTGATACTGCTCATGGTCATACAAAAAAAGTTGCTGAAATTATAAAAAAAATAATTAAAAACAAATCAAAAAAGACTGCTCTTTGTGCAGGAAATGTTGCTACGTATGATGGAGCAAAATTTTTATCAAAACTTGGAGTCGATATTATAAAAGTTGGAATAGGACCAGGATCTATTTGCACAACTAGATTGGTAGCTGGAATAGGGGTTCCACAGCTAAGTGCAATATTAGAAGCTAAAAAAGGATGTAAAGGTAAAAAAATTTCTATAATTGCTGACGGTGGAATTAAATTTTCAGGAGATATATCTAAAGCTTTAGCGGCTGGAGCAGACGCTGTAATGATTGGTTCTTTATTTGCTGGTACTGACGAGTCTCCAGGAAAGATAATAAATAAAAATGGTAAACTATTTAAAAATTTTAGAGGCATGGGCTCTATAGGAGCAATGAACAAAGGATCTGCTGATAGATATTTTCAAAAAAAACAAAAAGATATGTCAAAATATGTACCTGAAGGAGTTGAAGGATTGGTAAAATACAAAGGCCCAGTAAATAAAATAGTCTATCAACTAATTGGAGGGTTAAAATCATCGATGGGATATTTAGGATCAAAAAAAATCACATCATTAAGAAAAAAACCAAAATTTGTTAAAATTACAAAAGCAGGTTTTTATGAAAGTATGGTACATAATATAGATGAAATTAAAGGGAATGGTAAATATTAATGATTAAAAACTATAAGTTAATTATAATTTTTTTTATTTTGATTAACCTGCTTAACATAGGTCAAGCTAAAGAAAATTTTTTTAAGGAAGCTAAAATAAAATTTGATAATAAAAAAATGGAGGACTCCAAATTTTTATTTCAAAGAAACATAGTTTTTAATCCAAAAGATGCAAACTCATATTTATATTTAGCAAAAATTTATAATTTTGAGGAAAATGAAGAAGAAGAAGAGAAAAATTTGAAAACTACATTGTTATTAGATCCTGATAATGAAGAAGCAATGTATATGCTAATAAAAATTGAATTAAAAAGATCAAATTATTCGCAAGTAAAAAAGTTAAGAGATGACTTTTCAATAATCTGCTCAACCCTATGTGATAAAATAAAATCAATAAACGAGACACTTAAAAATATCGAACCAAAAAATGCATCCTAGCAATAATTTAAATAAAATTTTAATTATTGACTTCGGATCACAGTTTACACAATTAATTGCAAGAAGAATAAGAGAACTTGGAGTATATTCAGAAATATTAAATCATAAGAAAATCAAATACTTCAAACAATTTGATAGTAACGTTAAAGGGATAATTTTGTCCGGAGGTCCATTAAATGTATATGAAACATCAAAAATAAAATTTAATTCTAAAATTTTAAAACTAAAAATTCCAGTACTTGGAGTATGTTTTGGACATCAGATTATAAGCAAAACATTTGGAGGGGTAGTTAAAAAATCAAAAAAAAGAGAGTTTGGACTAACCTTAATAAAAAAGATAAAAAAGAGCAAGCTCACAAATAATTTTTTTAATAATAGAGGAACAAGTAAAGTTTGGATGAGCCATTCAGATCAGGTTTTTAAATTACCAAAAAAATTTAAAGCAATTGCTTATAGTGAGAACTCAAAATTTTGCATAATAGAGAATAAAGTTGATAATTTTTTTGGTATCCAATTTCATCCAGAAGTTACTCACACAACAAGAGGTAATATAATTTTTAAAAACTTTGTTTATTCAATATGTAAAATAAAAAAAAATTGGTCATCAAAAAAGCAAAAAGAAAGATTAATAAAAGAAATAAGACAAAAAATAGGAAGATCAAAAGTACTTTGCGCTTTATCAGGAGGAGTAGATAGTAGCGTTGTATCTAAGCTTTTATATAATGCAGTAGGAAAAAATTTAGTATGCATATTTGTAAATACAGGTTTACTTAGAAAGAATGAAGAAACTGAAGTTATAAATACATTTAAGAAAAAACATAATATGAATCTTATTTATGTTAATGCAAAAAACCTATTTATAAATAAGTTAAAAAATGTCTCAGACCCTGAAACAAAAAGAAAAATAATTGGAAATTTATTTGTTAAAGTTTTTGAAAAGTACGCAAAAAAAATAAAAAAAGTAGAATTCTTAGCACAGGGAACTTTATATCCAGATTTAATTGAGAGCAAGTCAGTTACTGGTAGCCAAACATCTAAAATTAAATCCCACCATAATGTAGGAGGTTTGCCAAAAAAAATGAAGTTAAAATTAATAGAACCTCTTAAATATTTATTTAAAGATGAAGTTAGAAAATTAGGTTTAGAGTTAAATCTAAGTAATAAAATTATTTCAAGACATCCGTTTCCTGGCCCAGGACTAGCAATAAGAATTCCAGGCAGTATAACAGAAAAAAAAATTAATATTTTAAAGGAAGCAGACTATTATTTTATTGAAGCTCTTAAAAATCAGAAATTATATCATAAGATCTGGCAAGCTTATGCAGCTCTTCTACCTGTTAAAACTGTAGGAGTAATGGGTGATAATAGAACTTATGAATATATTTGTTTATTAAGGGCAATTACATCAGAAGATGGAATGACAGCAGATTTTTACAATTTTAAAAAAAAATTTGTACAAAGTATTTCTAATAAAATTATAAACAATGTAAGGGGTATAAACAGAGTAGTCTACGATATAACTTCAAAACCACCTAGCACAATTGAGCTTGAATAATTGCTTTTTAATTAAAAATATTTTTTAAAAGTTTCATTTATTGATAAGACTCCATAATCATTTAAACCTCCAATTACTAATTGAAGTGCTACCAATAAAATAAATATTAAACCAACGTAAGCTATCCAGATGTGCTTTTGTATATAATTTGCTAACAATGTAGCCAATGCACCAGTTAAGACTACTGATAGCACCAATCCAAATATCATAAATTCAAAATAACCTTTTGCCGCTCCAACAACAGCAATTACATTATCAAAACTAATTGTAATATCTGCTAATAAAACTTTATAAACACTTTGTATATATGAAGGTTCTTTAGATTTTTTTGTTGGAGACTTAATTTTTTTAATTTCTAATAAATCTTTTCTTAAATCATTAACAATCCAAATTAAAAGCAACCCACCTATAATTTTTATAAAATAAAACTGAAATAAATATGTTGCAAAGAGAGCAAATACTACTTTAAATACTAGCGCACCGGTAACACCCCATAAGATGATTTGCTTTCTATTTTTTGGAACAAAACTTGAAGCAATTAATCCTATAATAATTGCATTATCTGCTGCTAAAATTATATCTATGAATATAATCTGAATTAAAATTATGGCTTGTTCTATCAATATATTATTATTCTAATAACTTTTTAAAATAATTCAATTGAAAGTAGTGATTTTTTGAATTTTTTTATTGCTTTTGCTTAATCTTCATAATGAAATACGACATATATAAATGGAGGATAAATGAAATTATTAAATAAAATATTAGTAATATTTTTTACATTATTATTTAGTACAAACTTAGCAATCTCAGGAGAGAAATGGGACATGGCTCTTGCTTATGGAGCGGGAAATTTCCACTCAGCCAATGCTACAGCTTTTGCAAAAAGTGTTACTGAAAAAAGTGGTGGAAAGTTAACTATTGTAACTCATCCAGGCGGATCACTTTATAAAGGTGGAGAAATATTTAGAGCAGTAAGAACAGGACAGGCTCAAATTGGAGAAAGATTTATGTCTGCTCTTGGAAAAGAGGACCCATTATTAGAGGTAGACTCTCAACCTTTCTTAGCAACTAGCTATAACGATGCTATGAAACTTTATAAAGCTTCAAAACCAGAAATAGTTAAAGGTTTAGATGCAAAAGGACTTGTTTTCTTATACGCTGTACCATGGCCTGCTCAAGGACTTTACAGTAAAAAAGAAATAAATAGTGTTGCTGATTTAAAAGGTTTAAAATTTAGAGCTTACAACTCAGCTACTATAAGAATTGCAGAACTAACAGGAATGGCTCCTACAAAAATAGAAGCAGCCGAAATTAGCCAAGCATTTTCAACAGGTGCTGTTGAAAGTATGATTACTTCTCCTACAACTGGTAAAAATAAAAAAATCTGGGAAAATGGAGTAGGTTATTTTTATGACATAGCAGCATGGTTCCCAAAAAATATGGTTATAGTTAATAAGGATGCTTGGAACAAACTTGATTCTGCTACACAGAAACTGGTAATGAAAGAAGCTGCTTTAGCTGAAAGAAAAGGTTGGGACTTATCAAAAAAAGGTAATGTTGCTGATAAAAAAGCTTTAGCTGACGCAGGAATGAAAGTAGGAAAAGTTAATTCTGCTTTACAAAAGCATTTCCAAGAAGTTGGTGCAACAATGGCAAAAGAATGGGCTGACAGAGCTGGTTCTAGAGGCGCTGGTGTACTTGCAGCTTATAGATAAAATTTATAAATTTGAAAAAAGGCCGTATAAATAGACGGCCTTTTTTTATATGCTTTGTAAAATAAATAATTATTTAAAAATTCTTTACAGATTGTCTGGCTATCTAGCTGCCTTTTTTTTAATTTTAGTTGCCGTTTTTATATTGACCGGTATAGCATCTCGTATATTTGGTTTTTATATTAGAGGCCTTGCCGAATACTCTGGTTACTGTATGGCAGCTTCTTCATTTTTAGCACTATCATATACTTTTGGTGAAAATGGTCATATTAGAATTACATTATTTTTAGAAAGAGCAAAAAATAATTTTAGAAGAATACTTGAACTTTGGTGTCTAAGCGTGACAACATTCCTTTCTGGATTCCTAGCTTATTACTTTATAAAAATGTTAATTATTTCATTTAAATTTCAAGAGCGGAGTGAGGGTGCAGATGAAATATTAATTTGGATACCTCAACTTTCTGTCGCAATAGGATCATCAATTTTTTTTATTTGCATTATTCATAATTTAATTTTGATGATAGCAAAAAATAATAATTAATTATGCCAGACTTATTTTTAACAATTTTTTTTATTTCAATTTTGCTATTCTTTCTAGGTTCTGGAATATGGGTTGCCATTAGTATGGTAGGTGTATCAGCAATGGGAATGATGATATTTACATCAAGACCAGTAGGAGATGCAATGGCTACTACAATATGGGGCACCAGCTCTTCATGGACTTTAACTGCTCTACCATTATTTGTGTGGATGGGAGAAATATTATTTAGAACAAAACTCTCAGAAAATTTATTTAAAGGTTTAGCTCCCTGGATGTCACGTCTTCCAGGCGGCTTGATACATGTAAATGTAGTTGGTTGTGCATTATTTGCTGCAATTTCAGGTTCTTCAGCTGCTACAGTTGCTACTGTAGGCAAAATGTCAATTCCAGAACTACGAAAACGAAATTATCCTGAAAAACTATTATTAGGTAGCTTAGCTGGCTCAGGAACACTTGGATTGTTAATCCCACCCTCTATAATCTTAATTATTTATGGAGTAACGGTTCAGGAATCAATAGCAAAACTTTTTATAGCTGGAATAATACCAGGAATAATGATTGCATTGATATTTATGCTTTATGTAGTTGTATGGTCATTAATTAATAAAAAACAAATGCCAAGTTTTAGTGAAAAATTTTCTATTAATGAGAAAATTAAAAGATCTAAACAACTATTACCAGTTATATTATTGATTTCATCAGTCATAGGTTCAATTTATTTAGGAATTGCTACTGCAACTGAAGCAGCTTCACTTGGAGTCGTTGGAGCATTAATTCTATCCTTTTTTCAAAAAACACTTAATAAAGAAACTTTCAAACTTTCACTACTAGGAGCAACCAAAACCTCATGCATGATAGCTTTTATTTTAGCGGGTTCATCTTTTTTATCACTAGCCATGGGATTTACGGGTCTACCTAGAAATTTAGCAATATGGATACAAGAAATGAGTCTTTCACCATATTTATTAATTATTGTGTTAATGATTTTTTACATTATTTTGGGAATGTTTTTAGATGGAATTTCAGCAGTGGTTTTAACAATGGCAATAATTGAACCAATGATTAGACAAGCTGGATTTGATATGATTTGGTTTGGAATTTTTCTTGTTGTAGTAGTAGAGATGGCTCAAATAACTCCCCCAGTTGGATTTAATTTGTTTGTACTTCAAGGAATGGCAAAAAAAGACATGGGCTTTATTGCGAGAAGTGCATTTCCTTTATTTATTTTAATGATACTAGCAGTATTTTTGATAATCATTTTTCCAGAACTTGCTCTTTGGTTGCCTGAGCAAATGATACAAAATATTAGATAGTGACCATTTCGGGTCAAAATATCATTGTATAATTAATTGTTTTGATCAGAAACATAGTAGTTATTTACTTACTCTTAAAAAAAACATATCGTTGTACAAAAAAGGAGGGGACATGGGTAGATCTTCAAAGCTATACAATAAGGATCTAGCACCAACACCTAGTAGTGAAAAAAAATGGGGTTGGTTTGAGATTTTTAACGTATGGGCAAACGATGTACAAAGTTTATTTGGATATACTTTGGCAGCATCATTATTTTTGGCATCAGGATTAAATGGTTGGGCCGTATTTCTTGCATTAATACTTGCGGGATTTTTTATTATGTGGCTTGTAAACCTTTCTGGTAAGCCAAGTGTTAAACACGGTATTCCTTATCCAGTATTTGCAAGAGTTAGTATGGGTGTGTTCGGAGCAAACTTTCCGGCAATGGCCAGAGGACTAGTTGCGATGTTTTGGTATGGAGCACAAACTTATGCGGCTTCTACAGCCGTTGCACTTTTAATTACAGCAATAACAGGAATAGAAGGTGAAGTAATGTTTCTTGGAATGACAGGTGTAATGTGGGTATCATTTATATTTGTATCAGTTTTCCAAGTATATTTATTCTGGCAAGGTGTAGATCTTGTTAGAAGATTTTTAAACTTTGCTGGTCCAGCAGTATATGTTGTAATGATAGTTCTAATGTTAGCAATATGGGCTAAAGCAGGTGGTGGATTATTATCTGAAGTAGGTGAAATATTTTCTGGCGGAGAACGTACAGGAGGATTTGAAGGCTTAGGATCTTTTGGAGCGTTTTTAGCAGTATTTTCAATTATGGTAGGATATTTTGCAGCAGTTGTTATTAACTTTGGTGACTTTGCTAGATTTGTTAAAAATGAAAAAGAAATGAAAAAAGGAAACCTATGGGGATTAGTAGGTAACGTTATTTTCTTCTCATTCATTACTTTAATGATCACGGGAGGTACAATAGCTATATTTGGTGAATATATTGCTCAACCAACTGAAATGGTTGCAAAAGTTGACAACCTACTACTTACAATTGTAGCAGCTTTCGCATTCTTCGCTGCAACAGTAGGTATCAATATGGTAGCTAACTTTATACCCCCAGCATATGACTTGGCCAACTTAATACCTAGTAAAATTAATTTCAGAATTGGTGGATTAATCACTGCTATTTTTGGATTTATAATTGGTGGTATGTGGGTTGCAGTTATAACTCAGATGGGAATGTTCCCATTTGTAAATACTTTAGGTGCAATATTAGCACCAGTATTTGGTATAATGATAACAGACTACTATATAGTTAAAAAACAACAACTAAATGTTGATGACTTGTTCTCAGACAGTGCAAGTGGTAGATACCATTACAATGGTGGGTTTAATGGAAAAGCAATGCTTGCTTGGTTATTATCAGGTTACGTTGCTGTAGGTTCTGTTTGGCCGAACATTTTAGTTTTAGGTTTAGGTGACTTCTTTGCCAATCTAGGTGGAGGAGGAGGATATGCTTGGATGATCGGAGCTGCTTTAGGAGCTGTGATACATTTAGCAATATCTTCAGCATCAAAAAAATAAATCATTAATAGTTTAAAATAAATTATCCGCCGTATAAAAAATACGGCGGATTTTAAAATTGAAGTAGAATTTCTTCTTTTTCCAAATTTTCAATAACAAGATTTTCTCCTGCTCCCTTTCTATCAACTACCAAAAAATTCATATCTTCAGTTGCTATCAAAGGAAAATGCCAGACTCCAGGTTTGTAGTTTATGCCTACACCTGACGGTACAATAAACGATTCTATTTTATTTAAATCAGGCTTATCATTTTCAGGGGCTACCAGCACAAGAAAAGTAGTTTCTTTCATTGGTATAAAAGCTTGGCTTCCAAGAGGATGTTTTTCCATCATATCAATTTTCATTGGAAAATTTCTTTTTTTTGCTGAAAATATACTAACAATAGTTTTTCCGTTATCTTTAGATGTATTTATATTTGCAAGATCATCAAAACGCTTTGCATATCCAGCATTAATATCTATAGGCTTAGCATCTCTTGTTGAGATTATATCTCCAAAAAGAGAAAAATTTTCCTTAGTAATTTTTTTTGGGATTATATTTATTATACTCATTCAGTTTTTCCAAAAATTCTAACCCTAGATATACCTCCATCTGGGAAGATGTTTATTCTTATATAGTTTATTTTTTTATTTCTCATTATTTTGTTTTTAAAGTTATGTTTTTTATGAGCATAAAGTTTTGTTTTATTAAGAAGCAATTTCCACCTTTTAGATTTTTTTACGATATTTTTTGAAGAAAGTTTATTGTCAATATAGGTTGCTTGTATAGAACATTTGTCTGGATAATTTCCTTTAAAATGGTGGGTGTCTATTTGAATTCTGTCAATCTTTCCTGCTGTAGAGCATTTTATTATGATCCAATCAAAGTTTTTTCCTCTACTACGTCTTGTTTCCCAACCATCGCCCATATTTTTACCTACACCAGGAGCAAGTATATTTTCAGCTCTACCAAAATGTTCATTATTACAAGCAATTGGCACTGAACCATTTATAATTGATGTTAGGTTTTGTGTTCCTTTAGAAAGTTTTTTTTTAACTTTCATTGAACCATAAACTCTTAATCTTGCAACACCACCATCAGGAAAAATATTTAGTTTTACGTGTGTAAAAAAATTTTTATTTTTTATATTAAATAAGTGATGACTATTTGCTTTAGTTGGACTTTTTTTTATAATTGTTTTCCAATTAGTTTTTTTATTTGGCAATTTTCCGCTAATAGAACAAGCTTCCAACGAGATGTATTTAGGATGATTACCAGAAAAATAAGATGTATCGATATCAACTTTATTTATAAATCCAGGCTTTCCTAGTTTTAGAATTAAAAAATCGTGTCCTTTAGTTCTTTTTCTTCTTGTCTCCCATCCATCCATCCATTTACCATGCTTATCAAAAACTCCTTCTTTAAATATTGGTGGCCAAGGATTAATAATTCTTTTTGCCGAAGCAAAAAATTCGTCAGTTTTATAAACAATTTTAGAGCCGAGTCTTGATTGAGCTAAATCTATTAATCCATTTAAATAAATAATATTATTTTTTTTCATAAGAATTATTTACTTGGATAATTTTTGATCCAATGTTTAGCAATATCAATTCGTTTACAAATCCACACATCTTTAAATTTTAATACGTAATCTAAAAATTTTTTTAAAGATTGAATTCTTCCTGGTCGACCAATCAATCTACAATGTAATCCAACTGACATCATTTTAGGATTAGTTTTTCCTTCTTCGTAAAGCGCATCAAAACTGTCCTTTAAATATGTATAAAATTGTTCACCACTGTTAAATCCTTGATTAGTTGCAAATCTCATATCATTATTGTCCAAAGTGTAGGGAATAATTAATTGCTTTTTATTTTTCTTGTATTCCCAGTAAGGCAAATCATCACTATAAGAGTCACTATCGTACAAAAAACCACCATCTTGAAAAACTAAATCTCTAGTATTTGGGCTGCATCTGCCAGTGTACCAACCCAAGGGTCTTTCACCGAAAATTTTCTTAATTGATTTTATTGCTTTTTTCATGTGTTCTTTTTCTATTTTTTTTTTAACATTTTGATAATCAATCCATCTCCACCCATGACAAGCAATTTCATAGTTTCCATTTTTTATAGCGTTACAAACTTCAGGATTTCTCTCTAATGCCATGGCGACACCAAAAATTGTAATAGGGATATTTTTCTCTTTAAACAATTTATGCAGTCTCCAAAAACCTCTTCTTGAACCAAATTCATACATAGATTCCATGTTAATATGACGTCCTTTAATTGGTTGAGCACCTATAATTTCCGATAAAAACGTTTCTGAATGTTTATCACCATGTAGAATACTATTTTCTGCGCCTTCTTCATAATTCAATACTATTTGCAGTGCCAATCGTGAATTATTTGGCCAAACAACATTCATTTCTTTATTGCCATAACCTACTAAATTTCTTGGATAATTTTTTTTCACAACTATAAAAATTTTTTCATTTTATTTAATGCTTTAAGCTCAAGTCCATTTTCAGCTAAATTTTCTCTAATTGATTTAGCTGTATCGAGTGAACTTTTATTATCACCATGTATGCAAACAGAGTCAATTTTACAAGGTATTTGTTTTCCAGAAAAGCAGTTCAAAGCTTGATTTTGTACCATTTTGAGTACGTGTTTTTTTGCAATGTCTGGGTTTGTAATTAAAGCATGTTCTTTTGATCTAGACACAAGATTTCCATCATCTTCATAGTTTCTATCAGCAAATATTTCACAAGCTATTTTCATATCTAATTTTTTTGCAGCAATTTCCATTTGTGAACCAGTTGGTACTAAAAAAATTATATCTTTATTAATACTATTAATAGTCTTTGCTATTGTATTTGCTAGGTCGAAATCTTCACATGCCATATTATTCAGTGCTCCATGTGGCTTTATATGAGTAACATTTTGTTCTTGTTTAGAAGCAATTTTTTGCAATATGTCATATTGCTCAATAATTAAATTTGAAACATCTGAAGGAGATAGATTTATTCTTTTTCTACCAAAATTTTCTGGATCTTTAAAAGAGGGATGAGCTCCAATACTAACTCCATTTTTTTTTGAAATTTCAATTGTTTTTTCCATAGTTTGCTCATCTCCAGCATGGTAACCACAAGCAATATTAGCTGAATTAACTATAGACAATAACTCAGGATCATTCTCGATCGAATGAAACTTTGATTTTTCACCTAAATCACAATTGATATTAATTTCCATAATTCAAAGTCTAGAGTATAACATGACATGATTAAAAATATATCAAATCTTGGTGATGCGGCAGTTTATTGTGATTTTGGCCCTGAGGTTAATAAAGAAATCAATTTAAAAGTAATTAGTTATTTCAATCATTTAAATAAACTTATTAAAGATAATAAAGTACAGGGTATAATTAATTTAACACCATCTTATAATAAGCTAATTATAAATTTTGATTTAGCAGAAACAAACTTTAATAAAATTAAAACAATTTTAGAAAATATAAATATTGTAGAGTCTAAAAATAAAATATCAAAAAAAGTAAGAATACCAGTTTGTTGTGATATTGAGTTTGCATTAGATTTAGAAGAACTGTCTAAAAGATTAAAAATTTCGACAAAACAAATTTTAGATTTTGTTTTTAGCAAAAGCTATTATTGTTATATGACAGGTTTTATTGCCGGGATGCCATTTTTAGGAGACATAGATGAAAAAATTAGAGCAGACAGACTAAGCACTCCAAGAGTAAAAGTTCCAAAAGGCTCTATAGGTATTACAGAACAATTTTGTAACATTTATACATTCGAGAGTCCGGGCGGCTGGAATATTGTAGGAAACACACCAGTTCAAATTTTTAATAAAATAAATTTGGACAATCCAACATTAATCAATCCAGGTGACGAAGTAACATTTTATGAAATTACAAAAGAAGAATATATGGATTGGAATGACTGATACTTTTTTTGAAATAATAAGACCAGGTATAAATACTACAATTCAAGATAGAGGTAGAAATCATCTTTATCATATGGGAATAACAATAAGTGGAGCAATGGACCAAAAAATCTTTAAACTTTCAAATGCGCTTGTAAATAATGATTTAAATCAGGGGGCTATAGAGTTTGCTTATCAGGGCCCACTACTTAAACTAAAAAACGGAAATATAAATTTTTCAATTACAGGGGATGTTCATTTTAATATTATTAGAAAAAATTCTAAAGTCGAAGAAGGTAAAGTTTTTGAAAATTATTTATTAGAAGAAAATGAGCAGATAGATGTAATTTCAACAAAAAATTCTGTTTTTGGATACCTAGCTGTAGAGGGCGGATTTAATATTGAAAAAGCTTGGAACAGTTATTCCATTAACACAAAAGCAAAAGTAGGTCCGAATAATGGAGAAAAATTTTCATTAGAACAAAAAATATATATTAGATATTCAGAAGTTAAAAAGTTTTCAAAGAAAAAAATTGATTATCAAAAAGTTCAAATTAAAAATATCAGAGTTATTAAAGGTACTAATTTTAATTATTTTTCAGAAGAAGCAAAAAATAAATTTTTTTCTGAAGTATATTCAGTATCAAATTTATCAGACAGAATGGGTATGAGACTTGAAGGTCCAACTTTAGAAAATATTGTTAATACAAATATAAAATCGGAAGGTTCGGCTAAAGGAGTAATTCAAGTTCCAGCAAATGGTCAGCCAATAATTTTGTTACCAGATCATGGAACTATAGGTGGATATCCAAAAATTGCAGTTGTTATATCAGCAGATTTAGATAGTGTTGCTCAACTTCCACCAGGTTCAAAAATAAAATTTTCAGAAGTAGAATTAGATGAAGCAGAAAATATTTTTAGAACTTATGAAAGTGAAATAAAGCAATATATAAATAAAATATTATGAATATAATTTCAAAACTTCCTGGACCTTTACTTATTTTTTTTGGAGCATTTTGTTTGAGTTTTGGAGGTTTAATAGTTAAATCTTTTGAGGGCGCTAATCTTTGGCAAATACTATTCTGGAGACAATTTTTTTTTTCTATAATTGTTACGCTTTATTTAGTTTACACATATAAAAAGAATTTTTTTAAATCGTTTTATATTTCTGGTATTCCAGGATTTTTAGCAGGTTTAGTTTTAGCCATAGGTTTTGTTGCTTATGTTTTTGCAATGTATAAAACGACAGTGGCCAATACTAATTTTATCATTACAACAGAAACAATTTTTTTAGCTGCTTTTGGATATTTTTTTTTAAAAGAAAAAATAGATATAATAACTTTAATTTCTATAGTTTTAGGTATGTCCGGTGTTCTTTTAATTCTTAATAATTCGCTATCAATTCAATCTTCTGAAGAATTTTTTGGAAATATTATAGCTTTCATAATGCCTATATCTTTTGCAGTTTTAGTAGTTATTGTAAGAAAAAACCCTAACATTGATATGATCCCAGCACAGTTTACAGCAGGAGTAACTGCGACTTTGATTGGTTTTTTTATTGCAGGAAATATTTTAATTTCATTTCATGATCTTTTTTTGGGTTTTATAGCTGGTTTTTTTCAAATTGGTCTTGGATTTATATTTATTACTATCGGATCTAGAAAAACTCCTGCAGCGATAATAGGTGTCATTATGCTTATTGAAGCTGTATTGGGACCACTTTGGGCATGGATGTTCGTTAATGAAAATCCTCCTTTAATGGTTTTAATTGGTGGAATAACAGTCTTAATTGCAGTTTTAATACAATTTTTTTCAGTCGTTAAAAGTGGTAACTTTAAATAAAAAAAAATATGAAAAGTAAAAAAATAATTGAACCAGTTATGGGAACGAAGGTCCCAAGGTTTGCGGGACCAAATACTTTTGCTAGGCTGCCAGAGCTTAGAGATGTTGAAAAGTGTGACATTGCAATAGTTGGAATTCCTTTTGATGCAGGCACTAGTTATAGGCCTGGAGCTAGATTTGGACCTCAAAGCATCAGACAAGCTTCAAGGCATTTGAGAACTAACTATCATCCAAATTATGATGCAGAGCCTTTTAAAGTACAACAAGTTGCAGACGCTGGAGATATAGCTTGTAATCCTTTTAATATTGACGAAGCAATTAAGCAAATTGAAAAAGGTGCAACTGAACTGTTAGAAAAAGTTGGAGGAATTATTAGCATGGGAGGTGATCACACAATTGCATTTCCTCTGCTTAGATCAATAAATAAAATTAATAAAGGGCCCGTAGCACTAGTTCATTTTGACGCTCATCTGGACACATGGGATACTTATTTTGGAGCTCCTTATACACATGGGACGCCATTTAGGCGAGCTAGAGAAGAAAATTTATTTTTAGATGATGCATCTATGCACGTTGGTATTAGAGGACCACTTTATAGTAGAGATGATCTAAAAAATGATGAAAGTTTTGGATTTAAAATAATTCATTGTGATGAATTTCAAACGGAAGGAATAGATAAAATTGTTAAAAGAATTAGAAAAAGAGTAGGTGACAACCCATTATATTTATCTATCGATATAGATGTTTTAGATCCAGCTCATGCGCCTGGAACAGGGACTCCTGAAATTGCAGGCATGACGACTAGAGAAATAGTGAATGTTTTAAGAGGATTATCAGGAATGAATTTGATTTCTGCTGATGTGGTTGAGGTTGCACCAGCTTATGATCATGCCGAACTCACATCTTTAGCCGCAGCAACAATAATTTACGAATTAACTAATTTATTTGCAAATAAAAAACTTTAAGTTAGATTTAGGAATGTTAGATAAAAAGAATTTTTATATTAATGGCAAATGGACTGCTCCATTAGAGCCAAGAAATTATAAAGTAATTGATCCATCAAATGAAGAACCTTGCGCAGAAATATCTTTAGGAGGAAAAAAAGATGTCGATAATGCTGTTGGTTCAGCAAAAAAAGCTTTTCAAACATGGGCCTTTTCACAAAAAGAAGAAAGACTAGAATTACTAGAAAAATTATATGTAGTTTATAAAAAGCGATGGGCAGAAATGGCAAAGCTTATCTCTCTTGAGATGGGAGCACCAATGAAATTTTCTACAGAATTACAAGCAGCAACAGGAGCGAGCCACATCAAATCATTTAAAAATATATTAAAAGATTTTAAATTTGAAAAAGATTTAGGTGAAGAAAAAAATAATCAAAAATTATTATATGAACCAAAAGGCGTATGTGCATTGATTACACCTTGGAATTGGCCAATAAATCAAGTTAATTTAAAAGTAATACCCGCATTAGCTTCAGCGTGTACAGTAGTATTGAAGCCATCTGAGATAGCACCTTTGTCATCAATGTTACTTGCAGAAATGATTGACGAAGTAAAGTTTCCGGCTGGAGTTTTTAATTTGGTTAATGGAGATGGAGCTATTACTGGGGATGCTTTAACTAGTCATCCTGATATTGATATGATTTCTTTTACAGGATCAACAAGAGCTGGAGCTTTAATTTCTCAAAATGCTGCTAAAGATTTTAAAAGAATAAGCTTAGAATTAGGTGGAAAAGGTGCAAATATAATTTTTAAAGACGCAGACTCAGAGGCTGTAGCAAGAGGAGTTTTGAGATGTTTTAGAAATTCAGGACAATCTTGCAATGCTCCTACAAGAATGCTCGTAGAAAAAACAATTTATAATGCAACTGTAGAAAAAGTAAAAGAATTGGCAAATAATACCAAGGTAGACTCACCCCAAAAAGACGGTGATCATATTGGTCCAGTAGTATCCGAAGTACAGTTTAATAAAATTCAAACTTTAATACAAAAAGGTATAGATGAAGGAGCAAAATTAATTGCTGGCGGAACCGGTAAACCTAAGGGATTTGAAAAAGGTTATTATGTAAAACCAACAGTTTTTGCTGATGTTAACAATCAAATGGAAATTGCAAGAACTGAAATATTTGGTCCTGTGCTATCTATCATTCCTTTTGAAAATGAAGAGGAGGCTATTTCAATAGCTAATGATACTCCTTATGGTTTAACAAATTATATTCAAACTCAAGATAAAGAAAAAGTTAAGAGAGTTGCAAGAAAACTTAGATCTGGAATGGTAGATGTTAATGGAGTTGGTATAGCTGTAGCATCTCCTTTTGGAGGATACAAACATTCTGGTATTGGACGAGAGGCAGGAACAGAAGGTCTTATAGAGTTTTTAGAAGTCAAAACAGTTGGTGGCTGGAATTAATTAAAATATTAAAATTTTTAACTAGATGTGGATTGGTTCTTTACACCACCAAGAAATTCCAAACATTTACTAATTTCCTCTAGTTTAATAAATTCATCTACTTTATGAGCTTGTTCAATTGAACCTGGTCCACAAACCGCAGTACTTATTCCTATTTCTTGAAATAAACCAGCTTCTGTTCCGAACGAAACAACTTCTCTAGTGTTGTCACCGGTGATACTAGATACAAATTCGCACGCTTCTGAATTTTTTACTCTATCAAAACCAATAATTTCTCCAATTATTTCTTTGTTAATTGATGAATTTGGAAAAACTTTTTTCATTTCTGGAAGTAATACCTCATTTGTATACTTGTCTAATTCTGTATTTAAAAACACTCCATCTTCTTTAACTACAGGTCTTGTTTCCCAATTTACAAAACATTTATCAGCAATTACATTGTGTGCTATTCCTCCAAAAATTCCTCCTATTTGGAGAGTAGAATGTGGAGGATCAAAGATTGAATTTTTTGGCGCTCTATCTTTAAGTTTCTGTCTTAATTCTATTAATTTATTTACATACCTTGCTGCATACTCAACAGCGCTTACACCTTTGTCAGGTTGAGAGCTATGACCAGCCAAACCTTCAAAATAAGTTGTATATTCGTAACACCCTTTATGAGCGTCAATTATTTTCATATTTGTTGGTTCACCAACAATGCATATTCCGTTTTTAATTCCTCTTTTTTTTAATTCTTTGATTAAAATAGGAGCTCCTTTACATGCAGTTTCCTCATCAAATGTAAAAGAAAAATGAATATCTCTATTTAAATCAGATTTTGAAAAAATTGGTGCATACGCTAGAGTGCATGCAATAAAACCTTTCATATCACAAGATCCTCTTCCGTAAAGTTTATCCTTCTTTATTACTGCTTCAAATGGATTTGTGGCCCATCCTTTTGATACTGGAACAACATCTGTATGACCAGAAAGTATAATTGGAGGTTTGCCATTTGGTTTTTTTGCTTTTAGAGTTGCAAAAAGATTTACTCTTTTCTTATCTTTATCAAAAGTTTTAAAAGATGTTGCACCAAATTTTTTTAATATTTCATCGCAATAATCAATTAACTGATTATTATCTTCACCTGAAATTGTTTTAAAGGCTATTAAATCTGATAGTATTTTAATAGAATTCTCATACAAATTTTTCAAATTATTTTCTGTACTCATATCTTATATCAATTATATATTAAATTTATGAAAGAACAAATAACCTACGATACATTTGACAAAGTAGATATAAGACTTGGTACTGTAATTTCAGTAAAAAAAAATGAAAAAGCTAGAAAACCTTCACTAGTAGTTGAAGTGGATTTTGGATCAGAAATTGGAATAAAACAATCATCTGCACAAATAACGCACTATTATAATGAAGAAAATTTATTGGGAAAACAAGTGATCGGTGTTTGTAATTTTCCAGAAAAAAATATTGCTGGTGTAAAATCACAAGTTTTAATCCTAGGATCTATAGATAAAGAAGGAAAAGTCACTTTAGTTCATCCATCACAAAAAGCAGAAAACGGATTACCAATAGCTTAAAAAGAATGCATCCAGAATTATTATCAATGTCATTATTTATGTTAGTTACTAGTTGTTCACCTGGACCAAATAATATTGTTGCTTCATACTCGGCATTTAATTTTGGAATTATTAAGACAATTCCACATATGTGTGGTGTAATTTTTGGATTTACTACACTAGTGGCTGTAGTTAATTTTGGATTAATAAACATTTTCAAACTGTACCCACTTATCCAAGAAATATTAAAATATGCTGGATCAATTTTTCTTTTATATCTTGCTTATAAAATTTCATTTTCTAAAACTAGCTCCAATGATTCAAAAGAAAATCCAGTTAAGTTTATAGAGACATTTTTTTTTCAATTTTTAAATCCAAAAGCAGTTATAGTATCAATAATAATAGTATCGACTTATGTAGATAGTGGAGAAAATTTTATTAACCATTCTTTATGGGCGTTATCGGTAGCCTTTATATTTGCATGTTTCAGTATTTTTTTTTGGTCTTTAATAGGTAAATTTTTAAGAAGATTCGCGACAAATGAGAAATTTATAAAACGATTTAATTATGTTATGTCATCCCTTCTAATAGGGTGTATAGCAACATTTTATTTATAAATTTAATTCATAATTTAGTCTAAATAAAATATATAATGAAAATTTATGAAACCAGGAAATAAAAATTCTTATAAATCTTTAAAATCTATAAACATAAATGACAAAGATTATAAGTATTATTCTTTATCTGAGGCTGAAAAAAATGGTCTAAAAGGTATTTCAAATTTACCAAAGTCATTAAAAGTTTTATTAGAAAACCTTCTTAGATACGAAGATGATTTATCAGTTACTAAAAATCAAATAGAGGCAGTTCAAAAGTGGTTAGTAGATAAAAAATCTAATATAGAAATAGCTTATCGACCCACAAGAGTTTTGTTGCAGGACTATACAGGGATACCTGCGGTTGCAGATTTAGCTGCAATGAGAGAGGCTGTAAAAGAAAAAAATAAAGACCCAAACACTATTAACCCTCTATCATCAGTTGATTTAGTTATTGATCACTCAGTTCAAGTAGATCGTTCAGCTAAACCAGACTCTTTTGAAAAAAATGTTGATATAGAATTTAAAAGGAACGGTGAAAGATATTCCTTCTTAAAATGGGGACAGCAAGCTTTTAATAATTTTAGAATTGTTCCTCCAGGCACAGGTATATGTCATCAAGTTAACTTAGAGTATTTATCAAAAGTTGTTTGGTCAGAAAAATATAAAGGAGATGAATATTTATTCCCAGATACCTTAGTAGGAACTGATAGCCATACTACTATGGTAAATGGATTGTCAGTCCTTGGTTGGGGAGTTGGTGGAATAGAAGCAGAAGCAGGAATGCTTGGACAACCAATTTCAATGCTAATTCCAGAAGTAGTTGGTTTTGAGCTTAAAAACAAAATGCCAGAAGGTACAACCGCTACCGATTTAGTTTTAACTGTTGTAAAAATTTTAAGAGACAAAGGTGTAGTTGGAAAATTTGTTGAATTTTATGGAACTGGATTAAAAAACTTATCACTTGCTGACAGAGCTACCATTGCAAATATGGCACCTGAGTATGGTGCTACGTGTGGTTTTTTTCCAATTGATGAGGAAACTTTAAAATATTTACAGTTTTCAGGAAGAGACGAACATACTGTAGCGACCGTAGAAAAATATGCTAAAGAACAAGGTTTATGGGCAAGCAATAATATCGAATTTACAGATACTGTAGCATTAGACATGTCTTCAATAGTTCCAACAATTTCTGGACCTAAAAGACCACAAGACAAAGTTTTATTAACTGAAGCAGCATCTGGATTTAAAAAAGTTTTTGAAAAAACTACAGGTAGAAAAGAAAAAAATGTTTCAAAAGTTATTGAGACTAATTTTGAAATTAAAGACGGTTCTATATTAATAGCAGCAATAACTTCTTGTACAAATACATCTAATCCAAATGTCTTAATTGGCGCAGGCTTGTTAGCAAAAAAAGCAGTGGAGCTAGGCTTAAAGACTAAACCTTGGGTCAAAACTTCTTTAGCACCAGGATCAAAAGTAGTAACCGATTATTTAAAAAAGTCAGGATTAAATAAATATTTAGATAAATTGGGTTTTAACTTAGTAGGATATGGTTGCACAACTTGCATTGGAAATTCTGGCCCTCTACCTGAAAACATTGTTGATGCTATAGAAAAGAAAAATATTTATGCTGTTTCAGTATTATCTGGCAATAGAAACTTTGAAGGTCGAATTTCACCACATATCAAAGCAAACTATTTAGCTTCACCACCACTTGTTGTTGCTTATGCTTTAGCTGGTCATATGGAAGTAGATTTATACAAAGATCCTTTAGGAAAAGATAAAAAAGGTAAAGAAATTTATTTGAAAGATATTTGGCCTTCAAACAAAGAAATAGATGATACTTTAAAAGACGCTTTAAACGCTGAGATGTTTATAAAAAGATACTCAAATGTTTCTGAAGGACCAATTCAGTGGCAAAAAATTAAAACTGAGAAAAGTAGCATTTATAATTGGGATCAAAGCTCAACATATGTAAAAAAACCACCTTTCTTTGACAACCTTCCTGATAAACCAGAGGGATTTAAAAAAATAAAAAATGCAAGACCACTATTAATATTAGGGGATATGATAACAACAGACCATATATCTCCAGCAGGCTCTATCCAAAAAGAAAGCCCAACTGGTGAATATTTTATGAAGCATCAAGTATTACCAAAAGATTATAATTCATATGGCTCAAGAAGAGGCAACCATGAAGTGATGATGCGAGGAACTTTTGCAAATATAAGAATTAAAAATGAGATGGCACCAGGAACAGAGGGTGGTTTTACAAAATTATATCCTGAAGGAAAAGTTATGCCCATCTATGAGGCGGTCCAAGAATATAAAAAAAGAGGAACAGATTTAGTTGTTATTGGAGGCAAGGAATACGGCACCGGATCATCAAGAGATTGGGCGGCCAAAGGAACTAAGTTATTAGGAGTAAAAGCTATAATTGCAGAAAGTTTTGAGAGAATTCACAGATCAAATTTAATTGGAATGGGAATATTACCACTACAATTTACTGATGGTGTTAATAGAACTAATCTTAAAATAAATGGCTCAGAATTAATAAGCGTAATTGATTTAGAAAAAGGAGTACTACCATCGGATAATTTAAAAATAGAAATTAAATATCAAACTGGTGAAATTAAAAAAATCAATGTTCTATGCAGAATTGATACAAAAAATGAATTGGAATATTATAAGAATGGTGGAATACTACAGTATGTTTTAAGGAATATGATTTAACATGAACGAAGAAATAGCAATTATAGATAATAAAACTAGAAGAGAAAAAATTATAAATTTCCTTTTAAAAAATAAAAAAAAATTAATTTTAATTATAGCCATTTTAGTATTAATACCATTAGTATTTTTTTCATATCAAATATACAAAAACAAAAATAAACAATGGATAGCTAACAAATATAACTCAACGATAATTAATTTTGAAGGTGGAGATAAACTAAAAGCAGTAGAAATAATGAAAGAGATAATTAATGATAAGGATCCAACTTACTCTCCACTCGCTTTATATTTTTTAATTGATAATAATATTCAAGTTTCAAATGAGGAAACTAATAAATTTTTTGACATAATAATAGATGAAGTAAAACTTAAAAAAGAAATTAAAAATTTAGTTATTTATAAAAAAGCTTTATTTAACTCTGAGTTTACTGATGAGAATAGTTTAATAACAATTTTAAACCCATTAATAAATTCCGAGAGCATTTGGACATCTCATGCACTTTATTTAGTAGCGGAGTATTTTTATTTTAAAAATGAAAAGCAAAAATCAAAAGAATTTTATGAAAGAATTATTTCTTTAAATAATGCAGATGAAAACATATTAAGAAACGCACAAAAAAAATTAAACAGAAATTTTAGTGAATAAACTTGTAACTACTCTTTTATCCTTATTGTTTATAGCACATTGTTCTTTTGGTGGACAATCTGGTTTTTGGAATGAAACAACAAAAATTAAAAAAGAAAAAGAAACCATAATCAAAGAACTGTTTAAAAAAGAAGAACCTCATGAAAAAGAAATGAACACAAACTTGAAAATTAATTTGAATGCAAAATTAATAAAAAATAGTTTTATAAATAATTTTGATAATAACAATGGAAGGATCGAATATGATGGAAACTTAAAAAATATTTCTAAATATAAGTTTTCTAAAATAGATAATTTTAATGAATTTGAACCTGAGATAGTCTTTGATAAAAATAATGTGATATTTTTTGATAACAAAGGGTCAATAATAAAATTTAACGAACAATCAAAAATTATATGGAAAAAAAATTATTATTCCAAGACAGAAAAAAAAATGAAACCAGTATTGTTCTTATCTAGCAATAGTACAACTTTAGTTGTCGCTGATAGCATATCAAAGTATTACGCTTTAGATATAAATTCTGGAAAATTATTGTGGTCAAAAAGCAATGTTGCACCATTTAATTCTCAAGTTAAAGTTTATAAAGATAGATTTTTTGCTATTGATTATGAAAATATACTTAGATGCTATTCGATTAAAAATGGTAATGAATTGTGGAAAGTTAGAACTGAAAAATCATTTATCAAATCTCAAAAAAAACTTTCTTTAGTTATAGTAGACAATAAAGTCTTTTTTAATAATTCAATAGGAGATATATCTGCAGTTGATATTGCTACTGGAAATCTAATTTGGCAACAACCTACACAAAGTAGTGCAATATATGAAGATGCTTTTCTTCTTAAAACATCTAGCATCATAGCGAGCAAAGAATCAGTTCTATTTTCAAATAATAAAAATGAATTTTTTTCACTATATATTGAAAATGGAGGTATAAAGTGGAAACAACGAATTAATTCCACTTTGAGGCACACACTTATCGAGAATATAATTTTTTCAATATCTATGGAGGGTTTTTTAATACTTACAAACAATCAAAATGGTACAATAATTAGAATTACAGATATCTTTAAACAATTTAGTAAAAAAAAAAGGTCTAAAATAAAACCTGTTGGATTTATAGTGGGTTCTAATAATATTTATTTAACAACAAATAATGGAAGATTATTAATCATTGATATTTTAACTGGTAAAACAAAATCAGTTTTAAAAATAGATGGAGAAAAAATATCAAGACCATTCGTTTTGAATAAAAACATGTTTATAGTAAAAGACAATGCTATTATTAAGTTAAATTAGAAATGATTTTGAATCTGCTTGCAAGACTTGGTAGAAAAAAAGTTGTTCTAGATAGAGGCCCATCTCATCCAGAATATAACAAAGCAAAACCGTGGATGAACAGATATTATTTATTATTTAGAAATAGGCCCAAGTGGTTTCCTTTCAATATTTTAATTCATGAAATGCTCGATGATGATCATGGCGAAGGTGTTCATTCTCATTTATGTCCTTATATAACTATTGTTTTGCGTGATGGATACTGGGAAACATTAAAGGATGGTAAGCATTGGCGACCACCAGGTTATATCGGCTTTAGATCTGCAAACAATCTACATAGAGTTGACTTAAAACCAAATACAAAACCATTAACTTTATTTATACCTGGGCCTTTTGGCTTAAGAAAAGGTCCTAGATCTAAGTATGGTATAAATTTTAAGTAAAAAAATTAAAATGAAGCAAGTTATTTTTGAACTAGTTTTAAAAACATCTGGACCTGGTTTATATAATTTTACTAATCAAAGTTTAAATTTTGTAAAAAAAAACAATCTAAGTGATGGCATATTAAATATAAATATTTTGCATACTAGCGCATCATTAACTATACAAGAAAATGCTGACCCTGATGTTTTATATGATTTAAAGAATTTTTTTGAAAAATTAGTTCCTATGGATCCAAAACTTTATAAACACAATACAGAAGGCAAAGATGACATGCCTGCTCATATAAAAGCAGCACTGACAAATAGTCATTTAACTTTAAGTATTAAAAATGCAAAAATAATTTTAGGAACTTGGCAAGGATTGTATTTATTTGAGCATAGACTAGAAAATCAAATAAGGAAAATTTCTCACCATTTTATTGGAGACTAAATAAAGGGATCGTAAGCCCACTGTAATATTGCTTGTCGTTGTCTTTTTCGACAACCTAAATCATTTGGATCACAGTTTTTTTTAATAGCAACAACATGTCTTGTAAAATTTTTCCATCTTTTTATTTGAATTTCATCAATTTTAGGAATTCGTCTTCCCATCGAAAATCTACAATACCACTGGAACCATCCAAGTGGATCTTCTCTAAAAATCCATCCCTTTTTATTCCATTCTTCTCTAGAAAGCCCAGATTTAATTTTAAATCTATTTAAATTGACATCAAATTTTTTACTAATTTTTGCTTTGTTAAACCAAGATTTTGGATATTCTTTTATTTTTAAACCAAAATATGAGCCTCCAAAAACACCTAATTCCAACATTTCTTTTGGTGAGAGCTGTGGTTTAAAAATTTTATAAAAATCTGGTTTTTTTTTATTATTTTTTAACTTCATTTGATTAATTGCTATTTAGTAATTTTTGGTATAATTCCTCATCTGCATCACCTTCACAACCAAATAAAAGGACATTAGAATTTTCATCTAAATTTATTTTATTTTTTATAGCATTATCATTACTTAAACTAATTAAACTTATAATTCCTGGAGTAGAGCACTCTCCACCAATTAATTTTTCATCAGCGAATTGACTGTTAGCAAGAAACTTAATAGTTTTTGATATATAATCATCAGAAACAGTTACACAATAATCCACAGAATTTTTTAATATTTCCCATGGAACTAAAGAAACTTCTCCACATGACATACCGCCCATTATACTCTCTTTTTCAATAGTAATTTTTTCTATTTTTCCAGCTTTAATACTTTCCAAAACACACGCAGCGCTTTCTGGTTCAACTACAATAATTTTTGGGACATGGTCAAGGTATCTTGCAATTCCAGCTACCATAGCTGCAGCCATCCCACCAACGCCAGCTTGCAATATTACGTGTGATATTTTTTTATCAGATATTTGATTTGAAATTTCTTTCATCATTACTGAATAACCTGCCATTGTTAATTTTGGAACTAATTTATAGTTAGACCAAGCTACATCTTGAACTATTTGCCAATTATTTTTTTCAGATTGTTTAACGCACTCATTTAAAGAATTATCATAATTTCCTTTTACTCTAATTACATCTGCACCAAAGCTTCTCATGACTTTAGCTCTGGACTCGCTTACATATTCACTAATAAAAATTTTGCATTTTAATCCTAATTTTTGAGAACCCCAAGCAACTGATCTTCCATGATTTCCAGCTGTGGCGGTTGATATAGTTATATTTTTATTTCCTTTACTAACTTTTTCAACTGCATAGGCCCCACCTAGAGCTTTAAATGATTTTAAATCAAATCTTTTTGATTCATCTTTATAATAAATTTTATTAAGATTTAATTTTATTGATAGCTTGTTTAAAGATCTTAATGGAGTGGGGGAATAATTATCCCAACCTGATATAACATTATATGCTTCATCTATATCATCTTTAGATAGAATTTTTAAAATGTCATTTTTATTAAATTTATAACTTTTGTTTTCAAAAAAATTTGAATATTTCCAATTTAACACTTCAGAGTCAAAAGACATTATTAACAATCTAATGTGTTATTTTTTTCCCAATCAGTAACCGGAGAATTTTTGTCAAAAGATTCTTCTTTAAAAAAATCATTTATTTCTAGATTTTTTAATTTTACATAGCTTTTAATTACCTGTTCACCAAAAGCTTCAGTAATTTCTTTGCTGTCTTCCAATTCTTTAATAGCTTCGTCAATTTCATTTGGAAGTTTAGCTAAATTTGGATAATTTTTATAATCTTCGTACATATTACATGTTAATGGTTCACCAGGATCAAGTTTATTATTTAAACCATTTAATCCTGCAGCTATAATTCCTGCCTGAAGCAAGTAAGGGTTTACTGAACCGTCCATTAATCTTAATTCAAATCTACCAGGATCTGGAATTCTGATCATATGAGTTCTGTTGTTCCCAGAGTAAGATATGCTACTTGGTGACCATGATGCACCTGATTTTGTAGGTGGTGCATTTATTCTTCTGTAACTATTTATTGTTGGATTAAAAAAAGCAGATAGAGGTCTCGCAAGTTTCATTATTCCACCTAAAAAGTTATATGCAACTTTTGAAAGTCCGTAACGATCACCATTATCTAAAAACTTATTATTCTTTTCTGTCCATACTGATATATGTGCATGACATCCATTTCCTGTTAAATTTTGAAATGGTTTTGGCATAAAAGTTGCTCTTAACCCGTGTTTTTCAGCAAGCGATTTAACCATATACTTAAAGAAAACATGTCTGTCAGCTGTTACTAAGCAGTCTGCATAATCCCAATTCATTTCAAACTGTCCATTTGCATCCTCATGATCGTTTTGATATGGACCCCATCCCATTTCAATCATACTGTCACATATTTCTTTGATTAAATCGTATCTTCTCATTAAGGCAGATTGATCGTAACAAGGTTTAGATTGTATATCTCTTGGATCTGCAATGTTTGAACCGTCTTGAGAAATTAAAAAATATTCACATTCTACTCCAGACTTCATTGTAAGGTTTTTTTTTGACAGCATGCTTATTTGTTTTTTGAGCATTACTCTTGGTGAAGCATCAACTGGTTTACCACCCATCCACAGATCTGAGGCAAGCCAACCAATTTCTTTATTCCATGGCAATTGAATAAGACTATCTGGGTCTGGAATTGCAAACATGTCCGTATCTGCTGGAGTCATATCTAGCCAAGTAGCAAAACCTGCAAAACCTGCACCGTTTTTTTGCATATCAGCTATTGCTTGAGCAGGAACTAATTTTGATCTTAGTACTCCAAACAAATCTACAAAACTAATTAGAAAATATTTAATTTTCTTTTGTTTAGCTATTTTGGATAAATTTTTTGACATATGTTAATTTAGCATAGTTTAATTTAAAATAGAAAAAATAGTATCTTTATAATAAAGCAAGTTTATTACAATTATAATTATAATTGCAAGTATAACACCGTACTTTGCTTTAGGCCAAGCTAACCTAGCCATTTTATGAGGTACTTTATTTTGATTTTCTTCAGAATTCTTATCAGACATTTTTGATTAATTATCATAAGAGGCGCAAATTAATTGCGCCTCTTAAATAAAATTTAATTACCACTCGGTAATATTGCTTTTGTGATCATTGGCACCATGTCTTTTTCTAGCTAATTCATCTAAATGTTTAGATTCAGCATTAGCAGTTATAACATGCCATCCAACCCAAATAACTAGCAAAACAATTACTAGTATACCTTCTGATCCAACTCCGGGATAAACTGCACCTTGAACTTCTTCGGCGCTTAAATGATCTATCCAGTTTGTTACTGTTGCCATAATTTATCTCCTTTACCTTGTTGATGATGAAACTGCTTTTTCATCTTGTCTTGCAGCTTCCATCATGTTGTAGTCTAGACCAGCTATTTCTGCATCACGAGGTATTCTTAATTTACCCATTCCGTGAAGAACTTTAGCTATAATATAGCCAGGTATTAACCCTAGAACAAAGAACATTATAATTGCACCTATGAACATTCCTAATGGATTAATTGCTGCATAAGTTGCTCCATCCCACATAGCTCCAACACTGTATCCAGATGAAGGATAACCGTTGAGAACGAAACCGCAAATTACAAGTCCTGCGAATCCAGCATAACCATGAACGGCTACAGCACCAACCGCATCATCAATTTTGAATCTTCGCTCAACCCAATAATGCATTTTGTATGCTATCACAACACCAATCATTCCGATTACCAATGATTGAATTGGATGATACAAGTCGTTACCTGCAGACGCACATATTATACCTGCTAGTCCACTTGAGTATGTCCAGAAAGGATCTTTGTTTGAGATCACATATCCAGCCAACAATCCACCTGATAATGACATCAGGAAGTTCATTGTAATACCGCTAAGTGTAGTAGGGGTTACGTATATGTTTGTTGCTGTCCAGTATGTTACACCTTCCATACCATATTCAGGTCCAAGATCGTATATTGGTATATTACACGCAGCGTAGAATCCCCAAAAACCAGTATAAATTAAAAATAATCCAATTGTTACCAGCCAAGGATTTCTTGGTCCTATATTTCTTGGTTCACCACTTGATGAAAATTTACCTATTCTTGGTCCTAAAACCATAAGAATACCTAATGCAAATCCACCTGCAACGGCATGAATTACACCCGATGCATAAGCATCATGATATCCTAATATTTTTAACATCCATCCATCAAAATGCCATCCCCAAGCAGCGTCAATTGACCAGAACACAGATCCTATTGCAATTGCTAAAATTCCAAATGCAAAAGTTGTAATTCTTTCAATAACCGCTCCTGAGACGATTGATGCAGCAGTCCAAGAGAATAATAAAAACGCAGCCCAGAATACTCCACTTATATGATCACCTAAATTAATTGCCATTAGGTCACTAGATGGAACGTACCATTTTGCACTAAACGCGCTTTCATCAGTAATTAGAGCAGCACTTTCATTCATAATCGAAGGTGCTATTCCTGGTCCTGTTGGAAATGCCCAGTAAATCCACCAACCAAATAAAAACCACGTAACTGTTACCAAAGGTATCAGCATAGTGTTTTTCATTAAGGTATGTTGGTGATGTTTGTACCTAGATGCGCCAACTTCATACATACAGAAACCTACGTGAATTAAAAACATAAGTACCACTGTTACCCAGTAGTAAAATTCTGTAAATATGGTAGTCAGAGCAGCTAATTGGTCAGTCATGTCTTCCTCCCTTAATTAGTTTACAGAAACTCTATGAAATTTTCGTAGGTGTGACAAATGATTATAATCAAAAAAACCTATGCTAAACGCAAGGTTCTGTAAATATTATCAACTGTGGATTGTGTTATCTTTAAAATTAAAATTTTAAATATGCTTTTTTCAAATCAACTAAAGGATGATTTGGAGACATTTGAAACTTAACAAGTAATTCTCTTGCAATCATATCTCTATCTTGTTGGTTATCGGGTAATTTAATTTTTTTGGGAATTGTTACCCAACCATTTGCGTTTCTATCAAATACTGCTGGTCTATCTTCTTCGTAACCCATATGAACATCTTCTAACCAATTAAGATCATCCCAACCCATGTGTTCAATATATTTTTTTAGAAATGGAGTAAGTTTTTTATAGTCTGGCAATAAGTTAACGTCATATCTATATCCAATAGTTTGACCAATCATTTTTTCTCTTGCTGTTTCTTTCTTCTTGCCTAATTGGCCTTTTACTATTTTAACTTTTTTATTTTTATTTTTATTTTTTTTTGTCATATTTATTTAAATTTTATGAAAATCGTCTACTCCTACTGTGTGATTTGTACCTGATAATGGAACTTTTGCTAAAGCCGACGCTTCCATTGTCAATGCAGCCATATCTTCTGGTTCTAAAGAATGTATGTTTGTTTTTCCACATGCTCTTGCCAACAATTGAGCTTCTAAGGTCATTGTATGTAAATAATTGTAAACTCTTAATGCTGCATCATCAGGGTTTAATCTTTTCCTTAATTTTGGATCTTGAGTAGCAACACCTACAGGACATCTTCCAGTGTGACAATGGTAGCAATGGCCAGCTGGAACGCCCATTTCTTTTTCAAAATTAGACTCAGGAATTTCTTTATTACAGTTAAGCGCTATCATGGCACCTGTTCCAATTGCAATTGCATCAGCACCTAAAGCTAAAGCTTTTGCCATATCTGCACCATCTCTGACTCCACCTGCGTAAATTAAAGTAACTTTTCCAGTTTTACCAACATCATCAAGAGCTCTTCTAGCTTCCCTGATAGCTGCAATTCCAGGTATACCAGTATTAGCTGCAGCAATGTGTGGTCCTGCTCCTGTCGATCCTTCCATTCCATCTAAATAAATTGAATCTGGATCACACTTAGCAGCCATACGAACATCATCATAAACTTTTGCTGCACCAAGTTTTAATTGTATTGGTACTCTGTTTTTTGTTAACTCTCTAAGCTCTTGAACTTTTAAAGCTAAATCATCTGGTCCTAACCAGTCAGGGTGTCTAGCAGGTGATCTTTGATCAATTCCTGCAGGTAAAGATCTCATTTCAGCAACTTGATCTGTAACTTTTTGACCCATAAGGTGACCACCCATACCTACTTTTTGTCCTTGTCCAATAAAAACTTCTATTCCATCTGCAAGTTGTGCATGATGAGGGTTAAATCCATATCTTGATTGAATACATTGATAATACCATTTTTCTGAATACCTTCTTTCATCAGGTATCATTCCACCTTCGCCAGAACATGTTGCTGATCCTGCCATTGTAGCACCTCTTGCTAAGGCAGTCTTTGCTTCATAAGAAAGAGCTCCAAAACTCATACCTGTTATATAAACAGGGATGTCAAGTTCGATTGGATTTTCACATCTTGGTCCTATTACTGTTTTTGTTTCACATTTTTCTCTATAACCTTCAATTACAAATCTTGTCAAAGTTCCTGGTAAGAAAACTAAATCATCAAATGTTGGAATTTTTTTCATCAATGCCATTCCACGCATTCTGTATCTTCCTAATTGTGCTTTTATATGAATATCGTCTATTACCTCAGGCGTAAAAATAGCGTTGTAACCTAATAAGCTTTTATTTCTTTTTGCAAATTCACTTTTTCCATTTGCATGACCATTAGCTTTTCCATTTCCGTTTTTCTTTTTTTTTGCCATTATATAGCTCCTTTTTTCTCTGTAGGTTCTAGCGCATCGTAGTTCCAAAGTTTTTTACCAGCAACAACCTTAGTCATTTTTGATACATCTACATCATTTCCAATTTCCGCAACCTTAAGCTTTCTTTTTAACCAATCTATATCATTTTTTGTCATGGGAGATTCTACCGCATCGCTGCCAAAAGAGCCAATTTTACCACCTACATATATAGTTCCATCATACATAGAGTCTCCAAGATTAATTCCTACGTCACCTAAAATTACAATTCTTCCTCTTTGCATCATAAAACCTGTAAATGCTCCAGCGTCTCCTCCAACAATTATAGAACCACCTTTTTGGTCAATTCCAGTTCTTGCACCTACACTTCCTTTACAAATTAAATCGCCACCTCTTATAGCAGCACCAAAACACGAGCCAGCATTTTTTTCAATAACAACTTTTCCTGCCATCATATTTTCTGCACATGACCATCCAACACGTCCATTAACTCTAACTATCGGACCATCTATTGAACCAACACCAAAATAACCTAAACTTCCTTCAAATATTAAATTTAATTTATTTAATATTCCTACACCCAAACTATGTTTTCCTTGAGGATTTTTTATCACAATTGTTCCGTAGCCTTCACTCATTAATTTGTCTATTTTTTCGTTTGCTTCTTTACAATCCATATCTTTAACATCAAGCTCTGTTCTTTTATTAAAATCTACATCATGCGTACCCCAATAAAAAAAGTTTTCAGCTTCATCTGGGTTAAAAAATTTTTGTTGGGTTTTTCCAGTTAAAACTTCAGTGTGTAAACCCATTGATTGGGCTTTAGTTTTTTTTTGATTAGTTTTTAAATTTGCCATACTTTTACTTCTCCATCAAAAGGATCATAAGTATCAATCTCTTGTGGAAGGATAGATCTAATTGCTATCTCTTCAGATCCCATCGCTACTAAATCATCTGACTCATATAACACAAGTGGTTTTGCTGCCATTGTATCTTTTGCCATACCCAATGAGTCTTTTGTTGCCACAAAATAAGTGAATACACCATCAAGTCCTGTAAGCGACTCTTTCATTCCCTCTTCTAGGGTTGCACCATTTCTCATTTTTTCAGCTAGAAACACTGCAATTAATTCAGAGTCACACTCAGACATAAACCTCATGCCTTTATTTTCAAGCACTCTTCTATTATTCCAATAATTCGTTAATTGACCATTATGTACTACAGAAACATCAGCAAAAGGATAGCCCCAAAAAGGGTGAGCAGATTTAATATCTACACCTGACTCAGTAGCCATTCTAGCATGTCCAATACCATGTGTTCCTTTTAATTTTCCTAATCCATATCTTTCTGATACAGCAGTGGCGTCTCCAAGGTCTTTTATAAGTTCAAGGGATTTTCCAATTGAAAGTATTTCCACACTTTCAATAGCCTCTATTGCTTTAGAAAATTCCATTAAATCTTGGGTGTATTTAATTTCATATCTAAAAGAATATGGAGTTAATTTTTCTTCTTTAACAATTGTAGCACCCAATTCTGATAATTTTTTATCTACAAGTTTTTTTCTTTCATTATAAACGCTTTCATCTTCGTTTACTGAAGTACTTCCCTCACCAACATTTTCACCAACTTTAAATCGCAGTATAAAATTTTGTCCATCGTTATCAGCATATAGAGCATATCCTGTAGAGTCAGGACCCCTATGCTTTAATGCTTGAAGCATACTTTGTAGTTCTTCCCCTACGTTTGATGATTTACCTCTATGTATTAGTCCAGCGATTCCGCACATAAAATTACCCCCTATATACTATAAATATCTTATGGTAGACAATCTAAATAAGTATCCAGATCCCACTGAGTTGTCGCGCCTAAGAATTTTTCCCACTCATCATTTTTGTACCAATGAAAAACTTTGTACATTTCATCTGGCATAGCTGATTTAATAACTTCATCTTCAGCTAATCTATCTAGCGCTTCTCCTAAACTTAATGGAAGTTTTTTAACATCTTTTCCAGCCTTTTTAGCTTCATACATACTTCTAGACTCAGGTTTAGATGGTTTCAGATTTTTTGAAATACCATGGTCGCAAGCTTTTAACAAAGCTGCACCTAAAAGATATGGATTATGCATAGAGTCAACTGATCTATACTCAAATCTTCCAGGAGCTGATACTCTTAAACCGCAAGTTCTGTTTTGATATCCCCAATCAGCATAAACTGGAGCCCAGAAACCTTGATCCCAAAGTCTTCTGTAAGAATTGACAGTTGAAGATCCTAAAGCAGTTAATGCAGGTAAGTGTTCCATTATTCCAGCAATAGACTGTAAACCAACTTTACCCGGTAGTTGCATATCTTTAGTATCAGGCATAAAAGTATTTGTACCTCCCTGTACATAACCAAACACTTCCTCTACTCCAGGTAACTTTTTATTACCTAATCTGTTTGTTACAACTTTTCCACCTTTCCATAAAGACATGTTCGTGTGACAACCGCTTGCAGATACTCCCATAAACGGTTTTGTCATAAAGCATGCTATTAAATTATGTTCTCTTGCTACTTGGGCACAAATTTGCCTGTAAGTAGAAAGTCTATCAGCATTTCTTAAAACATTGTCGTATGTCCAGTTTAATTCTAATTGTCCCGGAGCATCTTCATGGTCACCTTGGATCATATCTAAACCCATGGCTGAAGCGTATTCAATTACTTTCATAAACACAGGTCTTAATGACTCAAATTGATCAATGTGATAACAGTATGGTTTAGAAAAACCTGCTCCAGTAGGGGTTCCGTCAGGATTTTTTGTTAACCACATCATTTCAGGTTCTGTTCCTACTCTTAATTCTAGACCATGTTTTTTCTGAAATTCATCCATAAAAATTCTTAGGTTTCCTCTACAATCAGAAGTTAAATGTCCTCCTGGATTTTCTCTTTCTTCTCTATTTCTAAAACATGTAACAAAAACTCTTCCAACTCTTTTATCCCACGGTAGTTGACAGAAAGTTTCAGGGTCAGGTATACCTACAAGCTCCATAGCTTCAGGACCGTAACCTATATAATTTTTGTGCCTGTCTACAAATAAGTTGGCAGTTGATCCATAAACTAATTGAAATCCTTTTTCTGCAGTTCTTTCCCAATGATCTGCAGGAATTCCTTTACCAACAACACGTCCTGTTACAGATATAAATTGGTAATAAATGTATGTAATTCCTAATTCGTTAATTTTTTCTCTAACTTTTTTTACTAATTTCGCTCTTCCTGGTTGATTTACATGTTTTTCTAGATCCGTCATTTTCCCCCTTAAATTATAAGTTTAAAAAGGTAACTGAAAAAAAATTATCTGTCTAGTTAGATAAATCAACTCCAAGGAAATGGACTGTTCGAAGTAGGGTGAAGCTCACCTTTCTCGTATCGGTTGAATCTAAAAGGTTTTAATAAATCACTTTCTTTTCCTAGAACTTCTTCAGCAACAAGATTGCCTACTCCCATCATTTTATATCCATGATTTGAATCTGCTATAACGTAAACATTTTCACAAAATTTATCAAACACAGGAAAACTATCAGGAGTAAAACAGCCTAAACCACCAGATGGTCCTTGTTTATATTGTTGAGATTTTCCTTCAAATCTTTTTTGACAGTGAGCTAATGCTGATGACCACATATGTGCAAAATCATCTGTTGTTTGAAAGTCTTTTGATGCAAGTCCATAAGGGTCAATTTTTACTTCTTCAACTTTATCATCTACTTTAAATGGAGCCGCACCTCCTTGCACACCGTGTTTGTCACATATGTCAGGTTTATAATAAATTCCCCACATTTTATCTGTAATTAATGATTTATCTCTATCAGAATATAATGGCTCTTCACTATCTACATGAATTAGTGGTGGTAATTTCCCATCGTCAGTTTTTAAAAAACCATCTCCCACATTCATAACGCCTTCTTGCAAAAACCAATACTTCCACATATTTTGGTTATCTTTTTTCTCTCCATTATATTTTATTGAAATTTTCTGTGGCAGTTCTAACATTTCCCAAATTTTATAAATCCATGGACCTACAGCAACAATCACTTGTTCACACTCTATTGTCCCTAAGGTTGTTTCTACGCCTGTAACTGCTTTACTATTACTTCCTCTTTTAAATCCTGTGACTTCAACTCCTGTAATTATATTTGCACCTTCATTTTTAGCTTTATTTCCACATGCTCCTATCGCAACCTTATTTGGAGAGTAGCCTCCTTGTTTTTCATGAAGAATGCTAGTTATACCTGGAGCTTGCCAATCACTAAAAATATTTTTCATATAATTAAAACATTTTTCTTCACCTTCTATAAATTCAGAGTCATAACCTATTTTTTGTTGTTGCTCGTATACTGAAGACATATCTTTTCTCATTGCTTCGGTGTTAATCTGCATAAAACCTACTGAATGATAATTAAAATCTTTGGCATCTTTTTCCCAAATATCAACGCTATGAGCCATTAGCTCTCTCATTGCTGGTTGAAAATAATTATTTCTTACAACCCCACAAGCTATACCGCTAGCTCCAGCAGCAATTCCTGTTTTATCTAAAACTACAATATCATTTTCTTTGACGGTTTGACCTTTAGCTTTTATTTTTTCTCCAAGATTCCACGCAGTGCTCAAGCCATGTATTCCTGCTCCAATGATTACGTACTTAGCTTTTGAAGGAAGTTTGCTCATGCTTTAACTTTAGTTTTTTCTGGATCATAAAATGGAAATCCAACAACTTTTGCAGATATTCTTTTTTGATGTCCGTCAATTTTTCCTACTTCTACTTTTGTCCCCATTTTTGAATGATTAACATCTATTCTACAAAGAGCAATATTTTTGTTGAGAGTTGGAGATATACAACCACTAGTAATTACGCCAATTTGTGACCGTTCAATATGAACACAATCTCCATGATTAGCCTTTTCTTTACCAATCAACTCAAGTCCTACGAGTTTTTTTTGAGGGTTTTCTTTTCTTTTAACTAAACTTTCTTTACCAATAAAATCATCTGTTTTAGTTTTTAAAGGAACAGTAAAACCAACTCCAGCTTCAAAGGGATCAATTTGCCCATCAAATTCATTTCCAAAAAGAATTAATCCAGCCTCTATTCTTAATAAATCTAATGCACCAAAACCTGCTGGTATTAAACCCTCATCTTTTCCAGCCTCCATCACTGTATCCCATACTTTAGGAGCATCAGATGGGTGACACCAAATTTCATATCCTAGTTCACCAGTGTAGCCAGTTCTTGAAACTATTAAAGGAATTCCTTTTAAATCATTTACTCTGCAAATTGTAAATCTAAACCATTGTAATTCAGAAATAGAAGGTTGAGTTGGAGGTGTAAAAATAAATTTTTCAAGAATTTTTCTGCTATTTGGTCCCTGTAAAGAAATATTACTGATTTGATCGGTAGAATTTTTTATAAAAACTTTATAATTTTTTTTCTTAGCTTGGTCTTTTAACCACTCTCCCGCATATTCATCACCGCATATCCACCTGAAACCATGGTCACTCATTTTCAGCAATGTACCATCATCAAACATGGATCCATTTTCATAGCACATTGAAGAGTAAACTACCTGACCAACTGATAGTTTTTTTATGTTTCGTGTTAAGGTGTAGTTCATTAACTCTTCGGCATCTGGTCCTAAGATTTCAAACTTTCTTAATGAAGATAAATCAATAACAACAGCTTTTTCACGACAGGCATTGTATTCATTAATTATTCCATGTTTTGTATAATCATTTGGCAGCCAAAAACCTCTTGCATCAACAAAGTTTCTTGTGAGTTTTGAGGTTTTTTCATAAAAACCTGTATTCCTAGTTAATTTTGTTTCTGAATCTGCTTTCATTCTAAATGCAAAAGATTTTGTAAATTCTTTTTTTTTATCATAAGTTCTAACAAAAATATCGGTTGGATTCCATGAATTACAAGCATCTATATCACTAGGACAAGCTGTAGTTCCACAAGTTAAATCTTTAAGAGCTTTAAATATCACATAATCACCTGGTCTTGCAAAAGATTCATCTGATAATACAGAATTTAACCCTCCAGCAGAAGTATTAAAAAAAAGGTTTATTGCATGCCATCCTCTTTTTTTTTGTACTCCAAATTTTTCCATAGAATCATTTAAATTATCAGAGCAGTTTGGATGTCCAAAATAACCAGCGTCTTCGTAATATTTAGATGTACATGCTAAGTTAAACGTATCGTGTCTTCCAACTGTATCTCTGATCACTTCTATTAATGGTTCATGATCGGTATCATAGAATTTAGAAAATAATCCTGGTCCAGGAAAAGTATTGCCCATAAAAGTTCTTGTTGTTTGCCAGTCGAGACCTTTTTCAATTTTTTTATCTAATTTATCTGTATCAAAAGCTACAAAATCTGAGCATTGTCTTCCAGCTGGTGAAATAATTTGAATATAATCACCTTCTTTAACTTGAAAAGAAATTGCAGTTTGCCGCTCTATATTTATTTCATCAAGTGGATCGAACATAGGATCTGGAATTACTGATAACTCTTTGTCTTTTGTAATTTTTGCTCTTTTTATAAAAATAGTTAAATCAGTCGGAGGGTTTTGTTCATGTATTAACATTACTTCACCAGGTGCAGCAAAAATACAATAACATTTATCTTTTGACTTAAGTTTTATTTTTTCTCCCCAATTTGTATCTTTATCAAAAATTATAGAGGATTTTGATTTTTCAATATTTAAATTTCTTTTTTTTAATTGATGAGCAGCTATTTTTGAATTTTCATCTTTAGCTAAAAGTATTTTTTTTATTCCTGATGCGTCTTTATTTTCTTTTAGATTTAAAATCCCAGTTTCAGATTTTCCATCTTTATTAAAAACTGAAATTTCACATATTTGATTTCCCTCGTTGTTTATGATCTCAATTTCATCATCTGGAAGAATTTGAATTCCTGTAAGACCACCACCGTTTACTGTGTATCTTTCAACCCCAGGTGGTAATGTGTTTAAGCCAGGCTCTTTAATATTAATACTTGTCTCTTGCATTTAGATATAACCTACAGCGAGCATATTATATCTATCTCTTATTGACTATACCAATAATTAGGCAGATAATTAGTCATAATAATTGAAGGGGGAAAAGTATGAAAGGCAAAAATCTACCGATAATAATTGGTGTTGTTGTTTTGATAATAGCAGGAATTTTCTTCATGCAAGGAGGAGATAAAACTGCAAAGAAATCAGGCGACAGTGCTGAACCGATTGTAATACCAACTCATAACTGGTCTAGCCAAGTTGTTATGGCCTACGTGATAGGTGGTATTTTCGAAGCTAACGGTAACAATGTTAAATATGTTCCAGCTGACTCTCAGGCTGTGTATGAATCAATACGTATAGGTGATGTAACGATATCACACGAGGTTTGGGAATCTGCTTTTGGTAAATCATTTACAACAGCTCTTGATAAAGGTGGCATCCTTGATTGGGGTGATCACGAAGCAAGAACTCTTGAAGATATGGGGTACCCAGATTGGGTTGCTGATAAATGTCCAGGTCTACCAGATTGGACTGCGTTAAAGAATCCAGACTGCGCTGCAGCGTTTGTAACACCTGACTCAGGTGGAAAAGGTCGAATGTTAGAAGGACCACAAACTTGGCATGGAGACTTAATTCCTCAAAGAATTGATGCTTTAGGTCTAGGAGATCTTTGGGTTGTTAAATTTGCTGGAAGTGCAGATGCACTTTGGGCAGAATTAGCAGCAGCTAAAAAAGAGGACAGAGGAACTATAATTTTTAACTGGACACCAAACTTTACTGATGGTGCTGGTTTCACATTTATAAAATTCCCTCCATACACAGCTGGTTGTAGACCAGAAGATGGTGGTGATGGTAAATGTGGTTCGCCAGATGGTTATTTGAAAAAGGCTGTTAATGCAGACTTTCCAAAAACTCATCCAGGAGCAGCGGATATTTTCAAAAAAATGTCGTTCTCTACTGGCCAAATCGGTGCAATGGCAGCTTTAGTTGACCTTGATAAAATGACTCACGAAGACGCAGCTAAAAAATGGTTAGCTGATAACGAGTCTGTTTGGAAAGCTTGGATGAACTAATTATAGGCTGTGTAAATAGTAATAATTTAAAATCTCTCCCAACTTTGTTGGGGGGGATTTTTTTTTATAAAAATTTGTGTAAAATATAGGAATGAAAAAATATCTCTTTGTCATATTTTTAAGTTTTTTAATTTCATCTTCGGCTTTAGCTCGTAAAGTAGGATGTAAAGAAGGAAACTGCGAAAATGGTTTTGGCCTGTGGGTTTCTACAGATGGCACAACATATGAAGGAGAATGGTCAGGAACAAAAAAAAATGGTCAAGGAGTCGAAACTTGGCCTAATGGATATATTTACAAAGGTGAATTCAAAAATAGTGAGTGGAGTGGACAAGGAACTTTAACTTTCCCAAATGGTGCAACTTACGAAGGAGAATGGGCCAATGGTTTTATGAATGGAAAAGGAACATTTACTTGGTCTGATGGTAAAAAGAAAACAGGTATTTGGGTAAATGGCAAATTACAAGAATAGTTAAAAAATGATACAAGATAAATATTTAAATAAATTAAAAGAGTTACCCGAACCAGTTAGGCAATTTGGTGGTCTTGTTACTATAACAATTATTGTAATTTTATCTTTTACTATTTTAAATATTTATTGGGGCGGAGGTGATGAGTTAATTAGAAAAATGAAAATAGAAGAGGAAAGAATTGCAAAAGAAAAAAAACTAAATGAGGTTATTTCAAACCTACCATCAGGAGTTCTAGTATTCTATGAGGGAACTGACCTTTATAAGTTATCGAACGAACAATATGAAGCAGTTTGCAAAATAACCAAACTTATTCCTCAACGTGCTATTATGGCCGCTCATTTCTTAAACCATAAAGCTTATGAATTATATACAATAAATGGGAATAAAATTGATGATACCTTTGTCAAATGGGACAAAGAGAAAAACAAATGTTTTGCTGGTTACAGTGTAAGCGGAAGCAATGTTGGAGTAAATGAAACTGCAACTGTCACTGGAGAAGTTTTAAGTTTTTTAAGCACAGGTATAGACACTAGAGTTTATTTTATTAAAAATTTTTAGGGAGGAAAAACAATAATTATATAGATTTTATTTTTAGTTAATATCGTATAACTTGTTAAATGAAATGACTGATGCTGTAATTAAATGTGAGTCTGTTTATAAAATATTTGGTGTAAATGCCAAAAAAATGCTCGAAGAAGCAAATGGAAACGTAGACGCAAAAACATTTCAAGAAAAAGGATGTATTGTAGGAGTGAACAATGCTTCTTTTGAAGTCTCAAAAGGAGAAATGTTGGTTGTTATGGGTTTATCAGGTTCTGGAAAATCTACATTATTAAGATGTATTTCAAGATTAACTGATGCAACTGGGGGAAAAATTTTTATAGAAGGCCAAGATTTACTTTCGTTAAAAGAAAAAGAATTAATTGAACTTAGAAGAAACAAAATGGGAATGGTTTTCCAAAGTTTTGCTTTACTACCACATAAAACAGTTTTGGAAAATATTGCTTTTCCTCTTTTAGTTAAAGGTGTTGAGACTGAGAACAGTATTAATAAGGCTATGGACATGGTTAAGCTCGTTGGTCTTGATGGAAGAGAAAATTATTTTCCAAGAGAACTTTCAGGTGGACAGCAACAAAGAGTAGGTATTGCTAGATCATTAGCTGTAGAACCTGATATTTGGTTTTTAGACGAACCTTTTTCAGCACTAGATCCATTGATTAGAAAAGAAATGCAAGATGAATTTTTAAGACTTCAAGAAAAATTAAAAAAAACAATCATGTTTATTACTCATGATTTTGATGAAGCATTAAAACTAGCTGACCGTATAGCGATTATGAAGGATGGTATAATTGAACAATTAGACACTCCAGCAAAAATTGTACTAAATCCAGCTACAGAATATGTAAAAAAATTTACTGAAGAAGTACCAAGAGAAAAAGTTTTAATAATAGAAGATGTAATGGATGCACCAACTTCGGATAATTTAAGCAACCTAAAAGTTTCAAAAGATGAAATAATAGAAAATGTAGCAGAAAAAATTTTATCACAAGAAAAGTCAGTAGGCGTAGTAGACAAAAATAACAAAATTGTTGGAACTGTTCATCCTTCAAAAATAATCCATACTGTTTTTGGAGGAAGAAAAGAAAACAGTTAAATTATGGAATTATTAAAAAAATATCCAAAATTATTTCAATGGTTGTTTTTGCTGGTTGTATTTTTTGCCTTATGTTTTGCAATTGATGTTCCTGAAACCTATAAATTTATAAGGGGCCAAGCAGAATTTATTAAAGATCCAAACCAAAGTACTTACATACTCTTCGGTAAAGAAGTAAGGTACTATGCATTTGACAATTTCTGGAGACTGCCTCCTTTACTTGGATGGTTACCGATTTGGATAAATGATGGCTTGTTTTTCCTATTGAATGAATGGATGCCAATGGAATTTTGGGATTCAGCTACACAAGAATACAAAACTCGACCTTTAGTTCTACAAATATCAAGAAATATAACTGCGTTTATGACATTTCTTATTGAACTAATTAGAGAAATTTTATTAGGCGGTGTTGAAACAATTGTTGCATTTACAAGTTGGAACTTTGTAAGTGCATATCCATGGGCAAAATTACCAGGTTTACCATGGACAATTGTTGCTGCAGGTGCAGCTATATTAGCTTACAAATTGAGTGGCAAAGGTTTGGCTATATTTGCTGGCTTAGTAATGATTTACATTTCAGTGTTTGGCCAGTGGAAACCTTCAATGCAAACGCTTTCCTTTATCCTGGTAGCAGCACCACTTTCTTTTATTTTTGGATTGAGTTTAGGTGTTATGGCTTATAAGAGCAAACGTGTTGAAAAAGCATTATATCCAATACTTCTCGTTATGCAGACTATGCCTCAATATGCTGTACTAGTTCCTGCTATGGTTCTATTTGGCATTGGTGACCATGCTGCTGTTATAATAACAATGGTTGTTGCTATTCCACCAATGATCCTATTAACTTTATTAGGTCTGAGAGGAGTATCTCCTGAAGTAATTGAAGCTGGTAAAATGAGTGGATGTAGTAATTGGCAACTTTTGACTGAGGTATTAATCCCAACTGCAAGAAGAGATATTCTGATTGGTGTCAACCAAGTCATAATGGTTTGTTTTTCTATGGCAGTTATTTCAGCTTTTATAGGCGCTAAAGGACTAGGGTGGAATTTATTGTTAGCCTTAAATCAACTGAATATTGGTTTAGCATTAGAAGCAGGTTTATGTATTAGCTTGATTGCAATTCTTTTAGACAAAATGTCTTTGGCTTGGGCAAATAAGCAAACCGATTATTTTGGTAACCTTACATTTTATCAACGTTATAAAAACACAATATTTTTTGGTGGAGCTGTAGTGGTTGGAATGATACTTGCATTAGCTGGATCTTTTTTCTTTAAAGAAGGTTTTAATTATTTATATGAGGTTCCTCATAATAAAGGAATCTCAACCGCAGATTTCTGGAACAAAGGTGTTGATTGGATTTTTGATACCTTCTTTGTATACATTAAAGCGTTTAATACGTGGTTGATAACAGAAGTTCTTCAACCAATGAGGGCACTGTATCTAAGAATGCCAGCAGTTGCTACCTTAGTATTAGTTGTTGGTGCAGGTTATATAATTGGGGGAATTCGTTCTGCTTTTACAGTGGGCGGATTAACATTGTTTATAGCTCTAAGTCCGTGGTGGGACAGAGCTTTAGTTACAACATACATGGCAACTTTTGGAGTTATTGTATCATGTACTATTGGATTTGTTGTAGGAACTTTGTGTCAACAAAATACATATACCACAAAGTTTATGTTAGGCATTTGTGATATTTTTCAAACATTTCCATCTTTTGTATATTTAATTCCAGTGATGATGCTTTTTGGAGTTACAGATACATCAGTATTAATTGCAGTAATAGTTTACGCAACAATTCCTGCAACAAGATACACTATTGAGGGGCTTAGAAGTGTTCCAGTTGCTTTACACGATGCTGCTACAATGTCTGGCGTAACAAAATTACAAAGATTATTTAAAATTGAATTTCCTTTAGCGTTTCCTCATATGATGCTTGGGTTAAATCAAACAATTGTATTTGCATTATTTATGGTAATTATAGGAGCATTTATTGGAACTGAAGATTTAGGACAATATATTCTAAAAGCTTTATCCGATAAAGCGGGTGGAGGCAAAGGATTAGTGTTAGGTATTTGTGTAGCATTTATAGGTCTAATATTTGATAATTTAATTCGAACTTGGGTAGAAAAAAGAAAAAAACATCTCGGTATAGATTAAAATGAAAAAAATATTAGTTATTGGTGGTGGAGCGATGGGGTCAGCATTTACAATTCCTTGCTTAGATAATAAAAATAATGTTACCATTACAGAGCCTTATAGCAAAACTTTTATTAAAGACTTATCTTCAAAAAATAAATTTCATTCAAGTTTAAAAATAAATCTTCCAAAAAGTTTAAAATTTAGAAAATTCTCTACAAACTTATTAAAAGAAAAATTTGATTTGATTGTAATTGCTTTAAGCCTTACAGGCATTGATTTTATTAGCAAAGAGCTAAAAAAATTAAAATTAAAAAATCCAATATTAGTACTTACCAAAGGATTAAAATACGAAAAAAAAAATAATAAAATTCTAACTATTTCAGAACAATTAAAAAAAAATTATAATGGAATGAATATTTCAGTTTTAAAAGGTCCTTGTTTAGCAAAGGAATTAGCCAGAAAAAATCAAACAAATGTAATTCTTGCCAATAAAAATATTAAAATAGCTAAACAGATAGGCAAGATGATTTCTACAAAATATTACGTTATAGAATTTTCTAATGATATTATTGGCGTAGAAATATGTTCCGCAATAAAAAATATATACGCAATGATAATTGGATCGGGTCAAAGCTTAAATACATCATCGAGTTTATTTCAACAATCAATAATTGAAATGCAATATTTAACTAAATATTTTAAAGGAAAAGAAGTAACAACTCTAGGCCTTGCTGGTATAGGTGATTTATATGTTAGTGCAGCAGGGGGCAGAAATAGCAAAATGGGAAGTTATTTGGGAAAAGGATTTACATTTAACAAAGCAAAAAAAAAATTTATGCCTAAAGATACAGTTGAAGGAGAACAACTAGTTAGAGAGATAGCACCATATATATTGAAAAAAATAAATAAAAAGAAAATTCCTTTGATGAATAGTTTGTTTAAAACAATCTTAAAAAATAAAAAATTAAATATAAAATTATAAATAAAATTTAGTTTTTTCGCTGATCTAAAAAAGCTTTTAAAGAGTCATCCATTGCTACTGCCCATTGAGTGTGATGAATTGGAGCAACTGATCCTGTAACTGGTGAAGAAAAAGACTTATTTCTGTATGTCATAATATCCTCTACTTTATGATGCTCCCATTCTTTAAAATGTTTTCTTATTAATTCAAAATCAATTTTTGGATAATCAGACAATTCGTGAAGTTCCTTGGTGTATTCAGTTTGAAAGTCTATCATCTGATCGGCATTTTCTAGTTTTTCTTCCATAGCAACCCACTTATTTATATCTTTTTCTATTTCTGAATTATTTGGAATTTTAATTTTTCCCATTATTACGTCTCTTGCATACCAAGCCTGGCAGTCAAACATATTAAATGTATGAAATTGGTCTTGCATACCTAAGTAAAATAATTTGTGATTATCTTGCCATACAACACCTTTATATAGTTTAGGTGGGTATAATCTATTTCTAGTTTTTAGTTTAAGATTTTCAGTTAAAAAAGGAAAATGATGAAGATAACCAGAACATAAAATTAATGCATCAGCTTCTTGTTTATGACCATCTTTGAAGATTGCTTTATTTCCTTCTAGCCTGTCTAAATAATGAACTTCTTTTACCCCACTAGGCCATTTAAATCCCATTGGGTTGTTTCTATATCCTATGGTTACACTTTTAGCTCCATACTTGTGGCATTGAAGAGCAACATCTTCAGCTGAATAACTACTTCCTAAAACTATGACATTTTTACCTCTGAACTCTTCAGCATCTCTAAAATCATGAGAATGTAATATTCTTCCCGGAAAAGATTTCATTCCTGGATACTCTGGAATAAATGGAACAGAGAAATGACCTGTAGAAACAACTATATAATCAAAAATATCTTTTGAAAATTTATCATTTTTTTTGTCATGAGAGGTAACCTCAAAATTATTTCCATTGTAAACTGCACTTGTAACACTGGTATTAAATCTTACTTTTTCTTTTAATTTTCCTTTTTTAACCCTACCTATTATATAGTCATATAAAACTTCTCTTGGAGGAAAAGATGGAATGGGTTTTCCAAAATGTTCATCAAACGAATAGTCTGCAAATTCTAAACATTCTTTTGGACCATTTGACCATAGATACCTATACATACTGTTAGGAACAGGATCACCATATTGATCAGACCCAGTTCTCCAACTATAGTTCCATAATCCTCCCCAATCTTCTTGTTTTTCAAAACAAACTATTTCAGGTATTTTTCCACCTTTTTTTTCAGCTTGTTCAAAAGATCTTAACATAGAAAGTCCACAAGGACCTGTTCCTATAATAGCTACTTTTGTCATATTATTTTTAAATCCCTCAAATAATTTATTAAATCTATCTTATCTAAATATTAATTCAATGATTTTAATTCTTGCAATAATTCTAATTTTAATTTTAATTGTCATAAAAAAATAACTCTATGCCAAAATTAATCTCTAACTATGTAAAATTTATTGATACAATTTGTATTAAAGTTGGGAGAATAGTTATGTATGGAGTTTTTTTTATGATGTTTGTGCTAATTCTTTCTTTTGTAACTAGAAATATAATAAATTATCCTTTGATGTGGATAATTGAGATGGCTCAATTTACAATTACTGCATATTATTTATTGGGTGGCGGTTATTCCATGATTACTGATGATCATGTTAGAATGGATTTATTTTATGGAAGACTTTCCGAAAGAGGAAAGGCAAAAATGGATGCTTTTACAAGTATTTTTTTAATTTTCTATTTAATAATTTTATTTTATGGATCTATAACAAGTTTACAATATACCATTCAAACTAAACAAAAACTTTTTACAGCGTGGGCACCTTATGTTTGGCCAATAAAAAGTTTAATGCTAATTGGTATTTTATTAATGTTACTGCAAGCTTTTTCAATGCTTTTTAAAGATATAGCAAAAATAAAAGGCGTAAAAATATAATTATGTTAGCACAATACTTAAGTTATGAATTCATTGCATTGTTTATGTTTATAACAATGTTAACTATGATGTTCACTGGTCAAAGAGTATTCGGTGCAATAGGTTTTGTTGCAGCTGCTTCAGCATTATTGATTTGGGGTGAAGGATCTATGGAGATGCCCTATACAGCTACTTGGAAATTATTTAAATGGTATCCAATGCTTACTCTTCCTCTTTTTATTTATATGGGGTTTATGATTTCCGAGTCGGGAATAGCAAATGATTTATATAAAATGTTTCATGTATACTTTGGTGGACTAAAAGGTGGTCTTGCTATTGGAACTATGCTTATGATGGTAGCAATTTCTGCAATGAATGGATTAAGTGTAGCGGGAATGGCTATAGGAGCAACAATTGCACTTCCAGAAATGTTAAAGAGAAATTATGATAAACGAATGATAACCGGGGTAGTTCAAGCAGGCAGCTCTCTAGGTATACTTATACCTCCAAGTGTAGTTATGGTTTTATATGGAATGATTGCAAGACAACCTGTTAGTAAACTTTGGTTGGCTGGCCTTTTACCAGGAATATTAATGGCTTCTTTATTTATTATTTATATTTATGTTAGATGTCGACTACAACCAGAATTAGGTCCGGCATTAGATAAAAAAGAAAGAGACATTCCGTTACCAGAAAAATTAAAATTATTAAAAGCTGGAATAATTCCTTTTGTAATTTTCTTTCTTATGACTGGTTTATTTTTAATGGGAATAGCTAGTCTGGTTGAATGCTCAGCCGTTGGAGCACTACTTGCTACTATCGCTGCTGTTTATAAAAAAAGATTTAACAAACAAGTACTTGAAACTACGCTTAAAAAAACACTAGGTGTTTCATGTATGTTTATGTGGATAATTTTAGCGGCATTATGTTTTGGGGCTGTCTTTGATGGTTTGGGAGCAGGAAAAGCAATAGAAAAGTTATTTATTGAAAGATGGCATCTAACACCTTGGGGAGTTTTAATTATGATGCAACTTTCATATATAATTATGGGAATGTTTTTAGATGATACTGCAATGTTGGTAATTGTTGCACCACTTTATGTTCCACTAATTATATCTTTAGGATTTGATCCAATATGGTATGGGGTGCTTTATACAATTACTTGCCAAATAGCATATATGACCCCACCGTTTGGATATAATTTATTCTTAATGAGAGCTATGGCACCAAAAGAAATAACTTTATATGATATTTATAGATCAATAATTCCGTTTGTTATAGTTATGGTTATTGGTCTAGCGATAGTTATGGCATTCCCTGAAATTGCTACATACTTGCCTGAAAAATATTTATCAAATAAATAAATTCAACTTATAGTTTAAATTATTTTAAATAATTACTAGAATCATTCTAAAATTAATAATAACCTTTTGCGTATAAATTAAGTAGGGGGAAAATATGAAAAAAGAAAAAAAAATCATAACAAATAAAAGGCGTTCGTTTATTAAGAAAGCCGGTTTGTTAACTTTGGGTGCGGCGGGGGCTACTGTTGTAAAAGCTCCTTACGTTTATGCGGCGTCAAATCCAATTAAATGGAGACTGCAAACATATTCTGGCGCGCCTTTAGGAGCTCATGTAATTAAGCCACAAATTGAAGCTTTTAATAAAGCTGCGCACGGCGAAATGGAAATTGAGCTTTACTATGCAGACCAATTAGTGCCAACTGATGAATTGTTTAGAGCAATGCAGGCGGGTACTATTGACGCTGTACAAAGTGATGACGCAACTATGGGTTCACCAGTAGATATACAGGTATTTGGTGGATATTTCCCATTTGCAACAAGATACAGCTTAGATGTTCCATCATTATTTAAATATTATGGTTTAAATGAAATTTGGGATGAAGCTTATAAAGAAGTTAAGGGAGTAAAATGGTTAAGCACTAGTGCTTGGGACCCTTGTCATCTATTTACTGTTAAGAAAAAAGTTACTTCATTAGCAGACATGAAAGGTTTAAGAGTTTTCGGCGTTCCTACTGCTGGAAAATTCTTGTCTAGATATGGTTTAATTCCAGTAATTGTACCATGGGATGATGTTGAAACTGCAATGCAAACAGGTGAACTTGATGGTGTTTGTTGGTGTGGATTTACCGAAGCTTACGAAGTAGGTTGGGCAGATATTTGCAAATATGCCTTAACAAATGCAGTTACAGGTGCATGGTTTGGTTCTTACTTTGCTAATTCAAAAAGCTGGGAAAAATTAAGTCCAAAACTTCAAGCTTTATACCGAATGTCTATTAATGACTCTCATTATTATAGACAAGTATGGTATTGGGGTGGAGAAGCAGACCTACGTGTTAATGGTAAAAAAATGGAACTAACAAGTCTTCCAGCGAATGAGTGGAGTAAAGTTGTAGAAGACTCTAAAGAGTTCTGGGATGATACATCTAAAATTAGCCCACGTGCTAAAAAAGTTGTTGATGCATTTAAATTATATGCTCAAACAATGGAAAAAGCTGGTTATCCTTATAGATAATAATATTTTTAGGCGCTTCTTTTATAGAAGCGCCTAATTCTAAGATTTAAGGTTTAGCAGTAATACCGCCGTCGATAATAATTTCAGTTCCAGTAATATAATTAGATTGGTCGCTTAATAGAAACATAACGGTATTTGATATATCTTGCGGTTCAGCAATTCTATTAAGAGGTATTACTTTTGCTAATTTTTTTTTTGCAGATGGATTTTTTTTCCATCTTTTTTGCATATTAGTATCGACTGCTCCAGGCAATATAGTATTTGATCTAATATTCTTTGAAGCAAATTGAATTGCTAGAGATTTTGAAAGTCTAATCATAGCAGCTTTAGAGGATCCATAAGCATCCTGCGGTTTATCATCACCTGACAATGCATCAACAGACGAAATATGCACCATTGATCCAAATTTATTTTTTTTCATTTTAGGTATAATAATTTTAGATAGATAAACCATTGATTTTAAGTTTATTTCATAGACTTTATCCCATATTTTGGAGTCAATATTCGCTGATGATATATCTTTATCAAACCATAAGACACCTGTTGTATTAATTAAATAATCAATCTGCTTATTTTTTTTGTAAAATATTTCTATAGATTTTTTTAATTTTTTAAAATTAGTAACATCAATATTTTGATATATGCAATTATGATTATCTTTTAAAAAATTTTTAGGGGGTTTTTTCAAATCAATCATAAGTACCGTAATATTATTTCTTGATAAATTTTTAGAAACCTCTAAACCCATACCACCACAAGCACCCGTAACAATTGCTGATTTACCTTTGTAAGTAAGCTTCATTTTTTTATAATTTTTTCTTTAGGTGAAAACTTTTTGGTTTTGTAAGATGTTCATATGCTATCTCAGATAAAGAACAGCCTTTTCCCGTTTCCTTTACACCTGTCCAAGATAATCCTGGATCTAAGTAATCACATCTATTCATAAATAAAGTTCCAGTATTTACTTTATTTCCAAGCTTTTCTGCAACATCGATATCTTTAGTCCAAATTGATGCGGTTAAACCATAAGGACTATCATTCATTAAATTTACACCTTCATCGTCATTATCTACCGCCATTATTCCTACACAGGGACCAAATGTTTCTTCCATCATAAATTTCATTTCATGATTTACATTAGTTAGAACTTGCGGGATCATGTAATTTTTATGTTCTTTTGGGTAATCAAATTTTGATTCATTAATCATCATTTTTGCACCTTGTTTTACAGCTAAATTCATCTGATCTTTAATAAAATCTGCAGCAGATAATTTAACAACAGGACCAAGGTTGGTATCTTCTTTTAATGGATTACCCAATTTATAGCTGTATGTTTTATCAATAAATAATTCTAAAAAATTATTATATATTTTTTTATCTACGTAGATTCTTTCTATGCCGCAGCAAGATTGACCAGAATTAAAAAAAGAACCATCCACAAGATTTTCTACAGTATTTTCAAGATCAGCATCATGTCTTACAAATGCTGGATCCTTTCCCCCCAATTCAAGTGCAATACTTATAAATTTATTCATTGTTGATTTTTGAACTTCATAGCCTGCACTTACTGACCCTGTAAATGAAACAAACCCAATTCTTTTATCAGAAACTATTTTCAAACTGTCATTGTGGTTAAGATGTAAATAATTAAATGTATTATTAGGAAGAGTTTTTTTAGCTGATTCATATAATTGTTCAGCACAAAGAGGTGTTTGGGCTGAGTGCTTTAATATTACAGAATTTCCTGCAGCAAGAGATGGTATAATTGAATTAACAGACGTTAAATAAGGATAGTTCCATGGAGCTATAATAAAAGAAACCCCCATTGGAATTCTTTTAATATAATTTTTAAAATTTTCTTTTTCTGGCAAATAGATATTTTTTAATTTTTCATCCGCAATCGAGAGCATATAATCAGCTCTTTCTTTAAAACCTTTTAATTCATTTAACGCTTGAGAGATTGGCCTTCCCATTTGTCTGGTAATTTCTTCAATAATTTGTTTTTCTTTTGATAAAAAGTCAGCAACAAATTTTTTTAATAAATCAACTCTTTCCTCTACTTTAAGTGATCCCCATTCATTTTGGGCAATTACTGAATTAGATATAGTTTCTTCAATTATTTTCGAATTATACTCTCTTTCGACATATATTGTATTATCTATTGGTGTAATTGTTTGGATCATAAAAAATGCAAGATTAAACTAGATTAATTTCATTTACCATATTAAAAATCCTCTATAAATAAATTTAAATATGAGCAAATATAATTGGAATTATCCAACCACAATGTGGGTAGGTGAAAATAGAATTGCCGATTTAGGTAGTGCTTGCAAACAGCTAAATATTAAAAGTCCTTTATTAGTTACAGACAGTGGTTTGGCTAAAACTCAGATGGTTTTAAATATATTAGAAAAATTAAAAAATGAAGGATTTAAAGTTAGTATTTTTTCAAAAGTTGTAGGTAACCCTACAGGCACAAATGTTAAAGAAGGAGTTGAAATATATAATAAAGATAGTTGCGACGGTGTTATAGCATTTGGTGGAGGTAGTGGACTAGATGTTGGAAAAGCTGTAGCATTTATGTCGGGACAAACTCTTTCAATTTGGGACTTTGAAGACGTGGGAGATAACTGGACTAAAGCAAATCATGATAAAATTTCTCCAATTATAGCTGTCCCAACTACTGCTGGCACAGGATCTGAAACAGGTAGAGCTTCTGTAATTTTAAATGAAGAAACCGGCGTAAAAAATATTATTTTTCATCCAAAATTTTTACCTTCAATCGTAATATTAGATCCAGCTTTAACTATTGGTCTACCACCAAAAATTACAGCTGCTACAGGAATGGATGCATTAGCTCATAATCTTGAAGCATTTTGTGCACCTGGATTTCATCCAATGGCCGATGGTATTGCTTTAGAAGGAATGAGAATGATTAATCAATGGTTGTTAAAAGCTGTCAAAGATGGCTCAAATATTGAAGCGAGAATGAACATGTTAACAGCTGCAAGCATGGGATCTACTGCTTTTCAAAAAGGGTTAGGGGCAATTCATTCTTTAAGTCACCCTGTTAACGCTGTTAATAATATTCATCATGGATTATCAAATGCAATATTCATGCCATATGTTTTGACTTTCAATAAAGATGTAATTGAAGAAAAAATTATAAAAATTTGTAAATATTTAGAATTGCAAAATCAATCATTCGATGCTTTTATACAGTGGGTTTTAGAATTAAGACAAAAATTAGATATGCCACATAAGTTATCAGATGTTATAAAGAAAGAAGATTTTGATATTGAAAGATTATCAAAAATGGCTTTAGACGATCCTTCAACATCATCTAATCCAAAAAAAATGACAGTTAATGATATGAAAACGTTGTACGAACACAGTATGTCTGGGAAATTATTTTAATGAAAAATTTAAATTTATTAGTTGTTGAGGGAAACTTGCCAAATGAAAATCAAAATTTTAAAAATTCAGGCATAAAAACTCATGCAGAAAGTTTACAAGAGAGTCTTGCATATTATTCAAAAGATTTAAATATTGACGTCTTTAATCCATGTTCTGAGAAAACTTTTGATAAAATCATTCCAAATATTAAAAAATATGATGGATTGATTTGGGGTGGTAGTAGTCTGAGTATCTATAACGATTGCATAGAAATTCGAAGACAAATTGCTTTTATGAAAGAATGTTTTAAAAATATTAAAAAAATTTTAGCTATATGTTGGGGTATGCAAGTAGCAGTAACAGCAGCAGGAGGAGAAGTAAAAAAAGCATCTAATGGCGCACATATTGGTATAGCCAAAGATATTGAAATTAATGAAAATGGATTGAAGCACCCTTTATATAGACATAAAAATAAAAAATTTAATTCACCAGCTTTTAATTTTGATGAGGTGGTTACTTTACCAAATGAGGCAACTCATTTAGCATCAAACAAAATTAATAAAATACAGAGCATTCATTTTAAGTCTGGCGTAAGTGATATATGGGGTTTGCAGTATCATCCTGAAATTACATATGATAAAATGATTACATTAATTAAATTTAGAAAAGAAAGACTTATAACTGTTAGAAAATGTTTTAAAGATGAAGAAGAAATTCAAAATCATATTAAATTTATTGAAGAAGAAATAAAAAAATCAAAAAAAGACACTAGAATGCTAGAGTTAAAAAATTGGTTAGATTATTTAAAAACTGCCGCTTAATTAAAATAAACCTTCGACTTCGCCTCTATTATTTAAACCAATATTATCTGCGGCAGGCACTCTAGGAAGTCCAGGCATGGTCATTATTGATCCACAAATTACAACAATAAATTCAGCTCCTGAAGATAGTCTCACCTCTCTTATTGGAATTTCATGACCTGATGGTGCGCCTTTAATTTTAGGATCAATTGAAAAACTGTATTGAGTTTTTGCAATACAAACTGGTAATTTACCATAACCATTTTTTTCAAATTTTATTAATTGTTCTTTAATTTTTTCATCAGCTGAAATTTTGTTAGCGTTGTAAATTTCTTTTGCAATTATTTCTATTTTATTCCATAGAGATTCTTTTTCGTTGTACAAAAATTTAAATTTATTTTTTTTGGAATTTTTACAAATTTTTACAACTTTTTTTGCTAAATCTTTTGTTCCTTTTCCACCATTTGCCCAATGAGTACATTCACTAACTTCTACACCTAATTTTTTACAAAAATCAGATATAATGTTAATTTCTTTTTTTGTGTCTAAAACAAAATGATTTATCGCAACAATTGGTTTTATTCCAAACTTTTGAATGTTACTTATATGTCTCTCAAGATTAACCAAACCTTTTTTTACAGCATTTATGTTTTCTTTTTTTAAATCATCTTTTTCAATTCCACCATGCATCTTTAAAGCTCTAACTGTAGCAACTATAACAATGCAACTTGGTTTTAGATTTGCTTTCCTACATTTAATATCTAAAAATTTTTCAGCACCAAGATCTGCACCGAAACCTGCTTCAGTTACAACATAATCTGAAAGTTTTAGGGCTGCTTTAGTAGCTATAATTGAATTACATCCATGTGCTATATTTGCAAAAGGACCCCCATGAATAAAAGCTGGATTATTTTCAAGAGTTTGAGTTACGTTTGGTCTAATTGCTTCTCTTAATAAAACAGTCATAGGACCTTGAGCTTTTAAATCTTTAGCATAAATCGGTTTTCCATCTTTATTGTACGCTATAGTAATGTTGCCAATTTTTTTTTCTAAATCTTTTATATTGTTAGATAAGCAGAATATAGCCATTACTTCTGAAGCAACGGTAATATCAAAACCGTCTTCTCTAGGAAAATTCTTAGACGCACCTTTAGTATTTATATTTATGGCTCTTAAGGCTCTATCGTTCATATCCATGACTCTTTTCCAGACAATATTTTTATCATCTATATTAAGTTTATTACCCCAATATATATGGTTATCTATTAATGCAGACAAAAGGTTGTGAGCTGAAGTTATAGCATGGAAGTCACCAGTGAAATGTAAGTTAATTTGTTCCATTGGAATTACCTGAGCATAACCTCCACCTGCTGCGCCGCCTTTCATACCAAAAGATGGACCAAGGCTTGGCTCTCTTAAACAAACTATTGATTTTTTTCCAATTTTATTTAACCCATCATTTAAACCAACGGAGACTGTAGTTTTACCTTCACCAGCTGGTGTAGGAGTTATTGCTGTTACTAAAATTAAATCTCCATCTTTTTTATTTTTCAAAGTATCAAGATAATCAAAATTGATTTTAGCGATGTGACGACCCATTGGACTAAAAGCTTTTGCAGTGTCAGGGACTTTAATTTTGGCCAAAATATCCTTGATTGGACGCATTTTTGCTTTTCTAGCTATCTCTATGTCAGTTTTAACTGCGCCCATTTATACTCCTATAAAACTTTGTAATTTTGATTGAGATTTCTATACTTTATTATTTAATTTTTAAAGAAATAAATTAGACTTAAATAAATATAATATGCAAAAATATTCTGTTTTTAGCCTTATCAAAAATGCTTTCAAAGGACACAAAGATTGGGAAGTGGCCTGGAAAGATCCAACTCCAAAAAAAGAATATGATGTTATTATTATCGGTGGAGGAGGCCATGGTTTAGCCACAGCCTACTACCTAGCTAAAGAACACAATATTACAAAAGTTGCAATTATTGAAAAGGGATGGATAGGTGGAGGTAATGTTGGAAGAAACACTACAATAATCAGATCAAATTATATGCATGATGAAAACGGTTTGTTCAGTGAATTCGGAATGGATTTGTGGAGAAACATGAGTCAGGATTTAAATTTTAATGTAATGTTTTCTCCAAGAGGAATAATTAATCTAGCGCATTCTGATGCGCAAATGAACGCTTATTCTAGAAGAGGAAATTCAATGCGTTTAAATGGAATTGATGCAGTTCTTTTAAATAGAGAAGAAGTGAAAAAAATTATACCTATGGCAGATTTTTCTGAAAATGTAAGATTCCCAATATTTGGAGGATTGATGCAACCAAGTGCAGGAACAGCTAGACATGATGCAGTTGCTTGGGGGTATGCACGTCAAGCAGATTCGATGGGAGTTGATATTATTCAAAATTGTGAAGTAACAGGGTTTGATGTTTCAAATGGAAAAATTTTAGGAATAAGAACTTCAAAAGGTAACATTAAAGCAAAAAAAATTGGTCTTTGTGTCGCTGGTAGTACAAACATTTTAGCAGAGAAATTAAATATGACATTACCTATAGAAACACATCTTTTACAAGCATGTGTATCAGAACCAATTAAACCAATATTAGATAATGTAGTAACTTTTGGCGCAGGACATTTTTATTGTAGTCAATCTGATAAAGGTGAAATGGTTATGGGTGGAGATCTTGATGGGTACAACAGTTATGCTCAAAGAGGAAATCTTCCAACATTACAACACGTATTAACTGAAGGAATAGCAATGTTTCCATTTCTAAGTAAATTAAAAATGCTTAGAACATGGGGAGGAATTATGGATATGTCTATGGATGGATCACCTATTATTGATAAAACACACATTGAAGGTTTATATTTAAATTGCGGATGGTGTTATGGAGGATTTAAAGCAACACCTGCATCTGGATGGACTTTTGCTCATACTATTGCCCAAGATAAGCCTCACGAATTAAATGCGGGCTATAGTTTAAATAGATTTAGCACTGGACATTTAATTGACGAAAAGGGTCTTGGAACTAAAACTTGGATTTCTTAAATGTTACATATTAAATGCCCTCACTGTGGATTACGATCTCAAAATGAATTTTCATATGGTGGTGATGCAACAGTTAAAAGACCAGAATTAAACAAAGAAGTTTCAGATAAGGATTGGGACAATTTTGTTTATTTGCGCAAAAGTCCAAGAGGAAAACATTTAGAATTATGGCAACATATTTCTGGATGTAGACAATGGATTAAAGTTGAAAGAGACACGTTAACTCACGAAATATTTAAAACATTAAAAGCAAACGAAGAAGTATAAAGATGTCAGAAAAATTTAGATTAGATAAAGGTGGGTTAATTAATAGAAATAAAAAAATTTCATTTAAATTTAATGGGAAAAAATATTCTGGTTATGAAGGCGATACTTTAGCCTCAGCTTTAATTGCAAATGGAGTTCATTTAGTTGGTAGAAGTTTTAAGTATCATAGGCCTAGAGGATTTTTTGGAGCAGGTGTAGATGAACCTTATGCGATAGTTCAAATGAATAGAAATAATGAAGTGGATCCCAATGTAAGAGCAACAGAACAAGAGTTATTCGAGGGTTTGGAGGCAAAAAGTGTAAATTGTTGGCCAAATGTAGATTTTGATATTGGTGCAATAAATAATTTTTTAGGAAAATTTTTTCCTGCAGGATTTTACTATAAAACTTTTATGTGGCCTAAAAGCTTTTGGTACAAGGTTTATGAACCAATTATCAGAAAAGCGGCAGGCTTTGGAGCAGCATCAATTAAACACGATAAGGAAAGATATGAACATAAATATGAATATTGTGACCTTTTAATAACAGGATCGGGCCCATCTGGTTTAGCAAGCGCTTATGCTGCTGCAAAAAATGGAGCAAAAGTAATTTTAGCTGAAGACAAATCGAGGTTTGGTGGAAGCCTTCTAACTAGTGAAGTTACAATTGGAAATCAAAATGGAAAAGAATGGGCAGAAAAAATAATAACTGAGCTTAAATCAATGCCAAATGTAATTGTTAAAAATAGATCTCAAGTGTTTGGTTATTATGATCATAACATGCTAGTTATGTCTGAAAGAGTTAGCGATCATTTACCTAAAACAGAAAAATATACCCCTAAACAGAGACTTTGGTACATACGTGCAAAAGAGGTCATTATTTCATCTGGATCAATAGAAAGACCTTTGGTTTTTGGAAACAATGATACTCCAGGTGTTATGCTTTCTTCAGCAGCCAAAGAATACTTAAAAGTTTATGGAGTCTTAGTTGGAAAAAAACCATTAGTATTTACGAATAATGATAGCGGATACGAAACTGCAATAGAGTTTAAAAAAAATGGAATAGATCCTATTGTTTTAGATACAAGAAAAAATCCTAATTCAGAAATTATAAAAGAAGCTAAAGACTTAAATATAAACATAAAATTTTCTTATGTTGTTGTGGCAGCAAAAGGTTATAAAAAAGTTAAGTCTGCAGATATTGCCAAAATATCAGATGATAAAAAAAAATTAAGCAATATTGAAAATATAGGATGTGATTGTATTTGTGTCTCAGGATTTTGGACACCAACAATTCATTTAGCTTCACAATCTGGCAATAAAACTAAATTTAAAGATGAAATAGATGCATTTATTCCAAGCCAATCAAAGCAAAAAGAAACAACTCTTGGATCAGCTAATGGGATTTTTACATTAGAAGAAACATTAAAAACATCTTTTGAAAAAGGAAGTGAATTATCAAAGCAAATCACAAATAAAGAAAATAAGATTGCAGTTCCTGCTGTTGTAGAGAAAAAATCCTCTAATCATGATAAATTTTGGTGCGTCCCTCTACCTGAGAGAAAAAATTATAAAAGATTCTTAGATTTTCAAAATGATGTTTCGGTGTCAGATATACAGCTTGCATTAAGAGAAGGTTATAGATCAATTGAACATGTTAAAAGATATACAACATTAGGAATGGCAACAGACCAAGGTAGGACAAGTAATCTTAATGGGTTACAATTAGTTTCAGATATAGAAAATAAAGTTGTACCTCAAGTTGGTCATACTACTTTTAGACCACCTTATTCACCCGTTTCAATAGGAGCGATTGTTGGAAGAGAAATTGGAAAACATTCTAAACCAACAAGAAAATCACCAATGCATTATTGGCATGAAAAAAATAATGCAGTATTTGTCGATGCTGGTGTTTGGTTGCGTCCTAGATATTACAAACAAGGAAATGAAAATTTATTTGAAGCATCAAAGAGAGAAGCAAAAAACGTAAGACAAAATGTTGGAGTATGTGATGTAACTACTCTAGGTAAAATCGATATTAAAGGTCCTGATTCTGCAGAATTTTTAAATAGAGTTTATACAAATGCCTGGCTTAAATTACCAGTTGGTAAAGCTAGATATGGCGTGATGTTAAGAGAGGATGGAATTGTAATGGATGATGGGACAACAACTCGAATTTCAGAAAATCATTATCATATGACTACAACAACTGCTCAAGCTGCAAACGTTCTATCTCATTTAGAATATTATTTACAATTAGTTTGGCCAGAATTGAATGTGAATGTGGTTTCGTCAACAGAGCAATGGGCAGGTGCTGCTATAGCTGGACCAAAATCTAGAGACGTTTTACAGAAACTTTTTCCAAAGCTAGATGTTTCAAACAATGGTTTACCATTCATGGGATATATGGAAGGCAATTTATTTGGAGTTAATGCGAAAATTTTTAGAATTTCATTTTCAGGTGAACTTGCTTACGAAGTAAATGTCGAGTCAGATAATGGTAATTTTATGTGGGAAAAAATAATAGAAATTGGAAAAGAATTTAATATTCAACCATATGGAACGGAAGCATTATCAACATTAAGAATTGAAATGGGACATGTTGCAGGATCGGAATTAGATGGACGTACAATTCCATATGATAATTCATTGGAGGGACTAGTAAGCAAAAAGAAAGATTTTATTGGAAAAAGATCTTTAATTAAAGCTGCTTATGTTTCTCCAGATAGGCAAAAAATTGTTGGCGTTGTACCGTTAGACAAAAAAACAACTATACCGGAAGGATCGTATATAGTTAAAGACGCAAAAGCGAAACTTCCAAATCCTAAATTAGGCCATGTATCCGCATCATGTTGGAGCGTTGAATATGACAATCCTTTTTCTCTTGCAATAATAAAAGATGGAAAAAATATGATTGGACAAAAGCTTTTTGCACTGTCTCCATTGAAAAATAAAACAATACCTGTTGAAATTGTATCATCACATTATGTTGACCCAAAAGGAGAAAGAGTTAGATCATGACATCAGCAGTATCAGCTTTAAACAATATTCACAAATTAGGGATTTTTGGAAATCATGAAAGTAAAAATGAAAAAAATTTGCTAAATCTTTCAGAAGTTAAAAATATGCTTATAGTTCAAATTGTTCAGTATAAAAATTCGAAAGTTTCTTTTGAAAATATTGATATCGATAATTTAAAACTAAAAAATGAACCACTAAGTGTAGTTAGTAATAACGATACAAGAATTTTATGGAATGGTCCTAAAAATTGGCTTTTAGTATCAACAAAAAAAGATTTACTTAAAAATATTTCAGAAACTTTTAAAGAACAAGATTTTGCTATAACAGATTTATCTCACTCGCGAGCTATAATTGAAATATCAGGACAAGAAGTAAAAGAAGTATTGAAAAAAGGATGCCCATTCAATTTTAATATTTTAGAAAAAAACAATTCAATAAACTCTACATACAATGGTATAGCATTTACAGCAGATATGATTGATGATAAGCCATTTAAAGTGAGAATATTTACACTTCGAAGCTTTGGAGAGTCCCTTTATCACTCTATTACAGACTCATCTTTAGAGTTTGGGTATAAAAATATATAAGTTAATTTTACTTTATTAAGATAATATCAACATGGTATAAAGAACAATGTATTTTATTTCACACAGAGGAAATACTCTTGGACCAGATATTTCAAAAGAAAATTCAGTAGATTATATTAACGACGCAATTAAAAAAGGCTATGATGTAGAGATTGATGTTTGGTTTCAAAAAGAAAATTTTTATTTAGGCCATGATAAACCAACTTACTTAGTAGACGATAAATACTTATTAAATAAAAAACTTTGGTGTCATAGTAAAAATTTAGACTCATTAATAAATTTAAAAAAAATTGGAGCCCATTATTTTTGGCATGAAAATGATGAATATACACTAACCAGTAAAGGTTATATTTGGACCTATCCAGGAAAAAATCTTTCCAATGAAAGTATATGTGTATTACCCGAGTGGCATAAAGAAATTAAACTTGATTATAAATTTAAAGGAATTTGTTCAGATTATATAGAAAGGTATAAGAATGAGTACAATAAAACTAATCGTATTTGACTTAGATGGAGTATTAGTAGATACAAAAAATATCCATTTTAATGCTTTAAATAACGCTTTAAAAAAAGAAAAAATAAAATACCAGATCAGTTATGATGAACATTTGAAAATTTTTGATGGATTAACAACCAAGGAAAAACTTCAAATACTTTTAAAAAGAAAAGTTTTAAAAAAAAATAACTTAAAAAATATAATTAAATTTAAAAATATTTATACAGACACTGAACTAAAAAAAAGTATAAAGTTTAATAAAAAAATTTACGAGATTTTTAAAAAATTATCTAAAAAATATAAGGTTATAGTTGCAACAAATGCTATTAAAAAAACCTTAGTAACCTGTATTAAAAAATTAAAAATACAAAAATATTTATTTTTAAGCTATTCAAACCAAGATGTTATATTTCCTAAACCTCATCCACAAATCTACTTAAAATGTATGGTGGATGGAGGGAGCAAACCTAAAGAAACATTAATCATTGAAGATTCACACCATGGCAGACAATCTGCTCTAGACTCAGGTGGAAATCTATTTCCAATAAAAACAGATAATGATTTGACCTACAAAAAAATTATTGAAACAATAAATTTCATAAATAAAAAAAATATTATGAAAAAAAATACTAGGTGGAAAGATAAAGAGTTAAATATACTAATACCAATGGCTGGAGCAGGAAAAAGATTTGCCGAGGCAGGTTACTCATTTCCAAAACCTTTAATAGAAATTCATGGACAGCCTATGATTAAGTGGGTTGTTCAAAGCCTTAACATAAGTGCAAATTATATTTTCTTAGCTCAAAAATCACACATAGAAAAATACAATCTTCAAAGTGTACTAAAAATTATTGAACCTGATTGCAAAATAGTTGAAATCGATGGCCTAACAGAAGGAGCAGCGTGTACAACATTACTTGCAGAAAAATTAATTGATAATAAAAAACCATTACTGATAGCAAACTCAGATCAATTTATTGAATGGAATGCATCAAAATCGATGTATAAATTTATTTCAAAGAAAGCAGATGGTGGAATACTAACATTTGAAGCCATTCATCCAAAATGGTCATATGCAAAGGTTGATCAGAATAATAAAGTTTTGGAAGTTGCTGAAAAAAAAGTAATTTCTAACAATGCAACAGTTGGAATTTATTACTGGAAACAAGGAAAGGACTACGTAAAATATGCAAAACAAATGATAAAAAAAAATCTTAGAATAAATAATGAATTTTATGTTTGTCCTGTATTTAATGAGGCTCTTAAAGAAAATAAAAATATTTTAATAGATAAGATTGATAAAATGTGGGGAATCGGAACACCAGAAGATTTAAAATATTTTATAGACAATTTTAAAGTTAAATAAATTAATCTATAATTTTTTTAATTTTTCTATTAATTTTAATTAATTTCATTTTATATTTCAAAGTTTTCATATTGATTTTATCCTTTAACGGAACAAAAGCTTTTTTTGTTGGTTTTATTGAATAATTTAAATGAGATTTTAGATTTTGACCCAACACTCTTATTTTAAAATTTTCAATAATTTTATATTTAATATTATTTTTCCTTAAAAAAAAATATAATAGATATTCAGGATTTAGAGTTCTCTTTTCGTTTAAAAAAGATTTAATAAATTTAAAAAAACTTGTAAACTTCATTACAGTTGTATAATTTCCAATAAAAAATTGGTCATTTAAACCTCGATAATGATTATTTTCAGGAAATATTAATTGATTATCTTTAATTTTTAAAATTTCTTTTAAAAGATTTTTTTTACTATTTTTAAAATATAAGTCGCTACGAAATCTACAAACATAATCAAAATTTTCATTTCTTATTTTTTTTAAAAATTTTAAGTTTTCTACTATTGAATACCACATATGAAAAATATTAATGACTTTATAACTCCTATTTTCTTCACCAGTTACATAAGTTACTTTTGACATGTAACTATTCCATTTTTGCAAATTAATATATTTATTATATTTCACATTATAAAGTTTTTTAAAAATCTTAGTTTTTTTTTGTGATTTCCAAACACACGCAATAATCTTAACATCCAGACCTTTGAATATCTTTTTAAGAAATAATTTATTTTTTGGATAAATTCTTACTCCACCAGAAACTAAAACAGCTATTTTTTTCACTTTATATTTCAAAATTTATCATTGATTATCAAATTTTAAGCACATATTTCATAAAAAAATCTTTAGAAATATCCCTAAAATGGATAGTAAAATAATTTTCCATCTTGAGTTGAGGATAATTAAATACTATTAATACCACTAGGGAATCAATGGGAATAAAAAAATTAATACTAATTTTATTTGCATCCATAATTTTATCAGGATGCATGCAATCTGCATCTGTAATGGGACCAGTAATAACTGTTGCGACAACTGGAAACATTCAACAAGCAGGTCTTAGTTTTGGATCCAACAAAATTATTGAAAAAGAAACAGGAAAAACCACAATTAAATATGTGTCTGATAAAATTGAAGACGATTATAAGAAAAGATCTTTAAAAAAAGAATTTACAGAACTTGTTGAAAACAACTTTTTGAAAACTAGAAAAAAGCTCAATATTAAGGATTAAAAAATCTAGATATTTAGGGTCATATAACAAGAATCTACATCTTCTTTATATTCTGCAAATGGTTCGCATAAAATAAACCCACATTTTTTAAATAATTTCCTAGCAGGTTTAAAAAAATCTCCAGCTCCTGTCTCTAAGCTTAGTTTATTTATTTTTAATTTTTTTGCTTCAATAATTAAGTGTTCAATAATTTTTTTTCCATAATTTTTTTTTTTAAAATTATCAGCAATTCTAATTGATTTTAGTTCTCCATGATTTTCATCTAAAAATTTAAGCGCCCCACAGCCAACGAGTTGATCATTTTCCCACAAACTCCAAAATTTAATATTATCTTTTTTTAGTCCGTTAATATCTAGAACATGACAAGAATTAGCTGGGGAAACTGATCTTAATTCTTTAAAATGTTTTAGAAGTAATTCATTTACTTTTTTTTCTTCAAAATTTCCCTCAATAGATTTCATAACTTTAATTATTTAATACTTTATTCAAATTTTCAACCTGACCAATTTTAAAAATAATTACATCTTCTTCTTTAAAACCATACTTTGATGCATTTTCTTTAAATCGTTTTGGTGGTTCAAGTATTGGTTCTAAAGAAAGAACTACCGTTCCCCAGTGCATACCTAAAACTTTTCTACTTTTTAAATCTTGTCCTATACTTAAAGCTTCTTCAGGATTTGTATGATAAATAGATTTATCTTTTTTTGGCGACATAGGATAAAAGTTATAGGCACCAATATTAATAAAAGTTAAATCAATAGGTCCATATTTTTCTCCAAGCTTTTTGTAAATATCTCCATAGCCAGTATCACAAGCAAAAAATATTTTTTTATCTTTATACTGAATTAAAAAATTTCCCCATAAAGTTTTATTTGTATCCCATAAACTTCTTTTAGACCAATGAACTGCAGGTAAAAAAGTAATTTTTAAGTTATTTAATTCTACACTATCGTACCAATCCATTTCTTTAACATCTTTGAAACCATTCCTTGTAAAATACTTTCCAAGTTTTAATGGAGCTAAAACTTTAGCTTTTTTATAAGGAAATCTTTGTATAGTTCTTGTGCTTAAGTGATCATAATGATTATGCGTCAATAAAAATAAATTTACCTCAGGTATTTCATTAAGATCAATTGCTGGATCTACAAATCTTTTAGGACCAAATATTAAAGGTCCCATATTTTTTTCAAAAACTGGATCAGTAATAATTGTAGTATTTCCAAGTTTAATTATAAATGTAGCATGACCAATCCACGCTATGTAATCTTTATCTTTATTACTTATAAGATTTTCTAAAACTTTATTTTTACTAATTACATGATCATTTGGAATATACATGTTTAGTTTTTTTTTCTCTTGATTAAAAATTTTGAAACTCCAATTAAAAGAATTATCTCTCTGTGGAGAACCTTCAGGATTTCTAAAAGTACCATTAGTTAAATGATGATAGGGTTTTTCCATAGCAAATAATAAATTGTTATAAGTAATAGTAAAAATTAAGAAAATTACAAACTTTAACATGTCGCAAACTATTTATTTTTTAGTTTCTTTACAATTGTTAAGTGTCCCATTTTTCTTTTATTTTTTATCTCATTTTTTAAATAATCATAGAAAAATTCATTTTCTTTAAACTTTTTATTTCTATAATTTGAAATATCACTTCCAATTAAATTAATCATTTCGGCATTAAAGAGCTTTTTAGTAGGTATTTTTTCCAAACTACATATAGCCCTAATGTGATTTTCAAACTGGCTTACATTATGAGAATTAATTGTTAAATGGCCTGAATTATGTACTCTAGGAGCAATTTCATTTACATAAAGATTTTCATTCTTATCTATAAAAAATTCAACACACATAGTTCCTATATAATTCAGCTTTTCAGCAATAGTTTTTGACCAAACTTTTGATTTTTCTTTTATATCGTCACTTATATCAGATGGAATTTTTGAGTTTTTTAATATTTGTTCTTCATGATAGTTTTCTATCGGTTCATATATTTCGTATTTTTCACTGGCAAATCTTGTAACTATAACTGAAAATTCTTTTTTAAGTTTAACAAGTTTTTCAAGAATATATTTTTTCTTTGGATCAAGTTTAATATTATTTATATCTTCAATGGAATTGATCTCGTGTTGTCCTTTTCCATCATAACCTAATGTGCAAGTTTTAAGCAAACCAGGCAAAAGTCTTTTATTTAATTTCAACTCTTCTTCATTTTCTATTGAGGCGTATAAAGTTGTTTTAATATTAATTTTATTTAAAAAATCTTTTTCTGTTAATCTATTTTGGATTATTTTGTTTATATTTGGCTCAGGCAAAACTTTTGTAAATTTGTTTATTTTCTCTAAAGTTAAATAAGGAATATTTTCAAATTCAAAAGTTACAATGTCCGCTTTTTTTGCAAATTCTTCTATCTTCTGATCATTGTTGTAATTACTTAAGATAAATTCATCCGCAAATTTTTTTGCAGGTGCGTTTGGATCATCACAAATAATAATAGTTTTTATATTTACTTTTCTTGCAGCACTTGCCAACATGCTTCCAAGTTGACCACCACCAATAATTCCAAGAACTTTTTTTGGCATTAGATTGTTTATCGTGGTTTTCTTTTAACAGCTTTTGTTTGTAGATAACGCCAATTATTTAATTTTTTTTTAACCTTAGTGTCATTTAGTGAAATGATAGAAGCAGCCAATAGCGCAGCATTTATTGCTCCATCTTTTCCGATTGCTAAGGTTCCAACGGGTATACCTTTAGGCATTTGCACAATTGATAATAGACTATCAATACCTTTAAGTTTTTTACTTTCTATCGGTACACCTAAAACTGGCAGCGATGTTAAAGCAGCGATCATACCTGGTAAATGAGCAGATCCTCCAGCTCCAGCAATTATAACTGCAATATTGTTTTTTTCTGCTTTTCTTGCATAGTCGTACAAACGCATCGGTGTTCTATGAGCTGAAACTATTCTAGTTTCAAATTTTACATTAAGAATTTTAAGAATTTTTTGACAAATCTTCATAGTTCTATTATCTGATTGGCTACCCATTACTATAGAGACTTTATTAAAGATTTTTTTAGACATTAGGTATTATTTTTAATTAGCTGTACAATTATTTCAAGATAAAGCGCTGATTTCAATAAAAATAGACTTTTTTCTTGAAAAATTAAATTTAATAGCCTTTAATTTTCAACTCTAAATTTAAATAATAGAAAGATGAAATATAAAATAGATAACCTTCAGTACTGTAATTGGAACAGAGATGTTTTTAAAATAAATAAAGAAGCGAAATTAGATGCAGTACATGTAACTATTGCGTATCATGAAGACTATGATGAGTTACAAAAAGTTATAAAAAAATGGGAAAAACATTTTAAAGAAAACCAAGATCTAATTTTTTTAGGAAAAGATTATAAAGATATTGAAAAAGCACAATTAGAAAATAAAACTGCAATATTTTTTGGATTTCAAAACTGTTCCCCGATTGAAGATGATATAAATTTAATTGAAAAAGTTCACGAACAAGGTTGTAGATTTATGCAGTTAACTTATAATAACCAATCTCTATTAGCCACTGGATGTTATGAAAAAAATGATAGTGGAGTTACAAATTTTGGCAGAGAAGCAATCAAAGAAATGAATAAAGTTGGAATTGTTATTGACATGTCACACTCTGGAGAAAAAAGTACATTCGATGCGATTGATATAAGCCAAAAACCTATAGCTATTACACATGCAAACCCATCTTTCTGGCATAGTGCAAAAAGAAATAAGTCAAGCGAACTTCTCAGAGCGTTATCTGAAAATGGAGGAATGCTAGGTTTATCTTTATATCCACATCATCTAAAAGATGGAACAAACTGTTCAATCCAAAGCTTTTGTGAAATGGTATATAAAACTGCTGAATTGATGGGAGTAAAAAATATAGGAATCGGATCGGACTTATGCCTTAATCAACCTAATAGTGTTGTTGAATGGATGAGAAATGGAACTTGGGCAAAAACAAAAAACTTTGGAGAAGGAAGTAAAACTAAATCTGGATTTCCAAAACAACCAGAGTGGTTTCTAGACGCCAGAGGATTTAAAAATTTAGAAGAAAATCTTAAAAAAGTTGGTTTTAATGAAAACGAAATTGATGGTATTTTAGGAAATAACTGGTTTAATTTTTATAAAGGAATTAACTAATGGAAGTAAAGTTAAGAGATCCAAAAGTTATAATGAAGCTTTCTAAACTTGGTTCGTTTCATCAATCAAAATTATCTTTTTTAAGATCATTCCTTAAAGAATTTAAAGATTGGGATTATACTAGAGAATTATTTAATTTAGATGACAATGGTTTTGGTATAGCTGTTTATTCATTTAAAAAAAATAATAGAACATATTCTCTAGTTTGTTTTGCTAATGAAATTAAAGATGCAGAAAGATCAGATAGAGTTATAGCAACAAAATGGGACGCAGCATTTACTCTTTATGACGGCGTTCCAACAAAAAAAGATTTAGAAAGATTATCTGAAAATGTTCCAAAACAAGAGGTCGGAAGACTATCTTATAAAGAATTAACTTTATCAAGGGCAAATAAATCAGTTAGAATTTTTAATCACGTAGTTGAAAATTTGTCTAAAGGAATGCAACCAGACAAAGAAATCTTATCTAAAGTAGGATATCTATATAGAACGACAGCTGTTTATGGTTCTGGGAAATTTGGTTTGGCAGATAGATTTAGGATTAAAAATAGAAAAGAGATTTACGGACCATTTAGATTAGAAATGATGTTAGTTTATCTTGTTAGAGAGTTTACTTTTGACCAAGTAAATCATATTGCTAAAAGCAGAAACCCACGTGTTGCAGTAAAATTAAATAAAGATATTTGTAGAAATCTTGGTATTGGAAATTCTACAGGATTAGGTATGGCACCCTTTATTGTAAATCATCCTACTCTTTTAAATAATTGGATATTGTCAAGAGAAACAGCTTTAAAAAAGATAAGAGAAATAAAAGTAATAAAAAAGAGTGAATTTGAACTTTTTAAAACTTGTATTAAAAAGTCTATAAAAAATGTAACTTCTTGGAACACTGAAAGTGAGTTTCAAAAAAATAAAATTAGACAACTTTTATCAGATCTTAATAAATTCACTTACTATTTAGAAAACGAATTTAAATTTGAAAAAAATTTTTCTTTTAACGATATGTATATTTGGGTAGAAAAAAATTTGGAGGATGAATGTATAGAGTATATCGTATCATTGATGATGGAACCTTATGACAATATAGTTGATCCTTTAACTAGCACAATGAGCTCAGATGAGGAAAAATATTTTTCAATACCTACTGAAAGAAGTGTATTGGACTTAAGAAATATTTTAGAAGAAAATTATTCTAATATAATTAAAATTGATTTTTCACAAAAAAAAAATAATCAAAATTTTTGGTTTATTTCAAAAAACAAAGAAGAACCAAGGTTAGCCGATCGATTTAGTGAGAATGGATCTGAACTAGAACAACCTCTTGCAATAGCTAGGGATATAAAAAAACTTTACCAAAGGATTTCAAATCAAAAAAATAGTTTAAAAATAGAGAAATTTTTAATTGATAATAATGATTTGAGACATGTTGTAAGAAGAGCTTTTATTACTGAAAAATTTCCCTACGCAGAAATTCAAGATAATACAATTGGTTATAATTTGATGCCAATTGATATGTTAAGATTAAAATTATCCTTTTTTGGAGCAATAAAATTTGATCCAAGATCAACCAAATGGCTAAGGATCTGTATGTTCCAAGGGGCTCCTTTGGCAAATGATTTAAAATCATTTGATGATCACTGGGTTTATAATTCACTTAACTAATGAGAAGCTTTAGCGAAATAGACACAATAGCCAAAAGAGCTAGCAAAGCAGTTGGATTTTCTTGGGGGATTGCAGAAGAGATAGGAAAGAATATTCGTATATTGGAAATGTTTGGATTGCCGGGGTTAAACAATTTAAATGAATATTATAAAACTTTAAGAGTAAAAAAATTTCAAAATATTAGTTTAATTGCTAAAAATAATTCATCAAAAATTTCATACTGCCCTATAATTTCTGGTGTAAATTTTTTGGATCAAATAAATACAATAGAAGAATTAAATGAAATTTATTTTGAGAACTTGGCTTTTCCGATACTCTTTATCCCATTTTTAAGTCGTGCATCTGAAATTATTGGTAAAAGAATATTTCTAACATTAGATGATAAAGAATTTTTATTGAATTTTAATCAATCAATTTACTCTAATTATTTAAGTGGAAGTATTTTAGATAAGTCTGATTTAGTAAAAGTAAAATTTATTGATAATAAAAATAATTTTGATGAAAAAACGTGGACTGAATTATACAGATTATCCGAGGATACTTTTGTTGAGGAAACTGAGCAACTTAAAGAAAAAGGAGCAGGGGCAGGATTAACAGATAATGATTAAAGAATTAAAAAAAAAATATTTTAAAAATAATGACCAAGGAGACCTAGACAATATTTGCGAGGAATGTAAAAAAAAAAATGAAACTGTTAAACAAAACTTAATTTTAACAGGTTTTAAAATTTGCGAATCCTGCAGAACTTCAAAAATAGTTTTTCCAATTTAGCTTATAGTGCTTATAGGCAAAGCATCAATTCTGCTCATTACAAAACTTATAGATAAAAATGCTAAAATAAGGAATGATAAAAAAACTATTCCAAATGACTTAAAATTTGATTTTAAACTTAAAATTTGTTTAGTTGAAATAATTAATCCTGCAAATATCCAAAATTGTGTTAAAAAAATAATTGGAATCATTAAATCTGGTGTAACTGCAAAAAATCTTAACAAACCTGGTGAGTGAGCATACCCAACTCCAATTAACATTTTTTTAAATGGAACCTTGGTTTCTTTGTCTGGAAATAACTTAACTCCAATAACATAAATGAAAATTGCCCAAACAAACCAGGTTAAAATTGCAGTTATTCCTGAAATTCCAATTGAGGTTTTTACTATAGTGTTAGCAGCTACAGCCCCAGCAACACCATCCAGTATCATGATTAGACCAGCAAAATAAATTCCAGCTTCACCAAAATATCTATTATCTCTGTATAATGATCTGTCTAGTTTTAAAGACTTTGAAAAGATGGTTAAAAATTCAGCTAGCATTTTTTTAATATTAGGGGGAAACCTTCCCCCTAAATAATAATTTATCCTTTAGATACTTCTCTAGTATTAGCGTTAAAAGACTCTTTAAACGGAATATCTACAACAACTGCATCTACAGGTTTTCCAGGAGTATCAGAATATTTACTAGGTAGATGAACTTTATATTTAGTTCCTATTTTACCTTTAGGAAAACCATTAGCATTTAATGTTCCATCAAATGGAACATAACCCATTGCTATATTTTGTTTTTTTTCTGGGTGATACCAAGGTGAAGTTATAAATCCTACAGGATCTCCACCGTCAGAATTAGAAATTAACCAAAAATCTGGCGCATACTCTTCAATTGGTTTTCCACCTATTTCTAATCCAACTAATTGTAATTTGTATGGTTTTTTACCAGCTTTAATGTCTGCACGCATTTTTTCTAAAACAGCTTTACCAACATAGTCAGATTTTTTATTCCATTCACCTTTACCTGACAAAGAAACTTGATAACCAAGATTACATTGAAAAGGATTATGTTCTGTATCCATATCTTGACCCCAAGACAAAATTCCAGCTTGAATTCTTCTATGGTGAGCTGGAGCAATTACCATTAGTTTATGCTTTTTTCCTGCTTCAAGTACAGCATTCCACATATCATCAGCATATAAAGTTGCATTTCTTAAATATATTTCATACCCAGCTTCACCAGAAAAACCAGATTGAGATATAACACAACTTCTTCCAGCAACCTTTACTTCTGCTAAACCATAAAAAGGCATATTGTCTAAATCAACTTGATCTCCAAGTAAATCTTTCATTAAAGCTTTAGATTTAGGTCCCTGGATTTGTACTGGACAAGCATCAATTTCTTCAATCTTGCAATCAAATCTTCCATCAGCATTAACTCCTTGAAGATACATACCAATGTCAGAGTCAGAAAGTGAAAACCAAAATTCATCTTTTGCGATTCTAAGAAGGATTGGATCGTTTAAAACTCCACCATATTGATTACATAAAATTACATATCTTGCTCTCATTGGTGAAATTTTTGTTGCGTCTCTTGTTATTACGTAATCTGTAAATTTTTCAGCATCTGGACCTTTAACTCTTATTTGTCTTTCGACTGCAACGTTCCACATTGTTACATGATTTACAATTGCATCGTATTCTACCATTGCTCCACCATCTTCAGGTTTTACATAACCTCTTGGATGGTAAATACGGTTATAAACTGTTGCTCTCCAACAACCAGCTTGCATAGACAAATGCCAATACGGTGATTTTCTTACCCTTGTTGAAATTAACATTTCAACTTTAGTAGGTCCACTTTGTCTTAGGTTATACGGAACCTGTCGATCAGTTTGATCTACAGAGGTTACGTGTTTTAATTTAGTATAATCAAATTCATTAGACATATTTGTTCTCCATCAACCACTTGTTTGTTTCCTTCAAGCCGCCGAATGTATAAATGTGGAAGAAATCAGTATGCGATTTAACTTTCCCTATTAAATCATTTGGGTCTTTAGGTTTCATCAAATCTAATGCCTTACTAAAATTAGACTTAAGAAAGTTTAAGGAATTTTTTGCTCCTACAATATTAGCAAATTTGATCAAGCTAGTTATTTTAAGTGGCCCAGTAATTCCAACATGCACTGGTACTGTTTGTTTAGAAATAAAGTCTATAATTGGCTGAGAATCTAATAACCATTGAGTTACTATATAGTCAGCGTAAGGCTTTTTGTCTTTCATAGCTTTTTCTAATTTTGAATCGGATATATCAGGACTCCCCTCTGGATGTCCAGCGATTCCTATCTTCATTTTCTCAAAATAGCCCGTCTCTAAAAGTTGGATTGAGCTATCGAAATCCCCAACAGGCTCTCGACTTCCTCCTATAATTAGGGCTTGCTTTACCCCAACGTCCTTGCAAATAGAAACGTAGTCCTTAAGTTGAGCATCGTTCTCAATTGATCTGGCAGGAAAATGAGGTATTGGATTTAACCCTTTTTTTACTAAATTTGCAGCCTGTTCAGCGGTTTCTTTATAATCACCACCCGGAAGCATGGTTATATATACATCCTTTAAAGCTGGCAAAGTGTTCAAATCAGTTTTTGGCCCAATTTCCAAAGAAAAATTCATTATGGGATATTTATTTATTTTAAAATATCTGTCTATAAAAATCGGATATTAAAAGAAATTAATTCGATTATCTTTTTGTTCCTCTATGCTTCTGAATTCTTCTGCCATACTCTTGTGCAGCTCTATCAAATATAATTGCTAGAGCAACAATAGCTAAACCATTAAATAATCCCAAAGCAAGATATTGGTTTAAAACTGCTCTTAAAATAGGTACACCTAAACCTTTAACCCCTATCATTGAAGCTATCACAACCATCGCTAAAGCCATCATAATCGTTTGGTTTACTCCAGCAAAAACAGTTGGAAGAGCCAAAGGTATTTGTACTGTTCTTAATTTTTGTAATTTAGTAGCACCAAAAGCTTCACTTGCCTCTATCGTTTCTTTATCCACCTCTCTTATCCCTAGATTTGTTAATCTTATAATAGGAGGAACTGCATATATACATATAGCTATTAATCCAGGAACTTTTCCAATACCAAGCAACATAAGTATTGGAATTAAATATACAAAACTTGGGATTGTTTGCATCATATCTAATATAGGTAAAACTGCTCTTTCAACCCTGTCCGAACGAGCCATTAATACACCTACTGGTATTCCAACAGACATACATATAATTACACATACAGTGATGATCGCAACTGTGGCCATACAATCTTTCCACATTCCAAAATAACCTATAAGAAAAAAAGATATTGCAGCTCCTAAAACAAGCTTCCAACTTCTAGATGCAATCCATGCAAGACCACAAATTATTCCTATAATTATTGGCCAAGGAGAATTTATCATTAATTTTTCTAACCATACTAAAAAATATAATAATGGATCAAAAAATGACTCTATACCATCACCATATGTTCTTGAAAAATCTCTAAAAGCTAAATCAATTCCTTTTCTAAACTCAGCGAGTTCAGAGCGTTCCATTACAGGAAACTTAGTAAAAAATTCCATCTAATTCCAAAAAAAATTAACGAGCCTATAATTAAATAGGCTCGTTAAATAAATTATCTTTTAAAGACCAGCTTTGATTTTTTTCTTAGCAGATGAAGATACCCATTTGCTCCACAGGCTTTCATGCTTTTTCAAAAACTCAACTGCTGCATCTGAACCTTTTGCTTGATTGTCCGCCATATACACAAGCATTCCGTTCATAACTTCACCTGGATAAGTACGTTTCTCAACATACGCCACAGCTTCTTTTCCACCTTTTTCTACGAAACTTTTAGAAATAAGTGAATTTACTTCTGATTTTGTCCAAGCAGTCTGTTTTGGATTTGCACACTCACCAGCTGGTTTCATTATGCAATTATCCCAATTATCTCTTCCAGCAAAATCTACACCAAAAGGAACTGAAATTAATCCATATTTTCCAACCATTGAAGTTGGGTTCCAGTAATATCCAAACCATGGTTTACCTGAATCTGATGCTTTAGAAATTGTACCATCTAAGCCAGCAGCAGAACCTGGATCAATTAACTTCCAACCTTTTTTCTCCATTTCAAAAGCAACAAAAAGGTTTGCATTAGCTAACTGACATCCCCAACCAGCAGGACATCCAACAAAAGCTCCTTTAGAAGGATCTTCTTTATCTGGAAACCACTCTGGATGTTTTAAGATTTCTAGAGCAGTCATACCTTTTATCTGCGGGTATTTTTTTACAGTTCCAGGAGTAATCCACCATCCTTCACCAAGACCTGTAATCGGTGCTTTATTCGCAACGAATATTCTTTTTTCAGCTACTGCTTTTTTTAAAGGTTCATAAACTGCATTTGCCCATTGTTCTGGGTTCATGTCAGGTGTGCCTTTATCATTCATAGAAGTAAACGTAGGCATAGTTGCACCAGGAACAAGCTCTACTTCGCAACCATATCCTTTTTCTAGTATTATTTTATCTACATTGGCCATTAATTCAGCCGATGCCCAGTTTTGCTCAGCAATAACTAGCTTTCCACATGCTGCATTAGCCATTCCAGTAAAAGTACCAAATATTAATACAGACAATATAGAAAGAATTATTTTTTTTATTTTCATTATCTCCCCTTACGTAAGTTTATTTCGATAATGGAAACATATTTGAAAGAAAAAAGCAAATCCGATTCAACTGATAGTTGTAGACAAAATGTTTTTGCAAAGGGTTTAATTTAAAATTATGATTTAAAAGTTGAATTTATGAAAAAAGATTTATTAACAAGACTTAATGAAGGACCAGTTCTTTGTGCAGAAGGTTATCTTTTTGCAATGGAAAGAAGAGGATATTTATCAGCAGGAGCATTTGTTCCTGAGGTTGTTTTAGAACATCCAGAAGTACTATCACAATTACACAGAGAGTTTATAAGATCAGGAAGTGAGGTAATTCAAGCGTTTACTTATTATGGACATAGAGAAAAATTAAGAATAATTGGAAAAGAAGATTTGCTTGAACCACTTCAAAAAAATGCATTACAGATAGCAAAAGATTCTAGAGAAGAATTTAAAGATTTGGATTTATTGGTCTGTGGAGATGTTGCTAATACAAATATTTACGATCCTAGCGACAAAAAAAGTAATATTGAATGTCAAAAAATGTTTGAAGAACAAGTGGCTTGGGCAAAAGAAGCTGGTGTTGATTTTATAGTTGCTGAAACAATTACTTGGGTTGAAGAAATGAAAATTGCTCTAAAGGCTATAAAAGATGCTGGTTTAATAGCTGTTTGTAATTATGCATTTAGAAGAGACGAGAAAACAAGAGATGGTTTTTCGCCAGGTGATGCATGCAAGATTCTTGAAGACAATGGAGCAGATGTAGTTGGATTAAATTGTTTTAGAGGACCAAAAATGACAATGAAACTTTTGCCTGAAATTAGAAAAGCAGTTTCGTGTCACGTTGCAGCTTTACCCGTACCATATAGAACTACAGAAAAAGATCCTGGTTTTTTAAATCAAACTGATGAAGGTTGTGATTGCATACCTGGAGGAAATGCATTCCCTGTTGCATTAGATAACTTGTATTGTAATAGATTTGAAATGGCTGAGTTTGCAAAAGAATGTGTAGAAAAAAAAATAAATTTTATTGGAATTTGTTGTGGAGCTGAACCTCATCATGTTAGAGAAATGTCAGTTGCTTTAGGTAGAAAACCTATTTCATACAAATATTATCCGGATATGTCGAAGCATTATGCACATGGAACTGACAAGACATTAAAAAAACATAATACAGACGCTGCAAAAACTTTGTAAGGAAAATTAATGGAAAATCATGCCAAGGTAGTGATTATTGGTGGAGGAGTTGTTGGGTGTTCTATTCTTTATCACCTATCTAAGTTTGGTTTAAAAGATTGCATTCTTTTAGAGAGAAATGAATTAACTTCAGGATCTTCATGGCATGCAGCTGGAAACGTTCATGTAATATCTAATGACCCAAATATTTCTCGAATGATGGCTTACACAATTGGTCTTTACAAAGAAATTGAGAAAGAGTCTGGGCATTCTTGCGGATTTAAACCAAGTGGGGGATTTTACTTAGCTTCAAATGATGTTTGGGCTGAATATCTTAAAAGAGAAAGATCAAAAGCAAGATATATGGGCTTAGATCAAGAATTTATTTCACTCGATGAGGTTAAAAGAAAAAATCCACTAATTGATCCATCTAGATATTTATTAGCATTGTGGGATCCAATTGATGGGGAAGTTGATCCATCTGGAGTAACTTATGCTTTTGCAAAAGCTGCAAAAGTTCATGGAGGAAAATATTATACTCATACAGTTGTTAAAGACACAAAACAAAAAGAAGACGGTTCATGGAATGTCATAACGGATAAAGGAAATATTAATGCCGAGATCGTAATCAATGCTGGAGGTCTATGGGCAAGAGAAGTTGGTAATTTGGCTGGATTAAATTTACCTGTTCAGCCTATGGAACATCATTACTTAATCACTGAATCTATTCCAGAAATTGAAGCATTGGGAGATCAAAGAATTCCAATAGGTACAGATTTCGAAGGTAATATTTATTTTAGACAAGAAGGGAAAGGTATGTTGCTTGGTACATACGAGCAAAAGTCTACTCCTTGGAAAGTAGAAGGAACTCCAATGAATTTTGGACATGAACTTTTAGAACCAAAACTTGACAACATTCAAGACAGATTAGCAATCGGATTTGAGAGAATGCCTGCTTTAGAAAAAGCAGGAATAAAAAATATTGTAAATGGACCATTTACTTTTGGTCCTGACGGAAGTCCTTTGATTGGTCCTGTTCCTGGAATGAAAAATTATTGGGTAGCTGTAGGAGTTATGGCAGGATTTTGCCAAGGCGGTGGGGTTGGCAAATGTATTGCTGAGTGGATTATAGATGGTGAACCATCGATAGATGTTTGGGCAATGGATGTTGCAAGATTTGGAGACTATGCATCTCCACAATATGGAACGATTAAATCTTCAGAAAATTATGAAAGAAGATTTATTATGACTTTTCCAAATGAAACTTTACCAAAAGGTAGAAAACAAAAAACTACAGCTTTATATGATCGCTTTGTAAATCAAGGTGCAGTAATGGGAGATTCTTTTGGTTTAGAAAATGTTTTGTGGTTTGCTAACAATAAAGAAGATGCTTATGAAGAGCCAACAATCAAAAGATCAAGATCTCACAATTATGTTTCAAAAGAAGTAATAAATGTAAGAGAAAATGTAGGTGTAACTGAAGTAGCTAATTTTTCTAAACATGAATTTAAAGGTCCAGACGCAAGAAAATTTTTAGATCATATTATGGCTGGCAAATTACCAAAACTTGGAAGAATTTCCTTAACGCCAATGCTTACATACAGAGGAAAACTTTATGGCGATCTCACAGTTGCATGTTTAGATGAAAATGAATTTATGGTTTTTGGATCTGGGGCTGCACAAGAAATGCATAGGAGGTGGTTTGAAAGTCATTTAAATAAATTTAATTTACAATACACAAACAGATCTGACGAGTTTCATGGTCTAAGTATTGCAGGTCCAAAATCTAGAGACTTGCTTCAAAAAATTGTTAGAGAAGATGTTTCTAATAATAGTTTTAAATTTAGAGACTCTAGAAAAATGTTCGTTGCAGGAGTTCCTGCCATAGTAAATAGAATATCTTTTACAGGAGAACTTGGATATGAAATTTACGTCGCTCCTCATTTTCAATTAAAGTTATATGAAGAATTAACGAAAGCTGGAAAAGAATTTAATATAAAACCTTTTGGAGGAAGAGCATTAATGTCTATGAGATTGGAAAAAAATTGGGGAGCTTGGACATTAGATTATCGCCCTGATTTTACAGCAAAAGAAACAGGGTTAGATATTTTTATAAATTGGAATAAAGATTTTATTGGAAAAGATAGCGCTCAAAAGGATAAAAGCAAAAATAAATTAGTCCCATTAATAGTCGAAACAAATGATATTGATGTGACTTATAATGAGGCTGTATTAAAAGGAGAGAAAAGTATTGGATACATAACTTCAGGAGGTTTTGCGCACTTTGTAAACAAAAGTGTTGCATTTTCTTATGTTGATCAAAATGAATTAAAATCTGAAAAAGGTATTCAAGTTGAAATAAATGGCGACTTTTTTAACTGTTCAATAATTAAAGAACCGCTTTATGATCCTACTGGTCAGAAAATGAGAAGTTAATGGCTCAAAAGGATGTAGGAAATAAAGTACCGATCTATAAGTTAAAAAAAACAGATGAAGTCATGAAATACTATGACGAGTGGGGTAAAGGCAATAAATATGATCAGGATATGGTTGATTGGAATTATACTGGTCCAAAAGAAACTTCAGAAGTGTTTATTAAATATCAAAAAAATAAAGATGCTAAAATTTATGATGCAGGATGTGGAACAGGTTTAGTAGGAGTTGAATTAAAAAAATATGGATTTTCAAATTTTTATGGAGCAGATCTCTCTCAAAAATTATTAGATTTAGTTCCTAAAGATCTATATCAAAAATTAAATAAAGTAGACTTAAATCAAACTATTCAAGAAGAAGATAATTCTTACGATTCTGTAATGTGTGTTGGAACATTCACATTTGGTCACGTAAAACCACCTGCATTAGATGAATTTATAAGGATTACCAAAAATAAAGGTCTAATCTGTTTTACAATTAATGAAGGAATTCACGAGGAGTATGGCTTTGATAAAAAAATAGATCAACTTAACAAAGATAATAAATGGAAAGAAATAGAATTTTTTAAATCAAATTATATAGCAAGCAAAGATGTAAACGCGTGGTTAGGCTTATATGAGGTTATTAAGTAATGTCCGAAATATATAATATTATTGAAAAACAAAAACTAGATGTTGTTAGTAATCCAATAGAAAAATCCCATGGTTTGCCAAACGAATGTTACACAAGTGAAAAATACACACAGCTAGAAAGAAAAAAATTATTTGAAAATAAGTGGGTGGTCATAGGTGTTGCAAGTTCTTTACCAAACAAAGGTGATGCTAAACCTTTTGATCTATTAGGTATTCCAATAATGATTTTAAGAGATAAGGAAAACAAAATAAGAGTTTTTCATAATGTTTGCAGCCATAGAGGATACAAAATTTTGCAAAAAGATTGTAAAATTAAAAATGTTATAAGATGCCCTTATCACTCGTGGTCGTATGATATGACAGGAAAACTTGTAGCTACTCCACATTTGGGAGGTATGAATAAGCACGATTGTAAAAAATTTGATAAATCAAAAAGCAATTTAAAAGAAATTAAATCATATATTTGGCTAGATATGATTTTCATAAATATAAGTGGAAATGAAATTTCTTTTGAAAAATATATCAAACCTTTAAGTGACAGATGGGAAAATTTTTGGCCCGAAAAAGATAGAAAGTTGATGGTGTATTCAAAAGATTTTGGCTACTTTAATTTAAATGCAAAATGTAATTGGAAATTTGCAATAGAGAATTACTGCGAAAGTTATCATTTACCTTGGGTACACCCCGGTTTAAATTCCTATTCAAAGATTAGTGATCATTATCATATTCAGGGACTACCAAATCGTTTTGCTGGACAAGGAACCAAGGTTTATGACCCAAAATTAAAAGGAAAAGAAAAATTTCCCAGCTTTCCAAACTGGCCTAAAGACAAGCAAAATATTGCTGAATATGTAGCTCTATTCCCTAATGTTATGTTAGGAATTCATAAAGATCACTTCTATGCATACTGGTTGGAACCTGTTGATCATAAATTTACAAAAGAACATATGGAAATCTATTATGTAGGAGAAAAAGCAGCTAATTCAAAGAAATTTAAAAATTTAAGGAAACAAAACTATAAACTTTGGAAGGATGTACAGTCAGAAGATGTAGCTATAATTGAAGGCATGCAAAAAGGAAGGAATTCACCATCTTATAATGGTGGAAATTTTTCACCAGTTATGGATAATCCAACTCATCACTTTCATAAGTGGGTTGCAACAAACATAGTTTAATATGAGATTTAAGAGAAAGATTAATCCTGATTTTAAACCTAAATCAAACTTCATTACAAAAAAAAGATTAAGAGAAGACGAAATTGATTTTGATAAACTCAGATCTTACAGACTAGATAGAGTTAAAAAAGAATTAGAAAAAAATAATTTAGAGGCTTGTATATTATTTGACCCAGTTAATATCAGGTATGCACTAGATACTGTAAACATGAGTGTTTATAATATGCATAATCTTACTCGATACTGCTTTATTCCAGTGAGTGGACCCACAATACTTTATGAGTATTTTAATTGCGAAATACTATCCAAGCATTTAAATTTAATAGATGAAATAAGACCTGCAATAAGTTGGGATTACTTTAGTAATGGCGATCAAGCAAACTCACAATTAAAAAAATGGATTAATGAAATCAAGGAATTATCAAATTCTTATTTTAAAAGTAAAAAAATAGCAATTGATGTTATTAATGCCCCTGCAGCAATAGCTTTAAATCAAGAAAATATTAAAGTTGTTGATGCTAAATTAATTTTAGAACAAGCAAGAGTTATTAAATCTCATGAAGAATTAAAATGTATGAAGGCAGCAATAGATGTTGCTGAAATTGGAGTAACTAAAATGCGTAATGAATTAAAAGCTGGCATGACAGAAGATGAACTTTGGTCAATCTTACATAAAACTAATATTGAAAATGGAGGAGAGTGGATTGAGTGTAGAATTTTATCCTCTGGCGAAAGAACAAACCCATGGATGCAGGAAAGTAGCAACAAAGTAATTCAAAAGGGTGAATTAGTATCTTTTGATACTGATATGGTCGGTCCTTACGGATATTGTGCAGATATATCAAGAGCATTTGTAGAAGGACATAAATTTAACGAAAATCAAAAAAAATTATATCAAATGGCTGTTGAACAAATAAATCATAATTATAGATTAATAAAATCTGGAACATCTTTTAAGGAATTTACTGAAAAATCTTGGAAACTTCCTGATGAATATTATGGAAACAGATACTCATGCATGCTTCATGGAATTGGTCTTTGTGATGAGTGGCCACAGATAAAATATCCAACAGACGGAGGACAAAGAGAAGGTTATTTTGAAAAAAATATGACTATCACACTTGAAAGTTATATTGGTAAAGTAGGAGGAAAAGAAGGAGTTAAGCTTGAACAACAATACTTAGTGGGCGAGAATAACCTTGAACTAATGTCTCATCATCCTTTAGAAGATATATAATGAAAATAATTTTAATTATGGGATTGCCAGGCGCAGGCAAAACTACCTTGGCAAATGAGCTAGCTAAATTAATAAAAGCAAAAAGATTAAATGCAGATGAAATTAGAAAAGCTGCTAATGATTGGGACTTTTCTGAAGAAGGTAGAAAAAGACAATCAAAAAGAATGTCTGATGCAGCAATAAAAATAAAAAGTGAAGGTGATAACGTTATAGCAGACTTTATTTGTCCAACACCTGAGGCAAGAAGCTTGTTTCCTGCGGATTATGTCGCTTGGGTAGATACAATAAAAAAAGGAAGATTTGAAGACACAAATCAAATGTTTGTAAAACCAGAAAAATTCGATTGTCATGTAACAACACAAGATGCTAAAGTTTGGGCGTTGAAAATAGCAGAGGATTTAAAATAATGTCATATCAATGGGATAATAAAAAACCTACAGCACAAATGCTTGGAAGATGGCAACCTTTTCATGATGGACATTACGCTTTATTTGAGGAAATAATTAAAAAAACTGGTCAAGTTTGTATTCAAATAAGAGATGTTCAAGGAGTAGACGACAATCCTTTTGATTTTGAGACAGTAAAGCAAAAAATAGAAGAAAGGTTAAACCCTAAATACGAAGGTAGATTTAAAATTATCTTAGTTCCTAATATAACCAATATTTGTTATGGAAGAGGTGTTGGTTATAAAATAGAGGAAATTGTTATGCCCGAGGAAATACAAAAGATTTCAGCGACTAAAATAAGAGCTAAAATGCGAGAGGATGGAGAATTGAAGTGAACGAAAGACTTAAGTCGATAGTAGATTTAGAAAAATATCCAATTTATGACTTAAGTTCTCCAACAATTAAAAATTTAATAAAAAGATGCAAACAAGAACTTGACCAATTTAGTTGTTCAACTATTCCTAATTTCATTTTACCAAAATCATTAGAAATAATGAATTCAGAATTAGAAAAACAACTAAATGAAGTTTACATGTCTAAAGAAAGTATAAATCCTTATCTGTACGCTGAAGACGATCCAAAGTTACCTAAAGATCATCCAAAAAGAACCTTTATGAATAGATATAATGGATATTTAAATTCAGATTGTTTTTCAAAAAACTCTGAAATGAAATATCTTTATGAAACAGACGAGCTTTTAAAATTTGTATCTGCATGTCTAGGAGTTTCACCAATATATAGATGGGCGGATCCCTTAGCTTGTCATGCTTATAATGTTATGGAGCCTGAAGGTATACTTCCATGGCATTTTGATAGTTGTGAATTCACTTTAAGCTTAATGATACAAAAACCGGAAAAAGGTGGAATATTTGAATACTGTCCAAATATTCGAGAACCTGGAAATGAAAATTTTGAAGAAGTTAAAAAGGTATTAAATGGTGACAGGAAAAGAGTTAAACAATTAAAATTAGAGCCAGGTGATTTACAAATATTCAAAGGAAGATTTACATTACATAGAGTAACAAAAATAGAAGGTCAAAGATCAAGATATATGTGTATTCCAGCTTATGTTTTGGATCCGTGGAG
>CACHGH010000002.1 GCA_902579215.1 uncultured Pelagibacteraceae bacterium
AATTTAGGTGAAATTATCAACGGAACTTTAGCTTTAATTGAAAATAAAGATATTAAATTAAGCGAACTAATGAAACACATACCTGGTCCTGACTTCCCCACAGGTGGGATCATAATAGGAAAAAATATTATAAAGGAGGGTTATAAATCTGGAAGAGGATCATTCAAAATTAGAGGAGAAGTTAATATTGAACAAGCAAAAAATGGTAGAGAAAGATTAGTAATCAGCTCTATACCATATCAAATTAATAAATCAGTTTTAAATGAGCGTATAGCTGAACTTGTAAGAGATAAAAAAATTGAAGGTATAAGAGATATAAGAGATGAGTCTAATAGAGAAGGTATAAGAGTTTCAATCGATTTAAGATCTAACGTTGAACCTGAAACTGTAAAAAGACAATTGTACAAATATACGTCGATCGAAAGTTCTTTTGGATTTAACACGCTTGCTATTGTTGATAACAAACCAAAGACTTGCAATCTTAAAGAATTTTTAGAAAACTTTTTAAAATTCAGAGAAGATGTGGTTATTAGAAAAACCAAATTTGATTTGAAAAAAGCTGAAACCAGAGCTCATATATTAATTGGTTTATCTGTTTCTGTAGAAAATTTAGATAAAGTAATAAAAATAATTAGAAGTTCGAAAACTCCAGATGACGCAAAAAAAACTTTGCTAGGTATTAAATTTAAAATTAGCAAATCAATTAAATTAATAAATTTAGTTACTGAAAAAAAAGCTAAGAACACTTATTCTTTATCTGAGGAGCAAGTTAATTCGATATTAGACTTACGATTACAAAAATTAACTGCATTAGGAATTTATGAAATTGAAACAGAAATTAAAAAAATATCAGAACTAATAATAGGTTATAAAAAAATTATAAACTCAAAAAAGGAACTTTTAAAAGTTATAAGCAATGAACTAAAAAATATTAAAGAAAAATTTGCTACTCCTAGAAGAACTAAAATAATAGATGCAGTATTAAATTATGATATAGAAGAAACTATACAAAAAGAAGCTGTTATTATTACGGTTACGCTCCAAGGGTACATTAAAAGAGGAGCTCTAAGTAGTGTTAAGCAGCAAAAAAGAGGGGGAAAAGGTAGATCTGGAATTAAAACGCGAGATGAAGACTCAGTAGTTCAAACATTATCTGTAAATACTCATACATCAGTATTATTTTTTTCTACTGAAGGATTAGTCTATAAAATTAAGGCTTGGAAAATACCAGAGGGGTCTGCTTTGTCTAAAGGTAAGTCTTTATTTAATATTTTACCTCTAAAAAATCACCAATCTATAAGTTCAATTATGCCATTTCCAGAAGAGAAATCAGAGTTAAAAGACTTAAAAATTGTTTTTGCAACAGCTAAAGGAAAAATAAGAAAAAACAATATTGAAGATTTCTCATCTATAAGCTCATCAGGTAAAATTGCAATGAAACTTGATCAAAGTGATAAAATTATTGGTGTAAAAATTTGTAAAGAAGATCAGGATATAATTTTAAGCACAAAACTCGGTAAATGTATAAGATTTGAATCTAAAAAATTAAGAGTTTTTAAAGGTAGATCTTCTAAAGGAATTAGAGGTATCAATTTAGCAGAAAATGACTCGATAGTTTCTTTATCTATTACAGATCATGATTTAAGCAAAAAAAATGGAAAATTAAATAAGGATGATAAATCTGAGATTAAGGCAAAAGAAAAATTTATTTTATCAATAACAGAAAATGGTTTTGGTAAAAGAACATCTCATTATGATTTTAGAGTAACAAATAGAGGTGGTAAGGGAATTATAGGTATAGTTAATTCTACAAGAAACGGAAATGTTTCTTCTTCATTTCCTGTAAATGAAGGTGATGAAATATTAATATCTACTAACAAAGGTAGAGTGATAAGAGTTGCTGTTAAGGAAATTAGAGTTGCAGGCAGAAATACTCAAGGCGTTAGAATTATTAAGCTATCAGGTGATGAAAAAGTTGTTTCAGCAATAAGAATTGATGATAATCTTCTATAATGAAAACAAATGCTATATACCCTGGTACCTTCGACCCTATAACTTTTGGTCATATAGACGTAATAAAGAAATCTCTTAAGATAGTTGATAAAGTTATCGTAGCTATATCTGATATAAATAATAAAAATTACCTTTTTTCAGCTGAGGAAAGAATTGAAATAGTTAAAAAGGCACTATTTTCAGATTTAAAATTAAATAAAAAAAGAGTTAAGGTTATACTGTTTAATTCTTTAACAACTAGTCTTTGTAAAAAAAATAATGCCAACATTATTTTACGTGGTTTAAGAGCTGTTTCTGATTTTGAGTACGAATTTCAATTAGCAGGTATGAATAGAAAACTAAATGAAAATATTGAAACTATTTTTTTAATGTCTAATATTGAAAATCAAATTATTTCATCTAAATTTGTTAAAGAAATAATTGCTTTAGGTGGTGATATTAAAAAATTTACAACTAAAAGTACAATAAAAGCATTAATGAAAAAATATGAATAAAATTATATGGAATTATTTAATAGTTTTTTTATTATTTACTAACAATCTAATAGCGGAGGAAAATTTTATGATACTTAAACTTAAAGACGGTGATGTTAAAATTGAACTTTTTTCTGATGTAGCACCTAAACATGTAGAAAGAATTAAAAAATTAGCAGATGATGGTAAGTACGATAATGTTGTTTTTCACAGAGTGATAGATGGATTTATGGCACAAACAGGAGATGTAAAATTTGGTAACTCTGCAAATGATGAATTTGATCTTAGAAGAGCAGGAACTGGTGGTTCTTCTTTACCAGATTTAAAAGCAGAATTTAACGATCTACCTCACGAAAGAGGAACTTTATCAATGGCTAGAGCACAAAATCCTGATAGTGCTAATAGTCAATTTTTTATTTGTTTTAAAGCAGCCCCTTTTTTAGATCGACAGTACACAGTTTTTGGTAAAGTGGTAGAAGGAATGGAGCTAGTTGATAAAATTAAAAAAGGTGACTCTAATAACAATGGATCTGTGAATGATCCTGATAAAATTATAAGTTTTAAATCATTGTAAATAAATTAATGGCATTAAAAAAATTTTCTTTTAATGTTATTCAAAAACATAAATATGCTAGATGTGGAGTCATAAAAACACATAGAGGCAATATAAATACACCAGCATTTATGCCCGTTGGAACTCAGGCTACAGTTAAAGCAACTTTTTTAAATGATATAAAAAAAACTGGTTCTGAAATTATACTTTCTAATACTTATCATTTAATGTTAAGACCAGGTGTAGATAGAGTTAAAGCCGCTGGTGGTCTTCATTCTTTTATGAATTGTTCTTTACCAATATTAACTGACTCTGGAGGATTCCAAGTAATGTCTTTATCTAAACTAAATAAAGTTGATAGAGAAAAAGGAGCAATATTTAATTCTCACATAGATGGAAAAAAATACATTTTAAGTCCTGAAGAAAGTATCAAAATACAAAAGGGGCTGAATTCAGATATAGTAATGGTTATGGATGAATGTCCCAAAAAATCCAAAGATTATAACCTCATTAATAAGTCGATGGAACTTTCAACTTACTGGGCAAAAAGATCAAAAAAAACTTTTGGCAATATACCGCATAAAGCATTGTTTGGAATCGTTCAAGGTGGTCTTTTTGATGATTTAAGAGAAAAATCTTTAAATGAATTAGTGAAAATAAATTTTGATGGATATGCTGTTGGTGGACTAGCTGTTGGAGAAACTCAGAAAGAAATGTTTAAAGTTTTGGATAATCTAAAAAAAATAATGCCTGAGGAAAAACCTAGATATTTAATGGGTGTAGGAACACCATCTGATATATTGGGCGCAGTAAAAAGAGGAATTGATATGTTTGACTGTGTTCTTCCCACTAGGTCAGGTAGAACTGGATTAGCTTTTACTTGGGACGGTAAAATTAATATAAGAAATTCAAAATATCAAAAGGATAATACACCCTTAGATTCAAATTGTACTAATTTTGATTTGAATAAATATTCTAAGAATTATTTAAATCATCTATTTAATACTAATGAAATTTTGGCATCTATGATATTAACTTTGCATAATATTAACTTCTATCAAGAATTGATGAAATCTATAAGGCATCATATTAAAAATGGTACTTTTGATCATTTTCATGATAAATATATTGGTAGGTTGTAATATTTATTCACATTGATTATTTCGGAAAAAAGTCTATAAGATTTTTTATTGATGGGCCGTTAGCTCAGTTGGTAGAGCAATTCCCTTTTAAGGAATGGGTCGCTGGTTCGAATCCAGCACGGCTCACCATTAACTAATCTTAATTGGTGGATATTCTAAAATTACCTGATTCATCCAATCGTTTATTTTTTTTATTCTATTAGTTGAAGATGGATGTGTGCTCATGAACTCAGGTGGTTCTTTTCCTTTATTTGCTTCTTTCATTCTTTCCCAGATTTTTACAGTCTCTCTGATATCGTATCCTGAGAGAGAAGAAAAAATTAACCCCATGTAGTCAGCTTCGCTTTCTTGTTTCCTGTTAAAAGGATTAAGAATTCCAATTTGGGACAACAAACCAACTGTATTCATTCCAGTTGCTCTATTAACTTGAGAAAGTTTGCCCCCAGTAAATATATCAATTAATGATGTGCTTGTGTTAAGTAAAACAGTTCTGCTAGCTCTTTCAACTGAATGTTTAGCTACGGCATGCGCTATTTCATGACCCATTACAGCCGCAAGACCATTTGTATTTTTTGTTATATCTAGCATTCCAGTGTATACAGCTATTTTTCCTCCTGGCATGCACCAAGCGTTTTTAACTTTTTTATTATCGATCAATATATACTCCCACTCAAAGTTTTGTGTTGGATCAGGTAAATTAGATTGTGCAAAATATTCACCAATTGAATCTTCCATCTTTTTACCAATTTCTTTTATTTCATTTAATGTTTTGATATCAGGACTTAGCTTTTCATTTTCTTTAATCTTTTCAAAAACAGCAGCTGCCTGGGCATTTAATTTGGCCTCTGGTACCAATTTTAATTGTTTTCTTTCAGTTATTGGGGTTGAAGAGCATGACGATAAACCAAATGACATACACCCACAGCCAAATAAATGTAAAAAATCTCTTCTATTCATATATTAAATAATTATAATACTATACTACTTGATTCAATATGAACATTTTAAAAAAAAGACGTAAATCAATTATATTATCATTAAGAAATTATTTTATCACTGGAATAGTTGTGCTTGTACCAATTGGCATAACATTATATCTTACAAAATTTTTTATTCAAATATCATCTAAAATTATACCTAACGAAATAAATCCAAATAGCTATCTACCATTTGCTATACCAGGTATTGAAATTTTGCTATCTATTATACTTATAACTATTATAGGTGGATTGTCGTTATCTTTTATAGGAAAAAAAGTTCTGCAAATTTTTAATGATATTTTAAAAAGAATACCTATTTTAAGAACAATTTATTCAGCAATAGGACAAATGGCTGAAACACTTGCACCAAATAAAACTTCAAGAAAAAGTGTTGTATTAATTGAATACCCAAGAAAGGGAAGTTGGGCTGTGGGCTTTGCCACAAAAGAGAATAAAGGTGAAATTTCTAAAAAAACTAATAAAGAACTTATTAATGTTTTTGTACCAACAACACCAAATCCAACTAGCGGGTTCCTTTTGATGTTCCCTAAAGATGAGGTTGTTTATCTAGATATGACTTTTGAAGAAGCTTCAAAATTTATTGTCTCTGCTGGCACTTCAGGTAAACAAAATTAAACTAAATCGTTAATAATTTCTGCCTGATCGTACAGTTTAATTAATGGTTTAAATTTTAACAGACTCTCTTTGTTTTTCTCAATTCTACGAATTTCGTTTTCGGCTAATTTAAATAAACCATCATGATGTATTGGATCTGCTAGTCTAAAATATTTGATACCACTTTGTTTAAAACCTAGCAAATCACCAAATCCTCTTAATTTCATATCTTCTAAAGATATTGTAAACCCATCATTATTTTTTTTTAAAATTGTTATCCTTTTCCTAGCATTTTCACTTAAATTATTTTTGAACATCAATATACAATAGGACTGCTTTGTACCTCTGCCAACTCTACCTCTTAACTGATGTAATTGTGATAAACCAAATTTGTTAGCATTTTCTATTATGATCACAGTTGCATTTGGAAAATCAATTCCGACTTCAATAACAGTAGTAGAAACTAAAATTTTATATTTTTTTTTTAAAAATTTTTTAAGTATTTTTTCTTTATCATCAGGGTTAATATTTCCATGTATAATGGCGACTTGATTTGGAAATTTTTTCTTTAAATAATCATATTTTTTAATTGCAGATTCATGATCAATCTTTTTCGATTCTTCTATTAATGGACAAACCCAAAAAATTTGATTGTCATTTAAAACTTCTTTTTTAACAAATTTTAGGACATCATCGATTTTTGCTTCATTTTTACTATATGTAAGTACTTCCTTTCTATTTTTAGGTTTTTCTTTAATTATCGATAAATCCATATCTCCATACATTGTCATAGTTAAAGTACGTGGTATAGGTGTAGCTGACATCAATAAAATATCACAATTAACTCCTCCCTTATCTGATAATTTTTTTCTTTGTCTAACACCAAATTTGTGTTGTTCGTCTATAATAATATAACCAAGTTTTTTAAAATTAATTTTTTTTTGAAATAAAGCATGAGTTCCGAAAACTATATGCGTGTTAAAAGTTTCGATATCATTATAAATGTTTTTTTTAATTTTGGTTTCAGTTTTGCCTGTTAACAAATCTATTTTAACTTTGTCAGGAAAAATATTTTTTGCTAACGTATAATGTTGCCTAGCAAGAATTTCTGTAGGTGCCATCATCGCAACTTGAAAACCAGAGTCGATAACATTTAATGCAGACGCCAATGCTACAATTGTTTTTCCTGTTCCTACATCACCTTGTAAAATTCTGAACATTTTAGAATCTGATGAAAGATCATAGTTTATTTCGTTTAGTGCTTTTTTTTGATCATTGGTGAGTTTAAAATTAACCTTTTTTTCTAAATCATTGATATTTTTTTTTGAAATAATCTTTTTATGTTTTTTGTTTTTCTTAATAGATTTTCTAATTTCAGAAAATAATATATTAGATGCCAATATTTCGTCAAATACTAGTCTTCTATAAAAATCACTATTTAAGTTGCCTATATTTTTTGAGTCATGAAGCTTTAAAATAGATGACTTCCAACTTTCGTTACCAAATAACTTTAGTACTTCTGGATTTAACCATTCATGTAAATCTGGTAAATTTTGTAAAATTTGATTAATAATTTTATTATATACTTTTTCACTAATTCCCTCAGTCAGTGTATATTTGTTATGAATTTTTTCTATTATAGAACTATCTTTTGATACATATGTAGGGTTTGTTATTTGATATTTTTTTTTAAAATAATTAATTTTTCCACTTATAGTAACAGTTTCACTTAATGGTAATATTTTTCTTATATAACCTTCGTAACTATTAAAAAAAACGCATTCTATAGATCCTGTATCATCTTCGCATATTACTTTATTTGGCAAGTTTCTAATTCTTGGAAAAGAATATTTTTTGACAACAACTTTTAATGTTGCAACACTACCTATATGAAGTTGATTTATTTTTAGTTTTTCTGATCTATCTACATAAGATTTTGGTAATTTAAATAACAAATCAAATAAATTAAATATTTTTTTTTGTTTTAATATCTCTGCAGTTTTTTTACCAACTCCCTTTAGTTTGGTTAAATCCTGCAGCAAATATTGATATTTATTCATCTCCATGCTCTAATATAATATATTTATTAATTATGTCTTTAGAAATTCAAGATTTAAAAAATAAGATACTTTACAGGTCAAGCTATAGAGGCACAAAAGAAATGGATCTACTTTTAAAAGGTTTTGTTGATAATGTGATTGATGCTCTTAATAAAGAAGATTTATCAAGTTTACTAGATTTGATTAGCCTAGATGATGATAATCTTTACAAGTTTAAAATTGGTAAGAAAACAAGTATCTTAATCAAAGAAAATAAAATTACTAAATTATTTAAAGATTTTAACTTGTAAATATAAATGGCGGAGAGACTGGGATTCGAACCCAGGAAAGAGTTGCCCCTTTGCCGGTTTTCAAGACCGGTGCTTTCAACCGCTCAGCCATCTCTCCATGTGCTTGTTTTTATAAGTATAATTTTAAAATTCAACAAAAAAATAGTATAACAAAATTAATTAGTCTTAGATTATGAAACAATCACAATTTAAAAAAGGAATTATATATGCTTGTGCAGGTTCTTTGTGGTGGGGCTTGTTAGGAACTATTTTTTTTAAATATATTTCTTCAATGGGAGCTTTAGAGGTTACAGTTCATAGATTAATTTGGACTTGCTTAATACTTTTTACAACAACTATTATTTTTAAAAAGATAGACGTTTTTAAAAAAATTATTTATCAAAGAAAAAAAATTTTTATTTTATTTTTAACAAGTATACTAATTTTTTTAAATTGGGGAACTTGGATTTATGCTATTTCTATTAATAAAATTATAGATGCTAGTTATGGTTATTTTATTTTTCCAATACTAAACATTTTTTTAGGATATATTTTTTTAGGAGAAAAATTAAATTTTAAAAGAAAAATTTCTATATTTGCTGTAATTTTATCGTCAGTATATTTACTTTTTAATCTTGAGTCATTTCCGTGGATTGGTTTTCTTGTTGCTTTTTTTTGGAGCACTTATAACTTTCTAAGAAAAAAAATAAGTGTTGATACTGATGTTGGGCTATTCGTGGAAGCTCTTTTCATGTTGCCAATTGCTTTAATTATTTCTTATTTTATTTACGAAACTGGAAATAATGATTTTAGTTTAGTACTCCCAATCAATATTTTGTTTTTATTCTTGGCTGGGGTTATGACGGTGATTCCTTTATTTCTGTTTATTAAAGGTTTAGAAAAAACAACCATGGCTACATCAGGATTGATCTTTTTTGTTACGCCAACAAGTCAATTTTTATTAGGTTTTTTTTATTATAATGAACCCTTTAATTTAACCAAGTTAATTAGTTTTATTATTATATGGATAGCTGTATTTATATATTTAAAAGATCTATATGAAAAATATTAACATTTTTATTATAATTTTTTTGCTGTTGAGTAGCAGTATCTCATTTTCTGATGATGGTAGTTTTAATGATTGGAAAATTTCATTTAAAAAATATGCTTTAACCCAAAACATCTCAGAGGAAACTTTTAACAAGGTTATGAAAAATGCTAGGTTTTTACCAAAGGTAATTGAATATGATAGATATCAACCTGAATTTTATGAAGATACTAATACTTATGTATCAAAAAGAACTTCTGACAATAAATTAAAAAAAGGTCTAAATTTTTACAATAAAAATAAAATTTTAATAAATAAAATAGAAAAGGAATTTAAAGTTGAGCAAGAATTATTATTAGCTTTAATGGGAATTGAGACAAATTATGGTACTTATGTAGGAAAAATGGATATTATATCTTCACTAGCGACTTTAAGTTTTGACAAAAGAAGAACTGAATTTTTTACAAATGAATTAATAACAATATTAAAGTTAGTTGATAAAGGTATAGTAGATTATAAAATTTTGTATGGTTCTTGGGCTGGAGCCTTTGGTAATTTTCAGTTTATGCCATCAACAATTGAAAGATACGCAATTGATTATAATAAAAATAATTTAATTGAACTTAAAAATACACATGATTCATTTGCTTCTGCTGCAAACTATTTAAAGAAAATTGGTTGGAAAAAAAATAAACCTTGTTATTTAAAAGTAGATTTAGACAATAACATTCCAAAAAAATATTTAAATACCTCTGCTAAAAAAATAAAAAATAAAAAAAAATTAAAATTTTTTAAAAAATATCTAGTTAATTACGATGAGTCTGTAAACGGAAATCCAACTGTTGGTATCATTACCCCTGATTTTGAGATTGTTGAAAACCCTAATAAATATGAACCAGCTTATATAGTGTTCGAAAACTATGAATTAATATTAAAATGGAATAGATCTTTAAGATTTGCTCTGGCAGTATGTACATTAAAGGATAAATTCAAAAATGAAATATAATAAATTATTATTAGTTCTATTATTTTTAATCAATAGCTGTAGCAGCTATACAACAGATCAAACTGAAATTGTAAATATAATAAAGCAAAATAATTTTTCAAATACTGGTTTTGCGCTAATATATAATGATGATTTGTACAAAAAAAAAATTGTATCTAAAAAATTAGAAAATAGAGACTTGTTAATATTTCAGAAAAATTTAAAAAAAGGGACCAAAGTGAGAATTACTAATGTTCTTAATAAAAAAACAGTAATAGCAAAAGTTGGAAGCAATTCTAAATATCCACTTTTCAACAACTCGGTTGTATCAATAAGAATTTCTAAAGAATTAGAACTAGATATAGATGAACCATATGTTGAGATAGTTGAAATTTTAAACAATTCTATGTTTGTAGCAAAAAAAGCAAAAACATTTGATGAAGAGAAAAATGTTGCTAATAAAGCACCTATAGACAGTATTAGTGTTAACGATTTAAATGCGAAAAAAAATAAGAAGAAAAAAATATCTAAAACTGCTAATTTTAATTACATAATTAAAATTGCAGATTTTTACTTTATAGATAGTGCTAAATCCATGATTCAAAAGATTAAAAAAGAAACATCCCTAAATAAAAACAAAATTCTTCTCAAAAAAATATCAAATACACAATATAGAGTTATTTTAGGTCCTTTTTTAAACAAAAAATCTCTACAAAAAGCATTTAATGATATAAATATATTGAACTTTGAGAACATTGAAATTATTAAAAATGCAAAAAACAGTTAAATCTTTTATTTTAAAATTTTTATTTTTCTTATACTTGTTAAATCCTGCTAACGCAGCTTTTGAAATTAAAGCTTCTACTGCCATTCTTCAGGATTATTTATCAGGTGAAATTTTGTACGAAAAAGATGCTGATTTACAAATATATCCAGCTTCTATGACAAAAATAATGACATCTATAATTGCTTTTGAACTAATTAAAAAAGGTGAATTAAGTTTGGATGATAAATTTATGGTTTCAGAAAATGCATGGAGACTATCAAAAAGTGGATACTCATCAATGTTTATTATGATAGGTGACGAGGTTAGTGTAGAAAATCTTCTTAAAGGTATAATCGTTGCGTCAGGTAATGATGCATGTGTTGCACTTGCTGAAGGTATCGCTGGATCAGAAGAAGAATTTGCAATAATGATGACATCAAAAGCAAAAGAAATTGGTATGGAAAATTCAAATTTTTCTAACTCTTCGGGTATTGATCATATAAATAACTATTCAACAGTTAGAGACATTATGATTATGTCTAACTATTTAATAAAAAATTATCCAGATTTATATGAATATTTTAAAGAAACAGAATTTACATGGGATAGAACCGGGGGAGACCCAATCACACAAGGCAATAGAAACCCTTTACTATACAAAAATATCGGAGCTGATGGTATTAAGACTGGGCATCTAGCAATATCAAAATATTCTTTAGCGGCTTCGATATTTAAAAATAATAGAAGATTGATTTCTGTTGGTAGTGGATTTGAAAGTAAAAACTCTAGATCTAGAGAATCAACAAAGCTTCTAATTTGGGGCCTTACAAATTTTGATGTTATAGAAATATCTAAAAAAGAAACAGATATAGATGAATTAGATGTATGGCTTGGAAAAAATAAAACAGTTAAAGTGCATACGCAAACTGATATTTACAAAACTATACCAAAAGCCAGAAAAAAATATTTAAAAGCTAAAATTGTCTATCAAGGACCGATACAAGCGCCTATTGAAAAAAATAGTAAATTGGGAAGTTTAATAGTTACGTATAAAGACGAAATTATTGGTGAATATGATTTATTTGCATCAGAGGAAATTAAGAAATTAAATATTTTCTCGAGATTAATACAATCAATTAATTATTTAATATGGGGCGATGTCTAAAAAACCTATTATTGTTTTTGAGGGTATCGAAGGATCAGGCAAAACTCTACATATACAAAATGTAGCTAAATACTTAAAAAAAAGAAAAATCAAATTTGTAAAAATTAGAGAACCTGGTGGGAGCAAAGGTTCAGAAAAGATTAGACAATTAATTCTTAAAAAGAAAAATAAGTTTCATAAGAATACTGATTTATTATTATATTTGGCCGCTAGAAATGAAAATATAGTAAGTGTTATAAATAAAAATAAAAATACTATAATTTTGATAGATAGATTTATTGATTCAACATTGGCTTATCAGCATTATGGAATGAAAATTAATAAAAAAATTATAAATCAATTAAACGATTTTTTATTGAATAAAATAAGAGTTACTTTCACTTTTTTAAATTTAGTAAGTGAAAAAAATATGAAACATAGGCTTGCTAAGAGAAAATCTTTAAATAGATATGATAGTTTTAAAGTTGGTTTTTATAAACAAGTACAATCAGGGTTTATTAAAATTGCTAATTTAAATAAAAAAAAGTATCTAAAGATTAATTCTAATTTACCTATAAACACAAATAAAAAAATAATTATAAATAAAATTAACAAAATAATATAATGAAGAATCTTCCAGTTAATCAATTGAAACTACATGGTTTAGATATTTTTTTTAATGAAATTATAAGTTTAGTTAATAATAAAAAACTACCAAATCAAATTTTACTAAGTGGTCAGGAAGGTGTTGGCAAATCAACTTTAGCGTTTCATATCATTAACTACATACTTTCAAAAAAAGAAGAAAATCCATATATGTTAAAAGCAAAATCAATTAATAATAAAAATAGATCTTATAATTTAATTAAAAATGGATCTCATCCAAATTTTTATTCAGTAGATTTAGTAGATGATAAAAAAAATATAGAAATTTCACAAATTAGATCTATGATCGAGTATACTAATAAATCAACTTTTAATGAAGATAAAAAAATTATTTTAATAAACAAAGCAGAAAATCTTAATTCTAATTCGTTAAACTCTTTGCTTAAAATTACCGAAGAACCAAATGAAAATGTTTATTTTGTATTTATATATAATAATAATAAAAATATTTCTAAAACATTACTTTCAAGGTGTTTGATTTTTAAAATTTATTTATCGTTTAATGAATCAATTAGTATAGCAAATCAAATAATTGAGAATGATTTAAGAAATGTATTAAACTCTGATTTTGTGAATTATTACTTTACCCCTGGTAGATATGTTAATTTAATTAATTTTGCTAAAAAAAATGATATTGATTTAAAAAATTACAGTTTAAAAGATTTTTTGTACCATATAATTGAGAATAAGTATTATAAGAAAAATACTTTTGTTAAATTTAATATATATTTATTCATAGAATTATATTTTTTAAAAATATTTAGTAATAGCAAACAAAAAAATAAATTTATTTTATTTTACACAAACTTTATTAAAAAAATAAATAATGTTAACAAGTTTAACCTAGATTACGAAACACTTTTCATGGAATTTAAAAATAAAGTATTAAATGGATAAGAATTATTACATAACAACTCCAATTTATTATCCTTCTGCAAGACCTCACATGGGACATGCTTATTCTAGTATTGTCGCAGATTTTTTTGCACGTTTTAAAAGAATTGAAGGATATAAAGTTTTTTTTTTAACAGGAACAGATGAGCATGGGCAAAAAATACAAAGAGCTGCTGAGAAAATTGGCAAAGATCCTTTAATATTTTGTGATGAGATCAGTAAAACGTTTAAAGATTTATCTATAAAACTTAACCTATCAAATAATGATTTTATAAGAACTACCGAAAAAAGACATTTTGACTCTGTAACTGAACTCTGGAATATTTTAGAAAAGAAAAAAGAAATTTATTTATCAAAATACTCTGGTTGGTACTCAGTTTCTGATGAAGCTTTTTATTCTGAAGATGAAATAGAAACTAATAATGAGAAAAAAATTTCAAAAATTTCTGGCTCTGAAGTTGAGTGGGTTGAAGAGGAGTCTTATTTTTTTAAACTATCAAAATGGCAAGAACCTTTATTAAAATTTTACTCTGAAAATCCAAAATTTATTTTACCAGAAAGCAGAAAAAATGAAGTTATAAGTTTCGTAAAAAGTGGATTACGAGATCTATCGGTAAGTAGAAAGTCTTTTTCATGGGGTATTAAAGTTCCGTCAAATAAAGATCATGTAATATACGTCTGGCTTGATGCCTTGACCAATTACATAAGTGCACTAAACTATCCTAATACTAAAGACAAATTATACAAAAGTTATTGGCCTGCAGATCTTCATTTAATAGGTAAAGACATTTTAAGATTTCACGCTATTTATTGGCCAGCCTTTCTATTAGCTGCAAACCTTCCTTTGCCAAAAAGAGTCTATGGTCATGGTTGGATACTGTCTGGTGATGAAAAAATGTCAAAATCCAAAGGTAACATTTTAGATCCACTAGAAATAATTGATAAATATGGCTTGGACCCACTTAGATACTATTTACTTAAAGAAGTTTCTTTTGGAAATGATGGAAATATATCACAGGAAAAACTTGAAAACTGCATTAACAGTGATTTAGCAAATAATTATGGAAACTTATGTCAAAGAGTTGTTTCTTTTGTAGAAAAAAATGCAAATTTAGAAATTCCTGAAAAAGATCAATTCAATTCTGATGATTTAATAATACTCGATGATTTTAAAAAAGAATTTAATAATCTAATTAAATACATAAATGATCAAGAACTGAACTTGTATTTAAACTTTATTGTTGATAAACTATTTTCTGCTAATAAATACTTTAATGATCAAGAGCCGTGGAAAAAAAAATCAGATATTAAAAGATTGAATACAATTATTTATGTAGCATTAGAGTTAATAAGAAAAATTACAATTATGCTTTACCCAATTATTCCTGAAACAGCGGTAAAAGTTTTAAAAATATTTAATATCGACGAAATGAAAATAGATTTTAATACAATAACTAACCATGAATATTTGACGCCTAAAAATAAAATTAATACTATTGAGATTTTATTTAAAAAGATTCAAAAAAATGATTGATTCACACTGTCATTTAGATCACGAACCATTATCAAATAATATAAAAGATATTATTTCAAGATCTAAGAGTATAGGAATAGATAAATTATTAACAATTTGCACTACTATAAGTGGGTATAAAAATATTTTAAAACTTGTCAATGAAGATCCAATGATATTTGGAACATTTGGTGTTCATCCTCATGAAGCAAAAAACAACAAGATTTTTTCAGCAGAAATAGTTGATAAAATCTCTTTGAATGAAAAAATTATAGGAGTAGGTGAGACTGGCTTAGATTTTTATTATAATAATAGTGATAAAGAAACTCAGATTTTTAGTTTTGATGAACACATAAAAGCATCAATTAAACTAAACATTCCATTAATTGTTCATTCAAGAAATGCAGAAAATGAAACTTATGAAATTTTAGACAAATACAAAAAAAGTAAACCAAAAATTCTAATGCACTGTTTTACGGGGTCTTTTCAATTTGCAGAAAAACTTCTAGACTTAAATGCTTATTTTTCAGCCAGTGGAATAATTACTTTTAAAAATAGTTCTGATCTTCAAACAACTTTTAAAAAAATACCTTTGAATAAAGTTTTAATTGAAACAGACAGTCCTTTTCTTGCTCCAGTGCCAATGAGAGGTAATAAAAATGAACCTAGTTACTTAAAATACACACTTGAAAAACTTGCTGAAATAAAAAACATTTCCTCAAATGAATTAGATGAAATCACTTCTCAAAATTTTAATAATTTGTTTGCATAAAAATGGAAATAAAATTTACAATACTAGGTTGTGGATACTCTTTAGGAATTCCAAGAATTGATGGATCGTTTGGAAAATGTAACCCAAAAAACAAAAAAAATTATAGAACTAGATGCTCAGCATTATTAACTGTACAAAATCATAATATTTTAATTGATACATCTCCTGATATAAAATCTCAATTAATTAGAAATAAAGTAAAAAATATTGATAAAATTTTTTATACACATCCACATGCTGATCAAACACATGGAATTAATGATTTAAGATTTTTTTATATTAAAAATAGAATTAGAATTGATGTTTATGCTGACAATTTTACAAAAAAACACTTACTATCTTCTTTTGGTTACTGCTTTAAAAACAAAAGTGAATATCCACCAATACTAAAACTAAATAACCTTAAAGAAACACATAGATTTAAATATAAAAATAAAAAGATTGAATTTAAAAGTTTTAAAGTTCAACACGGTAGAATTAATAGTATTGGTTATATAATAAATAAAAAATGTGGATATATTAGCGATGTAAGTAAGATATATAATAACGATCTTAAAAAAATAAAAAACTTAAAGTATTTAGTTATTGACTGTCTAAGATATGAGCCTCATTACTCACATTTTAATCTTAATGACGTCTTAAAATTAGTTGAAAAAATAAAACCTAAGAAAACAGTACTTACAAATTTAAATAGTGAAATGGATTATTCATTATTAAAAAAAAAGCTACCTAAACATATTGTGCCGGCGTATGATGGCTTAAGTTTTATTTTATAGTATCTTTTCTAATTCTTTTAGTATTTTTTTTGACATAGGGTTTGTAAATGAAACAAACGTATCATGAACTTTGCCATTTTTATCAATTAAAATTTTATGAAAGTTCCATTTGGGAACTGCTTTATTTCCAAAAGTTGCTTTAGCCCATTTGTATATATCGTGAGCGTTTTCTCCTTTAACATCATACTTTGATGTCATTGGAAAATTTACATTAAAGTTAACTTCACAAAAGTTTTTAATTTCAGAGTTAGATCCAGGTTCTTGGTTTCCAAATTGATTTGACGGTACACCCAATACTATTAAATTTTTTTCTTTATATTTTTCCCATAAATTTTGTAAATCACTGTATTGACTTGTAAAACCACAGTTGCTGGCAACATTAACAAGTAAAATAGTTTTGCCCTTGTAAATTTCAAGACTAATTTCTTCTCCTTGTATATTTTCTATTTTAAAATCATAAAAATTCATTTCATTTATACTTGTTTCTGCATTAACAAATTTTGTAAAAGTTAAAAATATAAATATTATTAATATTATATTGAACTTTGTATTATTCATTTTTTAGAAGAGCTTAATATCAAAAAATATCCTGCTAATGTGGATAAAAGTGACCCAGATAAAACTCCAAGTTTTACACCATCCATATATTCAGTGTTATCTACAAAAGCTAAATTTCCTACAAATAAACTCATGGTGAAACCAATACCTGTAAGAATTCCAACGCCATATAGATTAATCCAATTTGAGTTATTTGGCATTTGCGCAAATCCTAGTTTAATAGATATGTAAGAAAAAATGAAAACTCCTAGTTGTTTTCCAATAAATAAACCCAGCAAAATTCCAAGTGGCACAGGTTTTAAAAGAGAAATTAAAGAAATACCTTCTAAAGAAACGCCGGCATTTGCAAAAGCAAATAATGGCATTATTCCAAATGCAACATAGGGACTTATTATATGTTCAATTTTAACTAATAACGAAAAGTCTTTTTCTTTTTTTCTATGGGGTATTGTACACGCTAATAATACACCAGCTATCGTTGCATGAATACCAGACTCATGAGTAAAATGCCAAAGTGCTACACCTAAAATTATATAAGGTAAAAATGTTTTAAAACCAGTTCTATTTAATATAAGTAATCCAATAAAAGTTAGAAGCATCATAGTTAAATAAAAGATGCTTAAATTTCCAGAGTAGAAAAAGGCAATGATAACTATAGCTCCAAGGTCATCAATAATAGCTAGAGCTGTCAAAAAAACTTTTAAAGAAATAGGCACACGAGATCCAAGTAAGGATAGTACTCCTAGTGAAAATGCTATATCTGTAGCAGAAGGGATAGCCCATCCATTTATCGTTAAAGAGTTACCCCAGTTTATATAAACATAAATTAATGCTGGGACAAGCATACCACCAACAGCAGCAACGATAGGCAGAATAGCTTGTTTAATATTTGAAAGTTCGCCTTGTATGAATTCTCTTTTAATTTCTAAAGTTACGAAAAAAAAGAAGATTGCCATAAGGACATCATTTATCCAATGTAAAACAGATAGTTTTAGTCCATAATTATTTAATCCAATAAATATATATTTCTCTAAGGATTCAAAATAAAGATTTGATAATGATGAATTGCTTATTATAAGAGCTAAAATTGCACTAATTAATAATATTAAACCGCTTGCAGCTTCTAGTTTGAAAAACCATATAAAAGGCTTAGATAGATATTTAATCATATTTTTATTGCAATAAATCTTTTATGAATAAAGATAGGTCTTTTAAACTTTCATATAAGCTATTTAAAATAAGGTCTATATCTGGAAAGTAATTTGAAATAGGTTCCTTAAAAGTATCTAATAAAACAATCAATGATGCAAATGAAATTAAAAAAACTATAATGATGCTTAATACGCCAACTTTTTTATCTTCATTTTTTGAAATTTTAGTTTCTTCATTATCTGATTTATTGATTTTAGTTTCAATTTTTCTAGCTTTTACTTCTTTATTTTTTTGAATTTTTATAGTTTTTTCATTTTTAGTTGGTGAAATACTTTTTTTAAAAAACCATTTATGACCACATGAGCTGCATTGGAGTAATCTTCCACTTGGTGGAATAAGATTAGACTCTACTTCAAAGTTTTTGTTACATTGTTCGCAAGAAATAATCATAATTTCTTATATAGCAGATTCTTTAAAAAATCTTTGATTTTTGATGCCGTTTATGCTTTGAAATTATCAATATCTGCTGTATTAGTACATTTATCGGGGCGTAGCGCAGTCTGGTAGCGCATCTGGTTTGGGACCAGAGGGTCGCAGGTTCAAATCCTGCCGCCCCGACCATTTATGAATAAAGCCAAGATATATATGCCAGCTAAAACCTCAATGCAATCCGGTTATGGAAAGACAAATAAATGGATTATTGAATTTAATACTAAAAATACTGGAATTAATCCTTTAATGGGATGGGAAAGTTCGACAGATACTATGAGTGAAGTAAAATTAGAATTTACTTCAAAAGAACTTGCTATTAACTACGCAAAAAAAAATAAAATTGATTTTGAAATAATTGAACCTCAAAAAAGAAAGTTATCTAAAAAATCTTACGCGGATAATTTTACAAAATAAATGTTTAAATTTTTTACTCAAAAAAAATGGTTTGTATGGAGTGTTTTGGGATCGATATTAATTTTAGTTTCAACTTGGTACCAAGTACAATTAGATGTTAAAATTAATGAGTGGTTTGGAGAATTTTATGATACTCTTCAGAAAGCTCTAACAACACCTAATTCAGTAACTGAGGGTGAGTTTATCGGTTACTTATTTACTTTTGCAAAAATTGCAGCACTTTGGATTTTAATAGCTGTTTTTACAGGTTTTTTTACTAGTCATTGGGTTTTTAGATGGAGGACATCAATGGCTAATTACTATCACGAACAATGGTTAAAAGCGAGGCTTACTGAAGGTGCTTCCCAAAGAGTTCAGGAAGATACTTTAAAGTTTGCTAGGATTATGGAAGGATTAGGTACAGGATTATTAGATAGCATTATGACTTTAATTGCATTTACTCCAATTCTGTGGGGTTTATCAAAACAAATTGATATTTTGCCATGGATTGGTGAAGTGGACCATGCATTAGTTTGGGTTGCAATCATTTCTGCACTTGGTGGGACTTTATTGTTAGCGGCGGTTGGTATAAAATTACCAGGTATAGAATACGATATACAAAAAGAAGAAGCGGGATACAGAAAAGAACTAGTTCATGGTGAAGATGATCCCATAAGAGCGGCACCACCAACAATAGGTCAGTTGTATAATCGTGTTAGAGGTATACATTATAAATCATATTTCCATTATTTGTATTTTAATACTGTTAAGTGGAGCTATTTCCAAGGAATGGTTATTGTTCCATATTTAGCGTTGGCTCCAACTATAGTTACTGGTGCAATAACTTTAGGTTTTGTTCAGCAAATTACACGAGCATTTGGAAGAGTGGAAGGATCATTACAGTACTTAGTTAAAAGTTGGTCTACAATAGTTGAATTAATATCAGTATGGAAGAGATTAAGAGAATTTGAAGCAAAATTAAAAATAAATCAAATAGAGAAAACTGTTGGTACTCTTTAATGCCTCTAAACAAAAATTTAATAGATAAGTTTATAAACATTACATCAATGGCTGCAGTTGCATCTTATAAATATGTAGGAAAAAAAGATAAAAAGTTAGCTGATAAAGCTGCAACCGATGAAATGAGAAAAAATATTAATATATTGGACATTAAAGGCGAGGTTGTTATAGGTGAAGGAGAATTAGATGATGCTCCAATGCTTTTTATAGGTGAAAAATTGGGTACTGGTATTGGTCCTGAGATTGATATAGCAGTGGATCCTCTTGAAGGAACTAACTTTGCTGCAAACAACCTTCCAGGGGCATTGTCTGTTATTGCAATAGCTCCTAAAGGTAATTTATTCAAAGCTCCTGAAACATACATGAACAAGTTAGCAGTTGGTAAAGATGTACCAGGAGATGCTGTAGATTTAGATTTTACTGTCGAAAAAAATATTAAAAATCTATCAGAAGTTAAAAATAAAAAAATTTCTGATCTAACAGCTTGCATACTTGATAGGCCAAGACATAAAAAAATTATTGAGGAATTAAAAAAACTTAAAGTAAATTTAAAGTTGATTTCTGATGGTGATATATCTGGGGCTCTTCTTGTTACAGATAAAAAATATAATGTTGATATCTTTTTAGGTATTGGTGGAGGTCCTGAAGGTGTTTTAGCGGCTTCAGCACTAGATGCATTTGAATGTAAATTTCAGGGACGTTTTTTATTTAAAACTTCCAACGATATTATGAGAGCTAAAAAAATGGGAATTAACGATATTAATAAAAAATATGATTTAAAAGAAATAGTAAAAGATGACTCAATCTTTTGTGCTACCGGTATAACCAATGGCGATTTGGTTAAAGGCATTGAGTACAAAAATAATATTTTTATTTCTGAGACATTAATCACACATAAAGCTGGTAAATTAACTAAAATTATTAGAAGAGAAAATATTCTAAAAACTTGATAATTATTAACATATACAATAAAAGATTTCTTTTTGGTCCCTTCGTCTATCGGTTAGGACACGTGGTTTTCATCCTCGAAAGAGGGGTTCGATTCCCCTAGGGACCGCCAAGAATGAACTACTTTGTATATTTGCTCATAAGTATTAATAATGGAAAGCGGATAACATATGCTGGATATACCAATAATTTAAAAAAAAGATTAAAATTGCACAATGCCTCCAAAGGTGCAAAATTTACAAGAGGTAGAAAGTGGCAAATTATATACAAAAAAAAATACACGAATAAATCAAATGCTATGAAAAATGAATATAAGCTAAAAAATGACACAAAATTTAGGAATAAAATTAAAATAAATTTTTTAAAAAAAAATAAATAAAATGAAAATATCTATTTTATTGCCATACAAAGAAAATTTTTCACCTAACTATGCTGGTGCTGTTTCTTTATTTGTCAAAGATATGACTCGACAAAGTAAATATAGAAATACTATTTCAGTTTTTGGAAATACATCATATAAAAAAAAATTATTAAATAATTATATAAACCTTAAATTAAATAAAAAATTTTATCAAAGCAGTAGTAAATTGTATGTAGAAAGTTTTTTATACTATGAAAAAAAAAGAAAGTCCGATGTTATTGAGGTGCACAATAGACCTAATTATATTAAATTTTTAAAGGATAATTCTAAGTCTAAAATAATTTTATATTTCCATAATGACCCATTAACTATGAATGGATCAAAAACAATAAAAGAAAGAGTTGATTTATTAAAAAATTTAGATCACATAATTTTTAATAGTGAGTGGTCAAAAGAACGATTTTTTATAGGTTTAGATAAAAAAGATTTAGATCTAGAGAAAATATCTGTAGTATATCAATCTGCACCAAAAACAAAAATAAATTTTAATAATAAGAAAAAAATAATTTCATTTATAGGTAAGTTAAATTCTGCAAAGGGGTATGATTTATTTGGTAATGCTATAATAAAGATTTTAGATAAATATAATGATTGGAAAGCTATTGTTATTGGTGATGAGCCAAGAGAAAAACTTTTTTTTAAACATAAAAATCTAAATGTAATTGGTTTTAAAAATAATGATTATATTTTAAATTTTTTGAAGAAAGTAAGCATATCTGTAGTTTGTTCTAGATGGAATGAGCCCTTTGGGAGAACAAGTCTAGAGGCTGCTAGCCGAGGATCAGCTGTAATAATAAGTAATCGAGGCGGTTTACCTGAAACCGCTAAGAATGCTTTAGTTTTAGACTCTCTCACTGTAAATAATTTATGTAAAAATATTGAAAAATTAATACGAAATAAAAAATTACTTCTAAAACTTCAAAAACAAAATTATTTAAACTTTAAGTATGACCATAAATTCATTTCTAATTTAATTGACAAAATTAGAAATAATTTAATACCCTCATTTGTTAAAAAAATATTTTTTTTGCAACCCCCGCAATTTAAAATAATTCACATAACTAATTTTAATGAAAGATATGATGGAAGACTTCATTATAATACTGGCAGAAGAATAAATAACGGATTTATAAGACTGGGTCATAATGTATTAACTATTAGTGATCGTGATATTATTAGCAAAGGAAAATCTATTGGTGATTTTAAAGGTCATAAAATTTTACAAAAAAAAATTTTAGAAAGTTTCACCAATTTTAATCCAGATATTGTAGTTTTAGGCCATGCTGATGCAGTATCTACTGATACACTCAAATTATTAAAGCTTAAAAAAAATAATTTAAAATTAACACAATGGTTCTTAGATCCTGTTAGTCAATTTGGCCCCGATTTTGTAAAAAATAAGAATAGAATTCTAGATAAACACAAATACTTAGACACAACTTTTTTAACATCTGATCCAAAATCAATATCTTTTGAAGTTAATAATAGTTTTTTTATGCCAAATCCTTGCGATAGGTCTTTTGAAATATTAAAAAATTATGAAAATAAATGCGAAAATGACATTTTTTTTGCAATGAGCCATGGTGTCCATAGAGGGGAGCTTAAAAGAGGAAAAGTTGATGATAGAGAGTCTTTCATAAATAAATTACTCAAAAAGGGAAAAGATATCAAATATGATATTTATGGAATGAATAATGTTCAGCCAATATGGGGAGATGAATTCATTAAAAAAATTTCTAATTCATATATGGGTCTAAATCTAAGTAGAGGAAAACCAATGAAATATTATAGTAGTGACAGAATTGCACAATTATTAGGAAATGGTTTACTTACATTTGTAGATGAAAAAACATGTTTTGATGATTTTATAGATAAAAATTATATGGTTTTTTATAAAAATTTAGAGGATTTAAACTATAAAATTCATAAATATAAAAAAGATAAATCTAGTAGAGTAAAAATTGCAAAAAATGGTAAAAAATATTATTTAAAATATTTTAACTCCACTATTATTGCTGAATATATTTTGTCAAAAACTTTAAACTTTAAACCTAGCAATAACTTTATTTGGGAAAATAAATAAAATATAATTTGTGATTTCAATAATTATTCCAACTTATAATAATTTAGATTATCTTAAAATTTGTCTTAATAGTATTAAAAAAAATTCTGCATATAATCATGAAATAATACTTCATATAAATGAAGGCGTAGATGGAACACTAAAATTTGCAGAGGATAATAATATTAAATTTACATATTCAAAAAAAAATAATGGTATATGCGTAGGGTGCAATCAAGCAGCAAGAATTAGCACTAATGATCTTTTGCTATACGCTCATGATGATATGTATTTTTGTCCAGATTGGGATAAGTTTTTGATAGAAGAAGTTAAAAATATCAATACTAAAATGTTTTACATATCAGGTATAATGATTAATGGTGATCCAAATTTAAAAGGTCATATCGATTTTTTGGCCGGTGAAAATGCTAAAAATTTTGATGAAAAAAAACTTTTAGATAACTATGAAAAACTTGAACACTTTGATTTTCAAGGTTCTACATGGGCACCACATCTAATTCATAAAGAAATATGGAATAAAGTAGGAGGTTTTAGCGAGGAATTCAGTCCGGGGACAGGATCTGACCCAGATTTAAATATGAAACTATGGAAATTTGGTGTTAGAATTTTTAAAGGATTATCTAAGTGTAAAGTTTATCATTTTGGATCTGTTGTAACTAGACAAAAAGAAAAAAAATATTTAACTGAAACCGAAACAGGTAGTAGAGGTAATAAAATTTTTTTATTAAAGTGGGGTATAAGTATAAAATTTTTTAAAAAACATTATTTAAGATCTGATACTAGATATTATAAACCTTTAAATGAACCAATAAAAAATTTAAGTTATTTATTAGACTTAATAAAATGTAAAATTACTTTTTTATATTTTATTTTGACAAATAAAAAAATATTAAAATGAAAATTTGTTTTTTAGATAACACAAAGTTCAAATATTCATATTTAGACAAACATTCTCCATTACTAAGGGGTGCTGAGACAATTTTAATTAATTTAGCTGAAAATTTAAAAATGTTAGGTCACGAAGTAACTGTATTTAACAATTGCCCAGATGATGTAGATAATAATAGTTCCAATTGGTTTAATATAAACAAAGTCAATAAACAAATGAATTTTGATATAGCTGTAGCTAATGCTGATATGCGTTTATTAGACACTATTACAGCTAAGAAAAAATTTATAATTTCTTATAGTTTGCAATCAATTGAAAAATTTTTAAGAAAAGGTCAACTTATTTCATATTTTAAAAATAAACCTACTATTCTATTGATCAGCAAATATCATATGAAAAATAGATCAAAGTTATTGTCACTTTTTGGCTCAAAAATTATAGATATTGCGGTAGATGATTTGTTCTTAAATACTAAATTGACAAATAATATTGATAGTAATTTAGCTATATTCACCTCAAGACCAGACAGAAATTTAGATATATTAATAAAAATTTGGAGCGAGAATATTTTACCTAACTTTAAAAATGGTAAACTACTAACGACACCTACAGAAACAATTTCACAATCCAGTAATATAATATTTAGAAAAATGGATTCTCAGGAAAATCTTATTAAAGATTTACTTAGATCTAAAGTTTTTTTAGCTCCTGGCCACAAAGCTGAACTATTTTGTTTAGCAGCTGAAGAGGCTAGGGAGCTTTGTTTACCTATTGTTACTTTAGGTATTGGATCTTTATCTGAAAGAGTTACCCATGAAAAGACCGGATTTATTGCTAAAAACAATAAAGATTTTGCTGATTATACTATTGAACTTTTTAAAAATAATAAACTATGGAATAGTATTAGAGCCAATCTAATTAATTTACGTGGTTCTAGCAATTGGAAGAGTTCTACTAAAGTTTTTTTAGACTCTGTTGGTTAGTTTTTTAATAAAAAAGTATTTTAAATATTCAATTTTTTGAATTTTTCTTCTGTTTAAAAAAAACCTAGATTTATGAATTGTTTGATGAAGTGCGTCTATATTTTGATTTTCTGTAGCTTTGTATGCAATTTTTTGCTTAGTCTCATTTTTAAATATTTCGATAAGATTTTCAATTTTAGTTTTTTTAACAAAATATAAATATAATGCTAACCATAAATCATCATCATGAAATAAATTTTCATTTTTTTCAACATTTTTTAAATAAAACTCTTCAATTTGATCAAGATATTTACTATTAATCAAAAAACCATCAGCACACTGTCCCATCCTTATGTTGAATATTTTATTTAAATAAAATGAATAATTTATAGGTTTGTTTTCAAAATTTTTTAAAAAAATTTCTAAAATTTTTTCATGATATATGTGATCATCGTCTAATAATATTACAAAATCATATTTATCTTTAATTTTTTTCAAGGATCCCATTATTTTAGTGCCAGGACCGTAATCTTTACATCTAGTTATTTCTAAATTTTCATATGCAATTCTTTTTATATACTCATCAGTAAATTTATTATTCTTAAATCTCCTAAACTCTGTTGGTAAGTTTAAAAAAATCTTATCTGGTTTTATTGTTTGTTTATTAATTGAATCTAATGTTATTTTTATATTCTCTATACGAGATGGAATAGTTGTTAAAGAGACACAAAATTTCATTTTAAAGTTTAATTTTATTTAATGCGTTGTTTTTAAAGATATTCGCCTCCCTTATATATCTTCTTACCATTTGAGAAGTTTTGTGACCAGTCATTGCCATAATGCTTCTTTCGTCAGCTCCTGATTCAGCAGCTACTGTTGCAAATCCTGCTCTTAAACTGTGACCAGAAAAATTTGAATTATCAATGCCTGCTAAACTTAAGTAGTTTTTGATTAACAAAACAACCGTTTGATCGGTCAATCTATTTTTTGTAACGGAAAGTCCTTTTGCAAAACGTCTAAATATTGGACCATCTTTTATTTTTGATAGCTCTAACCATTTTTTTAGATTGGTTACCGGACAATATAATTCATTATCGAAGTAGGGTAGACCCTTTATCATTCCTTCTCCAAACTGATCAGTTTTTGACCTTTTGATCGTTATTTTAAGACCCTCAGGAACAAATTCTAAGTCTTCATGGTCTAGAGAGACTAATTCAGTTCTTCTAAAACCACCGCCAAAGCCAATAAGAACTATAGATTTATCTCTTGCCTTTTTAATCTCTTCAATTTTTTGTTCATTTATTACATTAATTATTGACTTTAAATGATTGATTAATATAGGTTTTTTACCTTTCTGAATGGTACCTTTTAACCTTTTTATTCCCATTAAATTTTCAATTATTACAGGATGTTTTGTATCTAAATAATGCCCTTTTATTTTATGTACCATGCTTATGGATACTAATCTTCTTCTTAATGTGCTCATTTTGGAGTTTTTAGAGAGGTGGGTAAGGTACAAAGATACGATTTTTGGTTCTGTTGGCATTGAATTAAATCTATGTTTTGCACAAAAAGCACCAAAGTCTTTAAAATCTGATTTATAAGCCCTTAATGTATTTGCTGCTTTTGAGCTCTTTAAATTGTTTAACGTTGCTTCGTGAAGCTGTTTTAGATCAGTTGTCAGTTCATTCATATAATTACTATTGATAACAATTAATTATCATTAGTAATAATATATCACATTTATAAAGTCAAGCAAATAAGTTAGGCTCAATAATGCCTAAATATATAATTATAGGACTTGTTGTGGTTATTGGTAGTTTTGTAATTATGAATTATTGGGGAAAATTAAAAGACAGTACAAAAAATAAAATTATAGCCTCTATATTTGGTTTTATTGCAATTGGTTTTATTATTCTAATATCACTACTAATTCTTTAATTTATCCCCACTATCCCCAGATTATTAAAAAATTAATAAATTCAACAAAAAAGTGATACATACAACTCATTGTCTTTGATAATTTAATAATGAATTAAGAGGCAACTCTTAACTGGCCAATTGGGGAAAAACCGAGAGGTTCAAGCCTAGGGGGCAGAAAACTCTGCGGAGTAGCGCTAAAATCGTAGAGTGGAAGGCATGGCGGTAGCGCATACAACGACGTGCCAAAACTACTGTTCTTTGCACCGTAAAAAGTGCAAGGAAACAGGGTTTTTTCTTATTAAATGATCCTAAAAGGCACAAAATTTCAAATCAAAGTCTGGAATTACCTTATGAAAATACCAAAAGGCAAGGTAAAAAGCTATAAACAAGTTGCTTTGGGTATAAATAGGCCTAGATCGGCTCGTGCTGTTGCTAATGCATGTGGAAAAAACCCCTATGCTCCTAAAGTACCATGTCATAGGGTTATTAGGTCAGATGGTTCACTGGGTGGTTACTCTGGATCTGGAGGTATAAAAACTAAGAAAAAGCTCCTAAAAAAAGAAGGTTTTTCCTTTTAAAAGCTAGCAATACCAACGATTTTAGTAAATTTTCCCCTATTAACCTGATATTTTTTGTTTTCGCCCTTCAGTTGTACTCTGTATTGGTAGATCGTAGAATATACCCCTTCTATGGCCGTTTAAACGCTATATTCATGTTATGCAATGCTCTATAATTAGCCATCATCAATTCATATTTAAACCCTCAAAATCAATCATTTTAAGGTGGTTTTACTCTATTTTTATTTATTGATTGCTATTTTTATAAACTATTTTTTTAGTATATCCAAAAACCTTGATTTTATTATTTTTTTAAGGGTTTTAAATAATATAATTTACATGCTTATGTATATATTACTTAATTATATGTTACTTTAAGTTATATAAATAATGTAATAATTTCAGTATGTTATTTTAATAACTTAAAGTAAAATATTATAAAATAGGTAATGTTTATTTACTATTAAATATTAGCTTCTCTTTTAAAAATATAGATACCTGAACCAATAATTATAAACAATCCAATAAAATGAAATAGGTCTGGAAGATGATTAAAGTAATAATAACCAATTATTATATTGGTGACTATCTCAAAATAACCGAATGGTGCTAGTTTTGATGCATCAGCAAATCTTAATGAAAGAATTAAAAATAAATGACCTATTGAGGCAAAAAAACCGATAGCAAACATCATATACCATTCACTAATTGACGGTTGAACCCAAACAATTGGTATTATTAAAGAACCTATTGTGGCCCCTACTACACCTGTTAGTAAAAGTGTTAAAAGTGGATGGTCAGAGTTATGTAATTTCCTAGTTACAATTATATAAAAAGCATACAAAATACCGGTTCCTATAGCAGCAATACTTGCTAAGTTTATTTCTACAAATCCTGGTCTAATAACAATTAAAGATCCTATAAATCCTACTATTACAGCTGTCCATCTTCTATAACCAACTTTTTCGCCTAATAAAAAAGCTGATAAAGCAGTTACAATTAAAGGAGCTATAAAAGCTAAAGTAAGAGCTTTTGAAAGTGATATTACAGATATTGAGTAGAAAAATAAAATATTTGCAGAAAATAATAGCAATCCTCTAATTAGTTGAAGTTTAGGTTTCTCGGTCCATTTAAGGTTATTTCGAAAAAAAAGTAACATTACGGGTAAAACGATAACAACCGTAAAAAAATACCTAGACCAAGTAATTTGCAATACAGGAATTGATGAACTTAGATACTTAGCAAAACCATCCATTATAGGCAGCATTATCCATGCTGATAAATTTAATATAATTGCCTTCATTAAGAAAAATATTTTAACGCTATAAATACAATAATTGGTACAGTAATTAAAGACATTAAGGTCGAAACAACAATCATGCTAGAAATGTTATCAACTATTTCTTTTGGTGAATACATTGAGGCAATTAAATAAGTTAAAATTGCACTAGGCATAGAAGATTGGATTAACAAAACTCCAGCAGCATATCCTGATAAATCAAATATTTTTATTAATAGAAAACCTATAACAGGGCCTAAAATAACTCTACCTACTGATGAAATTAAAGAATTTTTTAAAGAAAAAACTTTCAGTTGAGTTAAAGATATACCTAATGACATTAATATTAATACTATCATTGCGTAACCTAACAACATTACAGTGTTTAAAACAAATTTAGGCATTTCCATATCAAAATATAAAAACGCTACTGCTATAATTACTGCGTATGATGAAGGGCTTTTTAAAATAATAAATATATCAAATTTTTTACTGGCTAAGAAAACGTTTACTGTGAAATGAAGAAGTACAACTAAAGAAGAAATTGCTGCTGCGACACCCATTCCTAAAGTACCGTAGGCAAAGAGACATATAGGAATGCCCATATTTCCTGTATTTGGTAGAAAAAAAGGAGGAAGTTCTCTTATATAGTCTTTTTTCATAAATATTAAAAAGATAACTCCGACTATAGCGAAAGAAGAAAGTGCAATTATTGAATAGAAAAAATACTCAGCAAAAATATCAAATTTTACACCTGAGGAAGTAATTGCAAATATAAATAAGGCAGGGGCACCAAAGTTTGCTGAATAATTAGTAATAAAAACAGTGTCTACATCACTTTTTTTTTTACCCAAAAAATAACCTATGCCAACAATAAAAAAAACAGGAAATAAAACCTCAAATAATTTTAAGTAAATGTCCATTTAATTAAATAGACGGATTAAAGTGGGTTTTTTTAATATATTTTTATTAAATTTAAATGATTTAATACAACTTTGAGCATCATGTTCATTAGACTTGTGAGTAATAATAACAATTGAAGCAGTTTTTTTCTTATTATCTGGTATTTGTATTAACCTCTCTACAGAAATTTTTTTTGTAGCTAATTGTTTGGTAATTTGAGCCAATACTCCAGGTTTATCTTTAACTTCAAATCTTAAATAAAGTGAATTAAAATAATTATTTATATTATAGACTTTTGCTATTTTTCTTTTCTTTTCAGGGATCCCAAAAGGGTATTTAATATTTCCTCTAAGTATTGATAGCAGATCAGACATTAAAGAGGATGATGTCGGGCCTGGACCAGCACCCTCCCCTTGAAAAATGCTTTCACCAACTGGGTTACCATGTACTATCACTGCATTCATTACTCCATTAACATTTCCGATATAAGTATCTTTTTTTACTAGGCTTGGGTGAACTCTCTCAAAAAGTTGATTATTTATCAACTCGGTTATTCCTAAAAGTTTTATTCTATAATTTAGCTGGTTAGCAATATTTATATCTTTATACTCGATATTTTCAATACCTTCCATTAAGCAATCTTTATTTGATATTTTTTTATTGAAAGATAAAGAAGATAAAATCCGTACTTTTGCAAATGCATCAAATCCATTTAAATCTAACTTTGGATTTCCAGGTTCTGCATATCCAAGTTTTTGTGCTTTTTTCAGAACATTTGAGAAATTTTCTCCAGATTTTTCCATTTCTGAAAGAATATAATTACAAGTTCCATTTAATATGCCGTAGACTTTAAATATTTTATTTGTAGCTAAACTGTCTTTTATTGATCTTAAAATTGGTATTCCGCCTGCAACTGATGCTTCAAATTCTAAATTTACTTTATTTTTTTCAGCTAATTTAGATAAATAGTTACCGTGTTTGGATATTAAAGCTTTATTAGGCGTAATAACGTGTATGTGATTTTTTAAAGCTAGCTCTACAACCTTTTTAGAAATTTTATCTGAAAGACCAATAGCTTCAAACAATATATCTACATTACATTTTTTTATTATTTCTAAAGGATTTTTATAAAAAATTTTCTTATTAATTTTATATTTTCTTTTTTTATTCTTATTCTTGGCAGAAATAGCAACAATTTTGATTTTCTTTCCTGTTTTAAGTTCAATGTCTTTTTTCTTATTATTCAGTTCATTTAATAAATAGTTTCCTATTTGACCCAACCCAACAATAGCTATATTTACATTTTTTTTCATATTTTAATTATCAATATTTGGAAAATCTGTATTATTTGCATATTTTTCAACGAGAATTTTAAATTGATCAAAACTTAAATTTTTATTGAAATTTAAAATTTCACTTTTTTTAACTGGTTTAGTGCAAGAACTTAATAAAATTAATAAAAAAAATATTATTTTTTTCATAACAATCCTTTTTTTTCAGAAAAGTTAAATTTTAAATTCATATTTTGAACTGCCTGTCCTGCACCACCTTTTATAAGATTATCAATTGCTGATAAAATTATATATTTATTTTTATACTTAGTTTTGCATATAGATATATAACAATTATTTGTATTAATCACATCATTAGTACTTATATGTGAGTTAATTTTGAGAATTTTAACAAAATTTTTATTTTTATAAACTGATCTAAGTTTTGAATAAATTTTGTTAATTGTTATACCCTTTTTTGTTTCAAAATATATGGTGCTTAAAATGCCTCTAAACATTGGTGTTAAGTGTGGTGTAAAAGTAAAATTAAATTTTTTATTAGTAATTTTTTTAATTTCTTGTTCAATCTCAGCATTATGTCTATGGAAACCAACACCATAAGCACTTAGAGACTCATATAAATTTTTATTAATATATTTTTTATGAACACTTCTTCCTGCACCAGAATATCCTGACTTAGAGTCTATAATTATATTTTTTAGACTAACCAAATTTTTCTTAATTAGGGGTAATAATGGAATTAAAATTGATGTTGGATAACACCCTGGGCAAGAAATAATTTTATAATTTTTAACTTTTCTTCCTGTAATTTCAGGTAAAGCATAAATGCTTTTCTTGATATTAAAAATTGCCTTATGTTTTTGTTTATACCAGTTTAAATATGATTTTGATGTGTTGAGTCTAAAATCAGCTGCTAAATCAATTAATGTATTATGTTTATTTAATAGTTTAGAAATAACTTGAGCCTCCCCATTTGGCAATGCAGTAAAGACAACATCAACATTATTTAATAAATTTTTGTTAAATTTAATAATTGTAGGTAATTTTTTTAATTTAAGACTTCTGTCAAAAATTGAAATATTTTTACCAACAGAAGTATTTCCACACAAATATTTAATAAAAATATTTTTATGTTGTAATAACAGTTTAACTAACTGTATCCCAATATAACCAGTTGATCCCGCAATTAATACTCTAAGCTTGTTCATTTTATATTATACCAGTAAAAAATTAAAAAAAAATTATCTTTTAGAAAACTGGAAGCTTCTTCTAGCTTTCCTATGACCGTATTTTTTTCTTTCAACAGCCCGAGAATCTCGTGTGGTTAGTTTTTCTTTTTTAAGAGTTGGTTTTAAAGTCGAATCAAATTGAAGAAGTGCTTTTGAAATACCATGAACCATTGCTCCCACTTGTCCCGTATGCCCTCCACCTTTTACATCGCATCTAACATCATATGATGTTGATTGGTTTATAATTTCAAAAGGTCTTAATAATTGCATTTTATGATTAGCTCTAGTGAAATACACTTTGTAATCTTTTCCATTTACTACAATTTTACCAGATCCTTTTTTTAACCAAATTTTAGCAATTGAAGTTTTCCTTTTTCCTGTTGCGTACTTGCTATCTTTAAAATCTAGTTCACTAGTATTATCTTGATTTGTTTCCATGCTAATTTCTAATAATGTTTTTCGTGTTTAATTTTGCTAAGTTAATTAATTTTGGATTTTGTGATGAGTGAGGGTGAGTCTCTCCTGTGTAAATTTTTAACTTCGTCAATTGTTTTTTTGCAAGAGGACCACCTGGTAGCATACGTTTAACTGCAAGTTTTAAACTTTCTGCAGGTTTTTTTTTAGAAAGTTTTTCTGGAGTAGTTTCTTTAATTCCTCCCGGATAACCAGTATGACGATAATATTTCTTATTTTGAAATTTTTTTCCTGTAAATTTTATTTGTTCTATATTCTTAACAACAACAAAATCACCATGATCCATATGAGGAGTATAATTAGTTTTATTTTTACCTCTAATTATTTTTGCAATTATAGTAGCTAGTCTACCCACAACAGCATTTTTAGCATCAATTTCAAACCAATTGCTTGATATTTCAGATTTTTTTACAAATTTAGTCATAAGATGCGCATAATTACTGACATTTAGGCTTAAAGTCAAACATTAGGTTGTATTTAATTACCTTATAAATACAACAAAATCTCTATTTTAATGACTTGAAACTTTATTACATGCTGTAATAAACTCATTAATACGAAAATTTTTTCGTTGGGTATTTATACTAACTTGTGCGCCCTGAATTAATCAAAAGCACTAAAAAGGAGAAATAAAATGTCAAATACAACAAAAAATCCAGAAACAATAGCTTTGCATGGTGGTGATTATAGAAGAGATCCAGCTACAACTGCAGTAGCTGTTCCTGTATATAGAACTACATCTTATCAGTTTAATAATGCTGAACATGCAGCAAATTTATTTGCTCTAAAAGAATTTGGAAACATATATACGAGAATAATGAACCCGACTAATGATGTCTTAGAAAAAAGGGTTGCCGCTTTAGAAGGTGGTTTAGCATGTGTTACAGTTGGGTCAGGTCAAGCTGCATCAACTTTTGCAATTCTTAACGTTTGTCAATCTGGTGACAACTTTGTAAGTTCAACAGATTTATATGGTGGAACTGTAAATTTGTTTACACACACTTTAAAAAAATTAGGAATAGAAGTTAGATATGCTGATCCTTCAGATCCAAAAAACTTTGAAAAAGCAATAGATGAAAGAACAAGGTGTTTTTACGCTGAAACATTACCTAATCCATATTTGAGAGTATTTCCAATAAAAGAAGTTTCAGATATTGGAAGAAAACATAATATACCATTAATAATGGATAATACAGCGGCTCCAATAATATGTAAGCCTCTTGAGCATGGTGCAGCAGTTGTTGTTCATTCACTTACAAAATTTATAGGTGGACATGGAACTGTAATTGGTGGATGTTTAGTCGATGGTGGTAATTTTGATTGGACAGCTGATCCAAAAAGACAACCATTATTTAATGAACCTGATATGAGTTATGGTGGCGCTAAATGGGGTGAAGTTGTACCTCAATTAACTGGTGCAAATGTTGCTTTTGCTGTTAGAGCAAGAGTTTGTTTATTAAGAGATTTAGGTGCACCTTTAGCTCCAGATAATGCATGGGGTATAATCCAAGGTTTAGAAACTGTCCCACTAAGAATGAAACAACATTGCTCAAATGCAGAAAAAGTTGTCGCTTTTTTACAAAAACATAAAAACGTTGAAAGAGTAATATATCCAACTTTACATAAAGGTGAGATAGGTAATAGATCTAAAAAATATTTTAAAGGTGGAAATGGAGCTTTGGTAGGTATTGAGGTTAAAGGTGGTGTAGAAGCTGGTAAAAAGTTTATTGAAGCTTTAAAAATGTTTTATCATGTTGCTAATATTGGAGATGCAAGGAGTCTTGCTATTCATCCTGCAACAACAACACATAGCCAGTTAACTTCTGAAGAATTACTTGCTGCTGGAGTGACACCAGGATATGTTAGGTTATCAATAGGTATAGAGCATCCTGATGATATAATTGGTGATTTAGATCAAGCATTAAATTCATCATCTGGTAAACCTAATTTGAAGGCGGTAAGTTAGCTCTTGTATTTACATACAAAAAATAAATACACGAACTTACTAAAAAAATTGAACTAATTTGGTGCATAGATGCTAGGAATATCTGTGCACCATATAATAAAGTTAATATACCTAAAACAACTTGTACAATTAATAGAAACCCAACAATTTTGATTACATTAAAGAACACTTTTAATTTTTTCTTATAAACCTCAGCTAAAATAAAAAAGTAAAAAATTAATATTAAATAAGCTAAGTTTCTATGCATAAACTGAACCAAGGACGGATCGCTAAAAGCTTCAAAATTAAATAGATTAACTAATTCATTATCATCAGGAAAAAATGCTGAACCCATTAACGGCCAAGTATTATATATTTTACCTGCATCCATTCCCGATACAAATGCACCAATAGCAATCTGACAGAATATTAAGAATATAAAAATAAAAGGTATATAGAAACTCATTTTATTTCCATTAGAGACTTGATGATTTAATCTTAAATAGTTCCAAATTATTAATGAAAGAATAATGAAGGCTACTAGAAGATGTACAGATAGTCTAAAATGACTAACATCGACTCTATCAACTAATCCACTAGAAACCATGTACCAACCGATAAACCCTTGGAAACATATTAGAAAAAAAATATAATAAAGATTAATTAATTTTTTAAATCCCAATTTTATAGAAAAAAACACTAATGGAATTAAAAAAGATAAACCTATTAATCTACCTAAAAATCTGTGTGCCCATTCCCACCAAAATATAATCTTGAACTCCTGTAATGTCATTTCATAATTTTGGAGCTCATATTCAGGAATTTTTTTATATAAGTTAAAATAATTTTCCCAATCTGCAGCTTTTAATGGAGGTAAAAAACCAGAAAATAATTGCCATTCAGTTATTGATAAACCAGAGTCTGTAAGTCTAGTCAAACCACCTACTACTATCATAATTGATATAATCCAAAACATGGCAACTAGCCAATGAGAAATATATTTTTTTAATACTTTATTTTCTATATACATATTAAAATAAATATATTAATTATAACTAAATCCAATTAAATAAATGTCGCCTTATAACAAAAAAAAATTAAATAAATTAAGAAAAAGTTTAGATATTATAGACAAACAACTTTTAAATATATTTAAAAGAAGAACTGAAATTGTAAAACAGGTTATAAAAACTAAAGAATTTAAAAAAGATATAATTGACAGAAAAAGAATTGATGTAATTTTAAAAAAAATTAAAAAAGAATCTATTAAAAGAAAAATTGATCCAAAAATAACAAAAAGAATTTGGAAGAATATTATTTGGTCTTATATAGAATACGAGTATAGGAATTTCAAAAAAAAATAATTATTTACTGTGTGGGGGCAACTTTTTTTCTACAAAAACTTCATGCTTTCTAGTTGAGGGATTGTATTTTTTAGCTTTAAGTTTCACCTTTGCTTTTTCACCACCTGCCGGTTTTTTTACATAATAAAAAAAAGGACTATCTGGTTTTCCTTCAGGAACTAGACGAACTTTAACATGTGTTTTTTTTGCCATTTTATTTTAATTTTTTTAATTCTTTTACTAAATTAGAAATTTTTTTTAATTTATTTTTAATCTTAATATTGTCGATACTTATAGATTTATTTGAAAAATCGTCAAGGTTTAAAGAATGATTATCATTTAAAGCTTTTTTTACACCATTGATTGTCATTCCTTGTTCTTTTAATAAATATTTAATTTTTTTTAATGTTTGAATTGCATCATTATCATAATACCTACGGTTGCCAGCTAAAATTTTTGGTTTAATTTGTTTAAATTCTTTTTCCCAAAATCTTATAGTGTGAGTATTAAGATTGCCATTTTTTTGATTTACAAGATTCAGGATTTTAGCAACCTCGCCAATTGATTTATAAGCACTATCAGTTTTTGTCATTTATTTAGAATTTATATAGTTTTTAAATTCTTTTGAGGGTTTAAATAAAATTACATTTCTAGATGAAATAACTTTATTTTCTTTAGTTAATGGATTTCTTCCAATTCTACTTTTTTTAGTTCTTAGTGAAAAAGTTCCAAATTTAGAAATTTTTAAAATTTTATTTTTTTTTAAATTATCAATTATTGTTTCTAAAAAATCATCAAGTAGATTTTCTGATAAATTTTTAGAAAAACCAATTTGCATATAAATAGAATTAATTAAGTCTTTTTTTGTTAAATTAATTTTCATATTTGGTAATATTACTTCTGATTTTATCAATTAAATTTCCTTCGACTATTTTTGAAGAAACCCTCAAGGAGTTTGAAAAACCTATGTAATCAGTTCCTCCATGACTCTTAACTACCGGTGAGTTCAAACCTAATAAGATTGCACCATTATATAATCGTGGATCTAATCTTTTTTTAAATTTTTTAAGTCTAACCATATTTAGTATTGATGATAACTTCCCAATTACTGTATCACTTAAAGCATCTTTTAGCTCATCTGTAATAAAGTTAGCAGTACCTTCAGCAGTTTTTAATGCAACGTTTCCTGTAAACCCATCTGCTACAATTACATTTACTTCACCATTCATTAATTGATTGCCTTCTATAAAACCTTTAAATTCATAGTTTGGATTTTTTTTGGTATTAAGTTTTTGGTATGTGTTTTTCAATATTTCATTTCCTTTCATTTCCTCAGATCCTATATTTAATAATGAAACTTTTGCTTTTTCCTCTGGAAATAATGATTTAAACAATGAAGATCCCATAATAGTAAAATCAATTAAATTTTTTTCACTACATTCTATATTTGCGCCTAAATCTATAACAACGCTCATCCCTTTTTTATTCGGCCATAAAGCAGACAAAGCTGGTTTATCTATATTTTCTATCATTGATAAATTTAATTTAGCTATAACTAGCAGTGCTCCGGTGTTGCCAGCTGAAACAACTATGTCTGCCTGTTTATTTTTTACACTTTCAATTGCAAGCCACATACTTGTATTTTTCCCTTTTTTTGCTGCTCCGAGTGGTGAGTCGGTTCCCTCAACTTTTTCCATAGTATGAAAAATTTCATAAGATTCTTCACTTAGATTGGAACCTAAACACTTTTTAATTTTTGTTTCATCGCCAAAGATCTTATAAAAACAATTTTTATTAACCTTATTATGATGAATAATTCCATCTATAACTTTATTAGGTGAATTATCACCACCCATTGCATCTACTGCAATTGTTATTAGTTTTGACATTGATTTATTATAATGTATTTAATCCTTAGGGTCTAAAACTTGTCTACCTTTATACATGCCAGTTTTTTGATCTAAATGGTGTGATAATCTATATTCACCTGATTTTTTATCCTCAACCACATTTTTAGGAGAAAATCTTATATGAGATCTTCTCTTTCCAGTTCTTGACGGACTTGTTTTACGTTTGGGTACGGCCATTTTAAATTTTAAGTTTAATTACACCTTTTATCAAAGAATTTAAAGTAGTTTTTGATAATAATATCTCATATTTATCAAAATATTTAGTTAAATCTAAGCGGCTAGTATCAAAAGGGATAAAATTTGTTAAAATTTTACTTTTATTTGTATCGTTTAAATCACTCCAATTATCAATTTTGCTTAAAATTGAATGGAATAAATTTATGTATTCCTTCATTTTTTTATTAATTGTAACATCCCCATAACCTATTTCTCTAATACTTAATTCAATTTGTTTAAAAACATAATCATAAATTTCTTGAAGTTCTTTATTATTATCATTGGTTTTGAAAACCTTCAAAAAGAAGGCAAAATGAAATAAAAAAACAGTAAGTCTATCAGAAAATGTGTCTTTGGATTGAATATTATAGAGATCTTTATTTCTAGTTAAATTGACTAAATTATTGTAAATATTTATATATTTATAATTCATGTACAAATTTTTTATTATTGCTATTTTTTTTTTTATTACAAATTGTAATTTAAATAAAGTAGTAAAACATCACGGTATTCAATTTCTTGAAACTAAACAGGAAAAATTATCAATTAACAAAACTAATAAAAACGATATTCAGAAAATATTAGGTCCTCCTTCAACAAAAAGCACATTTAACAATGATGTTTGGATTTATATTGAGAGAAAAACATCAAAATCGTCATTATTCACTTTAGGCAAAAAGAAAATGATCAAAAACAATGTTTTAGTTCTTGAAATAGATAATAAAGGTTTACTTGTGAAAAAAGATTTTTTTGATATCAATGATATGAATAAATTTAACTTTTCAGAGGGAACTACTGAAAAAACCCACTCGAAAAGATCTTTTGTTTATGATTTTTTATCTAGTGTAAGACAGAAAATGAATGATCCATTGGGAAAAAGAAAAAAATAATCTATCCAGCAATTACCGCCAATAACAACAAAGCAACGATATTTGTAATTTTAATCATTGGATTAACGGCTGGTCCTGCTGTATCTTTGTATGGATCACCAACTGTGTCTCCAGTTACAGCTGCTTTATGAGCGTCAGATCCCTTTCCTCCAAAATTTCCGTCCTCTATATACTTTTTGGCATTATCCCAAGCACCACCACCAGCTGTCATAGATATTGCCACGAATAAGCCAGTTATAATTACACCAAGTAACATCGCGCCTACAGAAGACAATGCTGCTACTTGACCACCTATTGGTAAAATAAACAAGTAAAGAACTATTGGTGATAGAACTGGTAATAAAGATGGTATTATCATTTCTTTTATAGCTGCTTTTGTTAGTAAATCAACTAATCTACCATAGTCAGGTTTAGATTTCCTTTTCATAATACCTGGAATTTTTTTAAATTGTCTTCTTACCTCAACAACTACAGCGCCTCCTGCTCTACCTACTGCCTGCATACCCATTGAACCAAAAAGGTATGGAAGCATACCACCAACTAACAATCCAACTACTACAAATGGATTTGATAAATCGAAAGTGACAACAATTCCTTCCAGATTTGATCCTGCAACTTTAGAAAAATGTTTAATATCTTCAGTGTATGCAGCAAATAAAACTAATGCTCCTAAACCTGCGGATCCAATTGCATACCCTTTTGTTACTGCTTTAGTAGTATTGCCAACTGCATCTAATGCGTCAGTAGTTTTTCTAACATTCTTAGGTAGATTAGACATTTCAGCTATGCCTCCTGCATTATCTGTTACAGGACCATATGCGTCTAATGCTACAACCATACCGGCTAATGCTAGCATAGTTGTTACTGCTATTGCTATACCAAAAAGTCCAGCAATATAGTTTGTTAAAAGTATTCCTCCTACAATTATTAAAGCAGGAACTGCTGTGGCTTCCATTGAAACTGCTAAACCTTGAATTACATTTGTTCCATGACCAGTTGTTGATGATGAGGCAACACTTTTTACAGGTCTATAATTGGTTCCTGTATAATATTCAGTTACCCAAATTATTAAACCAGTAATAACTAGTCCGATAACACCACAAATATATAAACTCAAACCTGTGAATGTTTTATCATTTATAGAGTAGGTATTTTCTAAACCTAAAACATAATCAGTAATTGGATATAAAACTAACAATGACGTTATGGCTGTAACAATAAATCCCTTATATAAGGCAGCCATAATGTTTTTGGATTTACCCAATTTAACAAAAAAAGTTCCAAATATTGAAGTTAATATACAAGCTCCTCCTATAGACAATGGATAAATCATCATATTAAGGTCTCCATGAAAAAATATTGAAGACAAGACCATAGTTGCAACTATTGTAACAGCATATGTTTCAAATAAATCTGCTGCCATTCCAGCACAATCACCTACATTATCTCCTACGTTGTCAGCTATTACGGCAGGATTTCTAGGGTCGTCCTCTGGTATACCTGCTTCGACTTTACCAACTAAATCTGCACCTACATCAGCTCCTTTTGTAAAAATTCCACCACCTAGTCTAGCAAAAATTGAAATGAGTGATGCTCCAAAACCTAGTGCAACTAATGCATTAACTATCTCTCTCTCATCAACTCCAAATGATAATAGTAAAAAATAATATACTGCAATTGACAAAAGAGCCAAACCGGCAACTAGCATTCCTGTAACAGCTCCTGATTTAAATGCAATTGAAAGACCTTGAGATAATCCTTTTCGAGAAGCTTCTGCTGTTCTTACGTTAGCTTGGACAGATACAAGCATACCAACATAACCTGCTATACCAGATAAAGTTGCACCTATTAAATAACCTATACCAACTAAAATACTAAATGCGTAACTAATAATCACAAGTACAACAATTCCAACTATTCCAATTGTTTTGTATTGTCGATTTAAATAAGCTCTAGCTCCTATCTGAATAGCAGAAGCTATTTCCTGCATCTTAGCACTGCCAGCGCTAGCACTTAAAATATTTTTACCCGTAAAAAAACCATAAACGATTGATAGTAAACCTGCTAAAATGATTAGTTGAAGTATATTTGTTACTGATGCTTCCATAATTCCTTTAATTGTATGTTATTTAGTATTTAATAAAAAAACGGACATTACAAAAAAAAGGATAAAAGGCAATATTTAACTTCTTAGAAGTTATGTGAATAACCTTTAAATTTGCCCACATTTAGAGATTTATTACCTATTTTTAATGTATTCTTTTTATAATTACTGGTTATTTTACCAATTTTAGTTATTTTTTGATTCATTTTTTTAGAAACTAGTTTTATTAAAGATCTATTTTTTAAAGAAGAAGTAAATAGTATTTGATAATCATCGCCACTAAATAAATAGTTCTCACGTTTTTTTTTATATTTTTTTAAATAAAGTTCTAAATTATTTGAAATAGGTATTTTATTAATATCAACTTCAAAAGATAATTTTTGTTTATTTATAAGTTTAGTTAAGTCACTAATTAACCCATCAGACACATCCATAGAAGTATTAGCAAATTTGTTTAAGAACTTATAAATTTTAAAAGGTAAATTAGGACAATAGTATTTTGATATAAAATATTTTTTTAATTTTGGTGTTATTTTAATTTTATTTTTTATTACATTTAATCCAACATAGCTATCACCTATATTTCCTGTAACATAAATATCGTCATTTAACTTAGCTTTATTTCTTTCTATAATTTTACTTGAAAAACCGATAACTGATATAGAAAAAGAAGTATTTTTAAAATTAGTAGTATCACCGCCTGATAGCTTTAAATTGTATTTATTCTGTTCTTCATTTAATGATTTTGAAATTTTCATCAAATTTTCTTTTGTAAATTTTTTTTTATTACCACTAGCAGAAATAAAATAAAATTCTGGTTTAACGCCTTTGCAAATTAGATCTGATATTGAAGATCTAATGATTTTTTTAATCACTAAATTTGGATATTTAAAATTTGGATAATGAGTATTTTCATTATAAGTATCAACAGATACAACTAATTTATTTTTTTTATCAAAAAAAACATCATCGTTTAATTTTAAAGCACTTCTGTTATTTTTTGTTAATTTTTTTAGATATTTATTAATCAATGCAAATTCATTCATTATTTATTCTAATTTTTTTTGAAATTTTATCTAATAAAGCATTTAAGTACTTTGTTTGAGACTCGTCTAAAAAAGCATTTGATGCATTTAAATATTCTTTAATAATAATTTTTGTAGGTGTTTTGGGTTTATACAAAAGTTCATAAACAGCACATTTTATAGTAATTTGAAATAATTTATCAAGATTAGATAAAACAAGATCTTCTTTTAAATGTTTATCTAATTCTTCAATTATTAGATCATTTCTTTCTAACGTTCCCTTAATTATATCTTTAATAAATTTCTTAAACCTGTGCTTGCCAATTTTTATATCCTCATCATTATTATAAATTTTTCCATATATATTTTGTATTATAATTACTCGTGGATTATTTTTGGGTTTGTAATTAGATCTCATTACTTTTGAGATAAAACAGATGTGACTGCGCTTGCTGCTTCACTTCCTTTCTTTTTTCTTTGTTTTGCTTGCTTAATATTTAGGCAGGTAATTACTCCATTGCCAATGGGCTTTTTGCTGTCTATTGAAATATTCATAATTGCATCAGTAGTTGCTTTAGAAATAAAATCAAAGTGAGGAGTTTTGCCCTTAATAACGCAACCTAAAGCAATAAATCCGTCATATCGATTGATATTTTTTGCAATTGTTACAGGTATCTCAAAAACACCTGGCACATATATAATTTTAATTTTTGATACCTTTGAAAGTTTTTTTTTTGCGCTTGCTAAAAGACCATAAGAGATATCTTTGTAGTAATTTGCAATAACTATTAAGATTTTTTTCTTCATTTTTAATTTACTATTTCCTGTTTTCTTATCGTAATTCCATAGCCATCAAGCCCAACTACCTTTTTAGGAGATCTTGTAACTAATATCATATTTTTAATTTTAAGCGATTTAATTATTTGAGCGCCAATACCGTAATTTCTGATTAGCTTATCTTGTCCTTTTGAGTAATAATTTTTACTTTTATATTCTTTTAAAGTTTGTGAAACAGATTTTAGATTTGTATCTCTGATAAAAACAAGGACACAGTTATTAAATTTTTTGAAATATTCTATCGTTTTGATAAATGAATTTGGTAAATTTTTCCCCATTAGGTAATTTTGAACAATATTAGAAGAAATAACTCTTACTCTTATATTTTTATTGGATCTAATATTTCCTTTAATTAGCGCAAAATTTTCAGAACCATCGAGTAAATTTTCAAAAATTTTTATAGAGTATTTTTGATTTTTTATAATAATATTATCGGTCTTTTTAAGCTTAATTAACTTTTCAACTTTCAATCTATAAGCAATTAAGTCATCAATTTTTGCGATTTTGAGATTATGGCGTTTGGCAAAATTAAAAAGTTCTTTACCTTTGGCCATCTTACCTTGATCGTTCATTATTTCACATATTACTGCTGATGGATTCTTATTTGCTAATTTTGATATATCTACAGATGCCTCTGTATGACCAGCTCTTACTAAAACTCCACCGTCTTTAGCGATAATTGGAAAGATATGCCCAGGTGAAACAACTTCATTTTTTTTTACATTATTTTTAATAGCAGTTTTAATTGTTGTTGATCTATCTTTAGCCGAAATACCAGTAGTGACGCCTTTTTTTGCTTCTATAGAAATAGTAAATGCTGTTTGATTTCTAGATTTATTTATTGGGGACATAAGTTGAAGGTTTAACTTTTTTGCCTGCTTGTTTGTTAATGAAAGACAAATTAAACCTCTTCCATACTTGGCCATAAAATTTATTTTTTTTTCATTTACATTAGCTGCAGGAACAACTAGATCACCCTCATTTTCTCTGTTCTCGTCATCAACAAGTATATAGATTTGACCTTTTTTGGCTGACTTAATTATACTATCGATAGAACTAAATTTACTTTTTGGCATTTAAATATTTTTTTACATACTTTGATAAAATATCAATTTCTACATTAACTATAGCATTTTTTTTAAGGTTATTGAGATTAGTAAGTTTTAATGTATGGGGAATTATCCATATTTCAAAACTTTGCTTTTTAATTTTAGAGATTGTTAAAGAAACACCATTAACTAAAATTGATGCTTTAGGTACTAAGCTATTTTTAAATTTAACCGGTAATTTAAATTCAAAGACATTTGATTTATCTACTTTTTTAAGTTTAATAAGTTTAGCAACTGTATCAACGTGGCCTTGGCATATGTGACCTGATATATTTTGACCAAATTTAAGAGATGGTTCTAAATTTATCTCGTTGCCTATTTTTATATGTTTAAAATTAGATTTATTTAATGTTTCCTTTGATAAATAGAATTCAAGTATATTTTTTTTTATCGAAATTAGGGTTAAACAAACACCGTCACAACTTATAGAATCGCCAATATTATTTTTATTAAGTCTTATTGAAGACTTTAAAAAAAGATTAATTCCCTTTTTTCTTTTATCTATTCTACTTACTTTTCCTTTGTTAAATATGATTCCGTTAAACATAATTAGTAATAATGCATTAATTTATCTTTATCTAAATAAGTATTCACATAATATTTATTTTTGAATTTTCTATTTAGTTTTGTTTTTATGTTAAAAATATTAATTTTTAATTTATTAGTAAGTTTTTTATTACTTTGAAAGAAGTAAAACTCATTAAATAAATTTTTTGATACCATTTCATTTGTTAATATACTTCCACATTCAATTAGTAAAGTATGAATTCCTAATGAATATATTTTTTTCATCATTTCTCTAAGGTCAAAATATTTATTTTTACTTATTTTAAAGTAAATTAATTTAACTCCATTTTTTTTTAAGATTTTAATTTTTTTATTATTTTTAGAGTTGTGAAAAATTATTGTTTTAGATCTAGTTGAATTTTTAGCAATATGTGAATTTGAATTTACCTTTAATTCTTTATCAATAATTATTTTAATTGGTGAAAATTTCTCCAATCCATATAAACGACAATCTAACTTTGGATTATCTGTATTAATTGTTTTGTAGGATGTTAATATTCCCTGATTTTTAAATCTTAGCAAATGACTAATTTTTCTTGAATATTCATTAGTTATTGGTGAGTTATTTCTTGCAATATAATAATCAGATGAACAAGCAATTTTGCCTATTATGTATGGAAATTTTTTTAATTTTGCATAATTATAGCTTTTGTAAAATTTTTTCGCTTCATTGTATAGCAGTCCTGATTGGGTCAATATATTTTTTGATCCGAGAATTCGTTTGGCTTTGTTATGAGATCTATCATCTGAGTCTTTGATTGAAAAAATTACTCTTTTAACGCCAGATTTAATTAGAGCTTTTGTGCATGGCGGTGTTTTGCCATAATGCGAACAGGGTTCCAATGATAAATAAACAGTAGATCCAATATTTTTTTTTTTGTTTTTATTTAAAGCTATTGTTTCTGCGTGTGGACGACCGTTATAACTTGTCGCTCCATACGAAACTATTTCATTATTTTTAACTATTACGCATCCTACTGGTGGATTATTGCCAGTAAATCCCTCTTGGTTTCTTGCTAAGTTAATAGCAAGTTTCATATATTTTTTATCTATTGAGTTAAAATTATCTTTTTTTAAAGACATCAATCTTATCTACAAACTGAACAAAGTCTTTTTCTTCCCTAAAATTTCTATAAACAGATGCAAATCTTACATATGCAACAGGATCTAATTCTTTTAAACCTTCCATAACCATGGTCCCTATTGTGCTTGATGAAATTTCATTTTGGCCTAATTCTTCCAATGATCGAGAAATTTTAGTTATAAATTTTTCAACAGTATCTGTATCAAGTGGTCGTTTTTTTAAAGCTATGTAAATTGACTTTGCAAGCTTATCTCTATCAAAAGGAGATTTTCTCCCATTTTTTTTTACCACCATTAGCTCTCTATATTGAATTCTCTCGAAAGTAGTAAATCTTTCTCCACAACTACACAGTCTTCTTCTTCTTATAGCGGTGCCATCTTCAGTCGGACGTGAGTCGACAACTGATGTTTCGCCTTTTTTTTCACATGGACAAATCATTTTCTAAGATTCTTATATATTGGAAAAGATGAGCAAAGTGAAACAACTTCTTTTCTTACTTCTTCTTCAGTTTTACTGTTATCACTAGGGTTTTTAGAAAGGCCATCAATGACTTTTGTAATCAATTCACCTACTTTTTCAAATTCTTTTAAGCCAAAACCTCTAGTAGTTGCCGCTTGAGTGCCAAGTCTTATGCCAGATGTAACCATGGGACTTTCGTTATCAAAAGGTATACCGTTTTTATTGCAGGTAATATTAGCTCTACACAAACTTTCTGCAGCCACATTTCCTTTTACATTAAAAGGTCGTAAATCAACTAACATTAAATGAGAATCTGTGCCACCTGAATAAATTTTAAAACCATTATTTTTAAGTGTTTCTGATAAAATTTTAGCATTTGCCAAGACGGCTTTAATATAATCTTTAAACTCAGGTTTTAACGCTTCTAAGAATCCTGCAGCTTTGGCTGCAATTATATGCATCAAAGGTCCTCCTTGATAACCCGGAAATACAGCAGAATTAAATTTTTTTGCAAGATCTTCGTGGTTTGTTAAAATAATACCACCTCTTGCACTTCTAAAAACTTTATGAGTTGTTGAAGTTACAACGTGTGCATGTTCGCATGGATTAGGATATCCTTTTCCTGCGACAAGACCTGAAAAATGAGCCATATCTACCATAAGATAAGCTCCCACTTTATCAGCGATCTCTCTAAATCTTTTAAAATCAATTACCCTTGAATATGCGCTACCACCAGCAATTATTAACTTAGGTTTATTTTTAATAGCAATTTTTTCAACTTTATCATAATCAATAAGCTCAGACTCTTTATCTACATCATAACTTACTGCATTAAACCACTTACCAGACATTGAAATTTTTAAACCATGAGTGATATGACCTCCAGAATTTAAACTCATACCCATAAATGTATCACCAGGTTTTAGTAAAGCTAAAAACACCGCTCCGTTTGCTTGTGCACCAGAGTGAGGTTGTGCGTTAGCAAACTTGCAGTTAAATAGTTTTTTCAATCTTTCTATAGCAAGATTTTCAGCAACATCCACATGATCACATCCATTGTAATATCTTTTGCCAGGATAACCTTCGGCATATTTATTTGTTAATACTGATCCTTGAGCTTCTAGTACTGCTTGTGAAACAATATTTTCAGAAGCAATTAATTCAATATGTTCTTGCTGTCTTTTTAGTTCGTCACTAATTGCTTTATATAATTCAGGGTCTGTTTTTGATAAACTGTCTTCAAAAAAACCCTTATATTGATCGTTTATGTATTTATTTTCACTTGACATAGCTATATCTTTTTTACTCTTCTTAAGTGTCTTCCACCTTCAAATTTTGTTTTTAAAAAAATTTCAATAAGTTTGAAAGCTTTATTTTTATTAATCAACCTTTCACCTAATGTAATAATATTTGCATTATTATGCAATCGGGATAATTTAGTATTTTTAGCACTATAACATAGTGCGGCCCTTATATTTTTAATTTTGTTGGCTGTTATAGCCATTCCCATGCCAGATCCACAAACTAGTATGCCAAAACTTCCTTTATTAGACGATACTTTTCTAGACAGTTTTTTTGCAAAATCTGGATAATCTACAGAGTCAGATGATTTTGGACCAAGGTCTTCAATTTTTTTTGTTTTTGTGAATTTTAAGATAATGCTATTCTTTAATTTAAAGCCAGCGTGGTCTGATGCAATAAAAATTTTTTTCAATACAATAAATATATAAACTAAATTTAACTAAATTTATAGTCTAAAACGCATGCAACTAGGTGAACTCTATTTTCTTCACCGCCATTAAATGCATTATGATATTTTAAGTTATTTGTAACCCAGACTGATCCATCTGCAGGCATGTGTTGTGCTGCTTTATCGATAACCATTATCGCGCCTGGATTAGTGTATATTGGTATGTGTAACCTTGGCTCAGGATCTCTATGCCAACTTAAAGTTGATCTAGGTTCTTTTAATAAAAGTCTTACTCTTCCAAGCTTGTATCTTTTAGAAAGTTCATCATAAACTTTTTTAAAGTATGTGTTTTTATAATCTTCAACAAACTCTGTATATTTTTTCTCATCAATTGATACATCTCTGGTAACTTCTTTGCCTGATGCATCTGGTTTAGTCCAATAAACCCCTCTTACTTTATTTCCTTTAATTGAGTCAGGATCTCCTGGAATTTGGTTTAAAGATATACCTGCAAAATGTGGAATTCCAAGACTTGTATCAAAGCCTTTTATTTTTAAAACTTGATCACATGCTTCTCTAAGCTTGCTAATATCAAATTTTATCTCTTGTTTTTGAAAGTCATTAATTGCTAGCGACATAATTTATTAATACCCTATAGACTATTATATTATATATTACTATTGTCGCATATATAAAATATTGTTGAGAATGATTATCACTGGAAAATACCCAAGTTTAAGACTTAGAAGAAATAGAAAAAAGAATTGGTCAAGAAGACTAACCCAAGAAAATTCTCTATCTACTAATGATCTTATTTTACCAATATTTTTAGTTGATGGTAAAAATAAAAAACAAACAATAAAAAGTATGCCTGGTGTTTATAGGTATAGTGTAGACAACCTCTCTCTAATAATAGACAGAGCTATAAAGAATAATATACCCATGGTTGCTTTATTTCCCTACACAAAACCAAAATTAAAAGATCTTTATGGATCTGAGTCTTTGAATGAAAATAATTTAGTTTGTAGAGCTATTAGATTTATTAAAAAAAAATATAAGGACAAAATAGGTATAATGTGTGATGTTGCGCTTGATCCCTACACTTCTCATGGTCATGATGGATTATTAAAAAATGGAAAAATAATAAATGATGAAACAGTTGAAATTTTAGTTAAACAATCATTATTACAAGCTCAAATGGGATGTGATGTTATCGCTCCGTCTGATATGATGGATGGAAGAATTGGAAAAATTAGAAAATCTCTAGACAAAAACAATTTTCAAGATGTACAGTTACTATCCTATGCAGTAAAATATGCTTCTAATTTTTATGGTCCTTTTAGAGATGCTGTGGGATCAAAAAATTTACTTAGAGGTGACAAAAAAACATACCAGATGGATTATTCAAACAGCTTAGAAGCAATCAGGGAGGTATCTTTAGACATTAAAGAAGGTGCAGATATGGTAATGGTTAAACCGGGGTTGGCATATCTAGATATAATTAAATCTGTAAAAGAAAATTTTAAAATTCCTGTTTTTGCATATCAAGTTTCTGGTGAATATAGCACTATAGTAAATGGGATTGATAAAGGGATTGTTGATGAAAAAATCATTATTGAAATTTTAACATCATTTAAAAGAGCTGGTGCTAATGCTATTGTAACTTATTTCGCTGATAGAATAGCAAACAAACTGTAAATTTTTATTTTAAAATATTTACAAAATCGATTCTAGTATTGGGAAAAGTAATATTATTTGGCTTTAAAATAGTTTTATCTAAATAATCTCCTACAAGTTTTAAACCTTTTAATAAATCTAATTTAGTCAGTTCGTAATCTTTATCGTCAATAAGAAAGTTGGGAATATTTTTTTTTTCAGATTTAGACTCAACAAAATATGTAACTTTGTTATGAATATTCTCAGATTTTGCTATTTTTTTTAATTCAAGATCAAAACCAACTAATTTAAATAGTTCTAATTCCCAAAAAATATAGTTTTTGATCCAATTTTCATTTTCTAAAATATAGTAAAATTTATCAATCAGCTTAAAGATTTTATCATTTTCTTGTAAATCAACAGTTAAAACTTTAATTAGATTCATAGCTGAAGCTATACACAACAATTTTTTTTTACTATCAAAATATAAGGGGGTAAAAACTTTATAAATTTCTAATTTAAAATAACCAATTTTACCTTCATCTTTATAATTGTAATTTAGATAAAATTTATTACCAATCTGTAAATAGTTTTTAGTTTTTTTTGAAGTAGCTCCAAAGATAATACCAGAACATTTTCCATGTTTTTCTGTAAAAAAGTCTGCTATTACAGAATTTTCATTATATTTATTCTTGCTAATTAAATAACCAGTGTCGTCCCAATTCATATTTTGTTAATACTTTCCAAAAGTAATGAGGCAGCTTTTTGCTCAGCATCTTTTTTTGAACTACCCTTTGCATTAAAATATTTAGTACTCTCAAGTCTTACACCAACTTTTATAATAGGTTTATGTCTTGGACCAGAATTTTCTAGTAATTTATAAATAGGAAGTTTTTTATATTTTTTAAGTGAATACTCTTGTAGTTTTGTTTTTGCATCTACAAAAGTTTTTGAGCTGGCGGTTAAATGTTTTTTCCATATTTTTAAAATAAATTTTTCAACCTTATCAAGACCTTGGTCTAAATAAATTGCCCCAATTAAGGCCTCGCAACAATCAGAAATAATTTTATCTTGTATTAATATTTGTTTTTGTTCAGCATTTCCAATTAAAATAAATTTTTCTAAATTGATTGACTTTGCAACTTCAAGACATTTCTTTTTATTTACCAAAAAAGACAACTTCTTGTCTAAAATACCCTCTTTTTCATCTGGATAAATTTCAAATAATTTTTTTGAAATAACTAATCCCAACACTCTGTCACCTAAAAATTCCAACTTTTCATTACTATTAACTGAGTCGTAACTTTTATGTGTTAAACTTTGAATTAATAATTTTTTATTTTTGAAATTTATTTTTGTTTTTTTTTCTAAATTATCAAAATTTAAAGCCATTAACTTATTTTTTTAAAAAACCTGTTAAATCTCATTATTTTCTTCCATTTCCAAAATTTCAATATACTCCCCTCTCTTAAATTAGAGGAAAAAAAAATAAATTGTGCTTTTCCAACTAAATTATCTTCATGTACATAACCAACGCTAGTTAAGAATCTGCTATCCTTTGAACAATCTCTATTGTCTCCTAAAAAGAAATAGTGTTTTTGAGGAACTGTAAATTTATCTGAGTTTAAATAAGTATTGTTTGAGCTATAAACAGTTTTATGTTTTTTTCCATCCGGTAATTTTTCTTCATAATGATTAACATCTATTAGGCTACTCCCACAAAAAATGTTCATATTGCTCTTTAATGATGTTTTAAATATCTGTGAGTTATTAATAAATAAACTACCATCAATAAATTGAATAATGTCTCCAGGTAATCCTATCAATCTTTTAATGTAATCAGTTCTATTATCAGCTGGGGTTTTAAATACAATTACATCACCTCTTTTGGGAGAATTATTAAAAAAAATTCTTCCTTTAAAAATTGGTGGGCTAAAAGGAAAAGAATTTTTACTATATCCATAGGAATATTTAGAAACAAACAATCTGTCACCGACTAACAAACTTGGTTCCATAGAGGAGGAAGGTATATAAAATGGTTGGATAATTAATGATCTTATAATTAATGCAATTATTAGAGCATAAATAAGAGTTTTTAAATTTTCTGTAATAAATTTTTTCATAACTTTTATTTTTTTTGAAAAATAACAAATGCTATAGAATATTTTTTTTCATCAGAAATTGATAGGAAGAAATTAAAAGAATTTGTTTTATGTTTTTTTTTAATCAGCATATTTATTTTTTTATTAACAGAAAATGAAGGTTTTCCTAGTTTATCATTAACTATCGATATATCGTTAAAATTAATACCATTTCTTAGTCCAGACCCTAATGATTTAACAAATGCTTCCTTCGCCGAAAATCTCTTAGCAAAATAAAGAGATTTTTTTTTTATTCTTTTTGATTTTATAATTTCAGACTTACTAAACACTCTATTAATAAATTTTTGATTTGAAATTAATCTATTTATTCTAGAATTTTCAATTATATCAACTCCAATGCCAACTATTTTCATAATCTATTTCTTAATAATTTTTTTAAAATTATTAATTACTTTTTTGAAACCATTAAATATTGCTTCGCCTATAATAAAGTGACCAATATTAAATTCTTTAATTTCAAATATTTTGGTCAATAACTTAGTAGATCTATAGTCAAGGCCATGACCAGCATGGACTTCTAAACCTAGTGATTTCGCTAATTTAGAACATTTTTTAATTCGATTAAATTCATTTAAATAATTTTTATTTGATTTTACTAATTCTGAAAATTTCCCTGTATGTATTTCAATACAATCAGTATTTATTTGATGGGAAATTTTTACATCATTAATATTAGGATTAATAAAAAGACTTGTTCTAATGTTATTATTTTTGAGACTTTTTAAAATTTTTTTAATTTTATTTTTATTTTTTTTTAAATTAAGACCACCTTCTGTAGTAATTTCTTTTCTTTTTTCTGGAACAATGCAAACATAATTTGGTTTATTTTTTAATGCAATTTTAAGCATGTCAAAATTAGCTCCAATTTCTAAATTCAGCAAAATTTTTTTATAACTACTTATTTTTTTTAAATCTATATCTTTTATATGTCTTCGATCTTCCCTTAAGTGTATTGTTATAGAATTGGCACCACTTTTTAATGCAAGTTTAGCAGATGTAAGCGGATCTGGATGAAATCCTCCTCTTGCATTTCTTACAGTTGCTACATGATCTATGTTTACACCAAGTCTTTTCATTTTATAAATCTACTCCCTGGTACAGAAATTGGAGTAGATTTAAGTAATGGTGGTAACTCACTTTTTTTATATGTAGGAATATTAATTTTCAAATGTGAAATAACTTTTTTTTTAATTTTAAGATTTTTTTTATTTGAACGATCAATTATACATGCAAAACCTAAGATTTTAGCTTTAGCTTTTTTTATTAATTTTACACACTCAAGACTGGATTTACCGGTAGTAACTACATCTTCAACTATTACTACTCTAGCATTTTTTTTAATAGAAAACCCTCTTCTAAGTTTAAATCTTTTATTAACTCTTTCACAAAATATTGTTTCTATATTAAGCAATTTACCAATTTCATAGCCTATTATTATTCCTCCCACAGCTGGAGATAAAATCAAATTAACATTTTTAAAATTTTTTTTTATTTTACTTGATAAAGATTTGCATATTTTATTTGCTTTATTTGGAAAACTTAACAGTTTTGCGCATTGAACGTATTTAGGTGAATGTAAACCTGAAGATAGAACGAAATGACCTTCTAATAATGCATTAGTTTTTCTTAAAATATTTAAAGATTCTTTGTGTGAAAGCATTCTTTTTATCCTTATGTCTAATGATCTTAAACTTCAACTCTTTTTGTTTTAACTCACTTATAAAATTTGTAAAGTTTTTCAAATCATGCACTATCAAACTAAATGTAAAATTTATGTATTCATCTGTTTTTTCGTTCATTTCAACACTAGATATGTTGATTTTGTGGGTACCAATCATGGTTGTCACCTCGCCAAGTTTCCCTGGTTGGTCTGGTAACGATATCCACAATAAAGTATTGTATTTTTTGACTCTTTGATTGTTAGAAGTGTCTCTAGATTGCCAATATCTTCTAATCGCTGCTCTCGCTTTCCCTGTTTTTGTAATGTTAAGCCAATGTAATGATGGAGATACTTTTTTTGAAGTAATTATTTTTACCATATCGCCGTTTCTTAATATTGTTTGTAAATCTTTTTCTATACCATTAACCAGACAACCAGTTGCAGTGTCACCAATTTTGGTATGAACGGCATAAGCAAAATCTATTGGAGTAGCATCTTTTGGTAATTTTATAATAGAGCCTTTTGGAGTGAAACAAAATACGTTTTCCTGGAACATATGAAGTTTTGTATATTCAAAAAAATGTTCTGGATTTTCGTTTCTTTCAATAATTTCTACTAAATCTTTTAACCAATCATATTCTTTCCAAGTTAAAGAATTAAATTTTTCTGAAGATTTGTATTTCCAATGGGAAGCAATACCGCGTTCAGCAAATTCGTGCATTGGCATTGTTCTAATTTGAATTTCAATTGGTCTCTTATTTGGTCCAATTATCGACGTATGTAGTGATTGGTATTTGTTAATTTTTGGTGATGAAATATAATCTTTAAATCTTCCAGGTATACAGTTCCATTTACTATGAAATATGCCGAGTGCTTTATAACAGTCTTCTATATTTTCTAATATAATCCGAAAACCAATTATATCTGACATCTGTTCTAGAGAAACTCTTTTTTTTTGAAGTTTTCTCCAAATTGAAAAAGGAGTTTTTTCTCTACCAATAATTTGAGCTGTTAAATTGTGTTGATTTAATAAATCACTGAATTCATATGAAAGAGAATTAAAACTATTTTCTTTATCGTATTTAATTTCGTCAAGTCTGTTTTTAATTAATTCACGTGCTTTAGAATTTAAAACTTTAAACGATAGATCCTCTAGTTCATCTCTAATTCGATTCATACCCATTCGATCAGCAAGTGGGGCATATATTTCCATTGTTTCTTTAGATATTCTTTCTTTTCTCTCTATATTTTCTATAGCATCTATTGTTCTCATGTTGTGTAAACGATCTGCTAATTTAACTAGTAAAACTCTAATGTCTTTAGACGTAGCAAGGATTAATTTTCTAAAATTTTCTGCTTTAGAATTTTCAACAGCTTGATTTTCAAAAACAGAAATTTTTGTTACACCATTAACTAAATCTGCTACTTCTTGACCAAATTCCTCTTTTATGGTTTCGTAAGTAGCGTATGTATCTTCAATAGTATCATGTAATAATCCTGTTGCTATTGTAGCGCTATCGAGTTTTAGTTCAGTTAAAATACTTGCAACAGCGATAGGATGTATAGCATATGGATCTCCTGAATCTCTTTTTTGATTTTTATGGGCATCTATAGCAAAATTATAGGCTTTACCCAAAGCTTCTGGGTTTAAGAATTTATTATATAATTTAACCTTATTTATCAATTCTTCTGAATTAATCATATGTTCTTATATCATCTAATTTATAATTGTTTAATAGATCTTATGTTTTTAATTTTTAGATCTTGCAATAATTCAAAGATTTTCTTATTTTTTTTAGGATGTTTCCAGTCTTTGCAAATTTCATACAAAGGTAGAAGAACAAAGTTTCTTAAATGCATTCTTTGATGCGGAATTATTAAATTTTTATGTTTTTTATTAATTTCTATATATTTATTGTCATAATCAATAATGTCGATATCACAAACTCTAGGATAATTTCTTAATGAAGATTTTCTTCCAATTAAAACTTCTACTCTTTTTATTTCCTTTAATAATTTTTGTGGTTTGAAATAAGTGTTTGCTTTTACAACAATATTAAAAAAATTTGGGAATTTTGGGTTTGGCCAAGATTGAGATTCATAAATACAAGATGATGATAAAATTTTTATTCCAATTTCTTCTAAGTAAATTTTTGCTTTATTTATATTCAATTTTTTATCACCTAAGTTTGTACCAATTGATAAATAGATTGATTTAGCTGGATTTTCTAAAATATCTTGCTCTATCACGATTCCAATCTCTTTTTTTAATTGATTGCCTTTTATCATACTGTTTTTTACCTTTTGCTACAGCTATTTCAATTTTTGCTTTCCCTTTTTTGAAATACATTTTTGTGGGTATAAGAGTAAGACCTTCTCTTTGAACTTTACCTATCAATTTATTAATTTCTTTTTTATTTAGTAAAAGTTTTCTTTCATCAAGTGGGTTATGGTTTGAATAACTTGCTTCTTTATATAATGGTATATGTGAGTTAACTAAAAAAATTTCTCCTTCTTTATCTATAGCATAAGAGTCTGCTATATTAATTTTTCCCGCTCTTACAGATTTTATTTCAGATCCTTTTAAAACTATACCAGCTTCATATAATTCTTGAAAAAAATAGTTAAAACTTGCTTTTCTGTTTAAACAAATGATTTTTAAACCACTATTGGTTTTTTTATTCATTAAATTAATTTTGCAAAACTTAAAGCTTTTTTAACTTCTTCCTCTGTTTCTTTTTTTATTTTAACTAATGGAAGTCTAATTTCGTCACTACATAATCCTAAAAGTTTAGCAGCATACTTTGCAGGTGCTGGATTACTTTCTATAAATAAAGATTTATGTAAAGGTTGTAACAATTGATCAATTCTTTCTGCTTGGAATATTATATATTATAATTGGAAGACTAGTATTGTCATTAATTGATTTATAGTGTTGGTACAAACCTTCTTGAGTTGGCTTGTTGTAGTATGGGGTAACAACCAAAGCACCATCTGCACCAGCTTTCTCAGCATGCCTTGTTAAACTTACAGCTTCTTCGGTAGAGTTTGATCCTGTTCCTGCAATAACTGGAATTTTGCCTTTTGCTTCACTTATGCATATCTCTATAACTTTTTGATGTTCCTCATGATTCAAGGTTGGGGACTCACCAGTCGTTCCGGCTGGCACAAGTCCATTAGTGCCATTTTCCAAGTGATAATGGATTAACTTAATATATGCATCGATATCAAGTTCATTATCTTTAAATGGCGTTATTAAAGCAACATTTGATCCTTTGAACATAAATACTTATAACATAGTTTATAGATTCATTTAGTAAAATTTATGTCAAAAAAGATATCGTTTTTTATAAAGTTTACGCTTGGTTTCTTAATAATATTAAGTTTAGCCAATGCGGATAATTTATTAATATTTCCTAAGAAGAAACCACAGCTATCCAATGAAGTGATAGAAAAAAAAGTTACAAAAAATATTATTAAACCAAAAAGCAAACCTAAAGCAAAAACTAAAACTGCTTTAAAAAAAGAGGATTTAAAGCCACTAGAAAAACCTAAAAATGAAGAAAAAGTTGTTGAAAAAAAAATAGTAAAAAAATTGGGTCTAATTTTACCTAAAAGTAAACCGTTAATTGTAAAAAAAGAGATTAAAAAAAAACAACAAAAATCAAAATATTATAAACAAAAAGATTTCAACTATGCAAAAAAAGCTATTCAATTATTTGAAAAAGGAGATTGGAAAGGAGCGCTAAATATATCAAAAAAAGCTAAGGATAAATCTTTTTATAAATTTGTTCAGTGGAAACATTTGTTAAAAACACCAAATGCTGCATCATTTTATGACTATCAACAGTTTATAAATAATAATAAAGAATACCCTAGAATTAATAGATTGATTTATTTAGCTGAACATAAACTATCAACAGATAAAATTTCTCCAAAAAAAATTATTGCGTGGTTTGATGGAAGAGAACCTTTTAGTGGTTTTGGTAAATTGGCCTTGGGAGAAAGTTTTATTGAAAATGGTGATGCAACCAGAGGCATAAGTTTAATTAAAGATGGCTGGATAACAGCCGATCTATCAAGATCTCAGATGAAATTTTTTAGAAAAAAATACAAAAAATACTTAAGCGCAGACGATTATATAAAAAGAGCAGATTATTTGGCCTGGGAAAACAAATATTGGGATTTAAAAAGAATGCTTAGATACTTGCCTAAAGATTACAGACTACTTTATACCGCGAGACAACTGTTAATGAGTAAATCGTATGGTGTTGATAATGCGATAAGTAATGTCCCAGCAAAATTTAAAAATGACCCTGGTTTGAATTATGATCGTTTAAAATGGAGACGTAAAAGAGGAAGAGTTGATAGTTCTTTAGAAATATTATTAAAAATTAAAAATACAGAGAACTATATGGTTAGACCAGATAAATGGTGGAAAGAGAGGGCAATTATATCTAGATCTCTTATATATAAAAAAAAATATACCCTTGCATATAAAATAAGTAGCAAACATGCCTTAACAGAAGGTCCTGAGTATGCAGAAGCTGAATGGATGAGTGGATGGATTGCACTGAGTTTTTTAGATGATCCAATACTTGCTAAAAAACATTTCAAAAATTTTTATAATAACGTGGGATATCCTATTAGTTTATCCAGAGGGGCATATTGGATAGCTAGATCATACGAGGAAACAGGTGATATAGCTGAATCAAATAAATGGTACGCTGAAGCTGCTAATTTTTTAACGACTTATTATGGTCAATTAGCTTTTATTAAAATCAGTCCAAATGATACATTTGAACTTAACGAACAAATAAAAGTTGATGAAAAGATTAAGAAGAAGTTTTATGAAAAAGAGCTAGTTAAAGTAGTTTATGTTTTAGATGAGCTAAATAAACATAAATATACAAAACATATCTTAAAACACCTTGCTACAGAGAATATAAATGAAGGGTCTGAAATTTTAGCAGCTGAATTAGCTACAAATATATCTAGATATGATTATGCAATACAAATATCAAAACAAGCATCCTATGAAAAAAGATTTCATAATGATTTCAATTATCCAATTATAAGCACTCCAAAATTAATTAATGGCCGTAAAATTCCTGAAGCTGCATTTATTCTATCAATTATAAGACAGGAAAGTGAGTTTGATTTGTCAGCAAATAGTCATGCTGGAGCAAAGGGTTTGATGCAGTTAATGCCTTACACGGCAAAAATTGTTGCTAAACAAGCTAAACTTCCTTACTCAAAATCAAGGTTAACCAAAGATCCTGAATATAATATTAATTTAGGTTCGCATTATATAGCTGGTTTAATTTTAGAATATGAAGGAGCTTATCCTTTTGCAATAGCAGCATATAATGCTGGGCCAAAAAGAGTAAAATATTGGAAGAAACTTAATAAGAACCCTCAAAAAAAACAGATAAATTATGTGGATTGGATTGAGCTAATTAAATTTAAAGAAACTAGAAATTATGTTCAAAGAGTTTTGGAAAATTACAATGTTTACAGATATATTCTTGAAAAAAAACCAGTAAAAATGTTAGATTTTTTCAAAGATATGCCTTTGTACTAGTGGCGGAAAGGGAGGGATTCGAACCCTCGGTACAGATTTCTCCGCACGACTAGTTAGCAACCAGTTGGTTTAAACCAGCTCACCCACCTTTCCGTTGTTTACTGTGTAACTTGAAATCATTGAATATTCAATATTAATCAAGTAATTTCGAGCAAATTATGAAAAACAAATACTCTATATTTTCTATAATAAAGAATGCTTTTAGCTATCATGAAAATTGGCAAAGAGCATGGAGAGATCCTGAGCCAAAAAAAGAATATGACGCAATAATTATTGGTGGTGGCGGTCATGGTCTAGCGACAGCTTTTTATTTAGCTAAAAAACATAATATGACAAATATAGCTGTTGTTGAAAAAGGTTGGATTGGTGGAGGTAATACTGGAAGAAATACTACTATCATTCGTTCAAATTATTTATGGGATGCAAGTGCGGGATTATATGATCATGCTTTAAAAATTTGGGAAAGCTTATCTCAAGAATTAAATTATAATGTCATGTTTAGTCAAAGAGGAGTTATGAACTTGGCTCATAATCTTCAAGATGTAAGAGATTTAAAAAGAAGAACACACGCAAATAGATTAAATGGAATTGATGCAGTCTGGTTAAATACAGAAGAAGTAAAAAAATTCTGTCCAATAATAAATACTTCACCTAATATTAGATATCCAGTTCTAGGGGGAACTTTACAAAAAAGAGCTGGAACTGCAAGACATGATGCTGTTGCATGGGGCTACGCTCGTGGAGCAGATGCTATGGGCGTCGATATTATTCAAAATTGTGAAGTTAAAGGTATAAAAAGAAATGAAAATTCTGTTGAGGGTATAGAAACATCTAAAGGATTTATAAAAACAAAAAAAATTGGAGTAGTTGCAGCAGGTCATTCAAGTGTTATAGCTAAGATGGTTGACTTAAAATTACCTTTAGAGAGTAAACCTCTACAAGCTTTAGTCTCGGAGCCGGTTAAACCGATTATAGATACAGTTGTCATGTCAAATGCAGTCCATGCTTATGTAAGTCAATCGGATAAAGGAGAATTAGTTATTGGTGCAGGGACTGATGCTTACATTTCATATACACAAAGAGGAAGTCATGATGTTGTCGAGGGAACTTTAAAAGCAATATTAGAGCTCTACCCTATTTTTAGTCGTATGAAAATGTTGAGACAATGGGGTGGTATAGTCGACATTTGTCCTGATGCAAGTCCAATAATTAGCAAAACACATATTAAAGGTTTATATTTTAATTGTGGTTGGGGAACTGGTGGATTTAAAGCAACGCCTGGTTCTGGGGATTTGTTTGCACATACAATTGCTAATGATGAACCACACAAATTAAATGCTGATTTTAATATAAATAGATTTGTGAGTGGTGATCTAGTTGATGAACATGGAGCAGCAGCAGTAGCACACTAATGTTTTTAATTAATTGTCCATATTGTGGTGAAAGAGATCAAAGTGAGTTTTCAGCTGGTGGTGAAGCACATATTGTCAGACCAAAACAGCCTACTGAATTAAGTGATGACCAATGGGCTGAATTTTTATTTATGAGAAAAAATATTAAAGGAGTTCAATTAGAGAGATGGAATCATGCTCACGGGTGTAGAAAATGGTTTAATATGGTTAGAGATACATCTAACGATAAAATTCATGCTGTTTACAAAATGGGTGAAAAACCTCCTATAAAATAATGAGCAAAAATTTAAGAATAACAAATAATAAGTTTATCGACCAAACAACTAGGGTATCTTTTAAGTTTGATGGAAAAACATTGTATGGTTTCAAAGGCGACACCCTAGCATCAGCTTTATTGGCAAATAATATCCACCTTGTAGGAAGAAGTTTCAAATATCATCGCCCAAGGGGAATAATGGCATGTGGATCTGAAGAACCTAATGCAATCGTACAAGTTGGAAATGACCCTTCTATGACAGAACCAAATACAAGAGCAACTGAAATAGAGTTATATGAGGGTTTAGAAGCATCAAGCCAGAACTGTTGGCCAAGCGTTAATTTTGATTTGGGTGCTGTAAATAATTTTTTCTCACCTCTTATACCAGCAGCTTTCTACTACAAAACATTCATGTGGCCAGCTAATTTTTGGAAATTATATGAATACTTTATAAGAAAATCTGCAGGTCTAGGTAAATCACCTACCGAACCAGATAATGATATTTACGATCATAGATATTTACATTGTGAAGTTTTAGTTGTTGGTGGAGGTATATCTGGAATAATAGCTGCAAAAACAGCAGCTAAGAATAATTTAAATACTGTATTAATAGATGATAAAAATATCTTAGGTGGAACTACTCTTTTTCAAGAAAATGAGTGCTTCAAAATAAATAATTCTTATTCAAATGAATGGTTAAAAAAAGAAATTGAAAGTCTAAAATTACTTAAAAATTTAACTATAAAAACAAGAACAACACTAGCTGCTTATCATAATTACAATTATCTTTTGGCAAGAGAAAATTTAACTGATCATTTAGATATAAATGAAAAAAAAGATAAAATTCGTCAAAGACTTTGGAAAATTAGAGCAAAAAAAGTAATTATAGCTACAGGGGCAATGGAAAGACCGTTGGTTTTTAATAATAATGATAGACCTGGTATTATGCTTTCATCTTCTATCAAAAAGTACATAGATTACTACGGGGTTAAGTGCGGACAAAAAGTATCTTTATTTACAAATAATGACTCAGCTTATGAAACTGCCATCTCTTTAAATAATAGTGGTGTAAATGTTAATTCAGTTATTGATATAAGAGATAAAACTAGTTCTTTAATAGTTAAACAGGCTGAGAAATTAGGAATTAAAATTCATTGGAAATCTTCGATTGTTAATACAAATGGTTATAAAAAAATCAAATCTATTGAAATTATGAAATTGTCTGACGATGGTACTGCTGTTGTAGAAAAAAAAATAAAAGAAGAATGTGACTGTTTGGGTATTTCAGGAGGCTGGACACCAAGAGTCCATTTGTTTACTCAATCTGGTGGTAAACTTAAATTTAGAGATGAAGATAATGTTTTTTTACCAGATAAGTCAGAGTTGGATCAAATAAGTATTGGATCTTGCAATGGTGATTTTGAGCTTGATGAAGTAATAAAAAATTCAGTAAATTTGACAAATAAATTTTTAAAAATTAATGATAGCGATTACGAAAATTTAGAAATTATTTCCTCAAAAGAAATTGATAAAAAAAATATTTGGCTACTTCCATCTGATAAGCCTTTGGGAAAAACTAAGCCATTCTTAGATTTTCAAAACGATTCTACTGCAAATGACGTAAAATTAGCTTTAAGAGAAGGTTTTAAATCAATTGAACATGTAAAAAGATATACAACAACGGGTATGGCTACCGACCAAGGAAAATTATCTAACATGCATGCACTTGGAATCATAGCTGAAACCGCTGGCGTTAAAATGGGAGAATTAGGAACAACTACATTTAGACCTCCTTACACTCCACTAACATTCGGAGCGATTGTTGGAAGAAACGTTGGTGAATTTTTTGATATTACAAGAAAAACACCTATTCATGACTGGCATGTAGAAAATAATGCTGAATTTGAAAATGTCGGACAATGGAAGAGAGCCTGGTACTATCCAAAAGACAATGAAAATATGTACGAAGCTGTACAAAGAGAAAGTAAAGCTGCCAGAGATAGCGCTGGTATCTTAGACGCATCTACACTTGGAAAAATAGATATTCAAGGAACTGACGCATCTGAATTTTTAAATAGAGTTTATACAAATGCATGGTCAAAATTAGAAATAGGAAAATGCAGATATGGTCTTATGCTCAATGAAGATGGAATGGTTTACGATGATGGAGTTACAACCAGGTTGTCAGAAAACCATTATTTAATGACTACAACAACTGGTGGTGCTGCAAATGTTCTATCAAAATTAGAAGATTACTTGCAAACAGAATGGCCTGAATTAGATGTTTACTTAACTTCAGTTACTGATCACTATGGTACTGTAAGTATCTGTGGACCTAATTCAAAAAAAATTCTTTCAAAAATAATTCCTGATCTAGATTTGTCTGATAAAGAATTTCCACACATGTCATTCAAAAATGCATTGATCAATAATATAAAATGTAGAGTAATGCGTATTAGTTTCACTGGTGAACATAGTTATGAAATCAATGTTCAATCATCATACGCAAAATCTGTTTGGGAAAAGTGTTTTGATGCAGGGAAAGAATTTAATATTACACCATACGGAACAGAAACGATGCACTTACTCAGAGCAGAAAAAGGATTCATAATAGCAGGTCAAGATACAGATGGAACCATGACCCCTGTAGACTTACAGATGGATTGGATAATTAGTAAAAAAAAATATGATTTTATTGGTAAGAGGTCTTTGTACAGAAGCGATACAATCAGGGAAGATAGAAAACAACTAGTGGGATTACTAACAGATGATCCAAAAGAAATTTTAGAAGAAGGTGCGCAAATTGTTGCCGAAACAAACAAACAACCAATTGAAATGCTTGGTCACGTTACTTCAAGTTATTTTAGCCCAAATTTAAATAAATCAATTGCGCTAGCTGTAGTAAAAAATGGTAAAAAATTGAAAGGTCAAAAAATGTTTGTACCAATGAAAGACAAAACAATTAATGTAACTATAACAGATACAGTTTTTTTAGATAAGGAAAATAAAAGGTTAAATGTTTAATTTTAATTCACCAATTATGGATACAAAGGAATATTCTGAAATAAAAATTTCAGAAGTCGAACCTACTTTTAAAATAAACTTAAGAGGTAAAAATAGAGATTTTATAACTAAAATTGGAAAAGAATTATCTATAATTACTCCTGTTGACCCTAATACATCTTCTGGTAACGAAAAATTAAATCTTCTTTGGTTGAGTCCTGATGAATGGTTTTTGTACTCCAATGATAAGATCGATGTAAAAGATGCTAATTTTCTAGAAGATAAACTTTTTAATGAAATTTCTAAATTAAAATTAGGCTCTGTTACAAATGTTTCTGATCATTGGATCATGATTAATTTAACAGGTGCAAAGATTTTCGAGTTGTTGTCGGCTGGATGTCCATTTAATTTTAATGATTTTAAAAACTCAAAAGGGGCAGTAACTCAGACTTTAATCAATCATACTGATGTAATTATTCACAATAAAAATGATAATGACTTAAATATTTTTGTTAGAAGATCTTTTTCTGATCATCTTTGGTCATGGATGAACGACAGCGCTAGATTTATTTAATCTTACTTTAAAATAATAAATTACAACAAAAAAATAAGAAATTGAAAAAAACCAGTTAATACCAACCCATATCCAAAAAAATGTTTCAAAACTAGCATTTATGTGTTTTGAAATATAAAAAACCACTATTGGGTTTAGTACATTTCTAAAGAAATTAGAAATCATTGCATTTTCAGATTTTTTTAAAGCCATAAAAAATCCATTAGACAGAAAAAAAACAGGGTAAGCAGGAAGTACAAAAGCAGATATTTTTAAATATCTTTTTCCGTACTCTATAACCTCAGGATCGTTTGAGAAAAAACTTGTAATAACGCTTGCTGACAAAAAAACCAAAACACCGGCAGTAACCATTATAATAAATGCGTATTTTATAGCAGTAAAATAAGTTTCTTTTATTCTAACAAGTTTATTAGCTCCATAATTTTGAGCTATAATGGATATAATAGCTGTATTAATTCCTAATATAGGAAGAAGAACTACTTGTTCAATACGTGTACCAACTCCATATCCTGCAACTGCATACTCGCCTGATTGTCCGACATATGTAAAAATTATTGCTGCTGCTAAAGCATAACCACATATAGACACAGTGATTGGCATAGATTGAAAAAAAATATTTTTAAAATATAGAAATTTTGGTATTAAAATTTCATTAGTTATCTTTAACACCCTTGGATTTTTGAGAACCTTAATTAGTATAATTAAAAACGAAACAAATTGAGAAATAATTGTGGCTATACCAATTCCTTTAACTCCAAATGCAGGAATAAACAAAAAACCAAATATTAAAATGGGGTTTAGTACAATATTTAAAAGAAATGACAAAATTAAAACATTTCTATAAGTTTTGGTATCTCCTTCGGCATGTAGCAATGAGTTAAGTGAAACAACTAAAATAAATAATATAGCTCCTGAATAAATTATATTAGTATATTCAAGACCTAAATAGACAACCTCATCGGTTGATCCCATTAAAAAAAATACTTTTTCAGCAAAATAAAAACCTAAAAATGTTATAAAAATAGAAATTAAAATTCCATAATAAATAATGTGTGAAAAATAATTTAATGTTTTTTTATCATTTTTTTCCCCTATGCTATTACCAATTAAAGAGGTTCCAGCGACTGTAACACCAATTGAAGTAGCAATAATAATAAAATAAATTGGAAAAGATTTAGTTAAAGCTGAAAGTGCTTCTGGAGATATTTTTCCTGCAAAAAATGTATCAACTACATTAAATAGAGTTTGGAACAAAGTGCCTACCATTGCTGGAACAGCAAGTTTTCTAACTAATTTAGGAATATTGTCTTTTAATAAATCCATATTTAAAATTCTTTTTGAAATATATGTTTTTTTCCTTGTGTTTTTGCAACATTTATTTGCTTTTGTCTCATTCTAAATCTTTCTTTTTGTGAATTTGTGAGTGTATCGTGACAATTTGGACATGATACACCTTCTTCATACTTATTAGATTTTTTATCTTTAAATGATACTGGTTTTCTACATCCACTGCACATAACATAAGTCCCGCTCTCAAGTCCATGTTTTAAAGAAATCCTATTATCAAAAACAAAACATTCACCATTCCAAAAACTTTTACTTTTATTAATTTTTTTTAAGTAATTAATTATACCTCCCTTTAATTGATAAACGTTTTTAAAGCCTTTTTTATCAAGATAAACACTAGCTTTTTCACATCTTATTCCACCTGTACAAAACATTGCTATCTTTTGATTTTTATCTAATTTTTTTAAATATTTTGGAAATTCTCTAAAATTATTTATTTCTGGATTTATAGCTCCTTTAAATGTGCCAACATTAAATTCAAACGGTTTTCTCGCATCAATTAAAATTGTTTTTTTGTTTGCGATTAATTTATTCCAGTTTCTAGGCTCTATATGATTTTTAGTTTTTCTTTTTATGATTTTTAACCCCATTGGGACTACTTCTTTTTTTATTTTTACCTTTCCTCTATGAAATATTTGAAATTTATTTTTAGCAAAGTTTTGACTATCGAATTTAGCAATATTAAATATTTTTTTAATTTTCAATAGTGCTAGTTCTAATATTTTTTTTTTTGATGATATTGTGCCATTAATACCTTCAAGAGAAATAATAACAGTGCCTCTTACATCATGTTTAGTAAAAAAATTATTTAATAATTCTTTACTTTTTTTAATATTTTTTATCCTTTTGAACTTATAAAAACCTGAAATATGAAACATTATAATTTTCTACATACACTTAAACCATCACCTACAGGAATAATTAAATTTTCAACTCTTTTATCTTCATTAACATAGGAGTTAAATTCTCTTATGCTTGTAGTTAATTTATCTTGCTTATTAATATCGACAACTTCACCATGCCATAAAACATTATCTATTACTATTAATCCATCTTTATCTACTAGTTCAATTGAATGATTAAAGTAATTTTTATAATTTTCTTTATCAGCATCAATAAATACTAAATCAAATTTATGCTTTTCATAATATAAATTTTTCAAACTTTCTAAAGCTGGAGCAACAATCATTTTAATTTTATAATCTTGAGCAGCCTTTTTAAAAAAGTTTAAAGCAATATTGCTAGTTTCTTGATTCTTGTCTAACGCAAAAACTGATCCCTTTTCAGGTAAAGCCAAAGCCATAGATAATGTGCTTAATCCCGTAAAAGTTCCAATTTCTAAAATTTTTTTTATTTTAGAGGATTTAATTAGTAAGTGTAAAAAACGACATTGCGATATTGAAATTTGCATTCTTTTTATATCTCCCAATTGGTCATTATATGAAATGATCTCTTTTTGAATTGGATGAAGTTTTGTCGAATTATTATTTATATACTTTAGAATTTCTTTATTAACAATAATATCTGAACTCATTCTACTTAAGTTTCTTTTTTAATATCTCGTTAACTAATTGAGGGTTAGCTTTACCGCCAGAAACTTTCATTGCTTGACCTACAAAAAAACCAAATAATTTGTCTTTACCTGATTTATATTCTTTTACCTTGTCTTGATTATCTTTAACTACTCGATCAATTAGTTTTTCTAATTCTTTAGGATCGCTCTCTTGTTTAAGACCTTTTTCATCTATAATTTTTTGTGGATCTTTGTCACCTTCAGCCATTATTTCAAAAACAGATTTTGCAATTTTACCTGATATTGTGCCATCTTTAATTAAATTAATCAATTTAGACAAATTTTTTGATGAAATTGGACTTTGTGTTATCTCTAGATTTTTTTCATTCAATAAAGCAAACAACTCACCAGTAATCCAATTGGTAGATATTTTAACATCTGAATTTTTTATAACCTCTTCAAAATATTTAGAAGTTTCTATATCAGATACTAAAATATTAGCTTCATATGGTGATAATTTAAATTTTTCAATAAATCTTTTTTTTTTTACGTCTGGTAGCTCAGGTATTTCCTTTTTCAAATTACTTATAAATTGATCATCAAATTCTAATGGTAGTAAATCTGGATCTGGAAAATATCTGTAATCATGAGCATCCTCTTTAGATCTCATTGATCTAGTCTGATTTTTTTTGGTATCAAAAAGTCTAGTTTCTTGATCAACAGAACCACCGTCTTCAATCAAATCTACTTGCCTGTTAGCTTCATATTCGATGGCCATCTGCATAAATTTTATTGAATTAACATTTTTGATTTCACATCTAGTACCAAGCTTTTTATCACCTTTTTTTCTAACAGATACATTTACATCCGCTCTTAAAGATCCCTCTTGCATATTACCATCACAAGTTCCTAAATATCTCATAATAGATCTAAGTTTTTTAACATAAGCATTTACTTCATCTAAAGATCTAAGATCTGGTTTGCTTACTATTTCCATAAGAGCAACACCAGATCTATTTAAATCAACAAGTGTATTTTGTGGATCAATGTCATGTATACTTTTTCCTGCATCTTGTTCTAAATGCAGTCTTTCAATTCCAACTACTTTTTCTCCTGATGGTAAATCTAATATTACGGATCCCTCACCTACTATAGGATTTTTATACTGCGAAATTTGGTAACCTTGAGGAAGATCTGCATAAAAGTAATTTTTTCTATCAAAAATAGATCTTTTATTAATTTTAGCATTCAAACCTATTCCAGTTTTTACTGCTTGTTTTATACAAAACTCATTTATTACAGGCAGCATTCCTGGAAAAGCTGCGTCAACCAAACTGACTTGAGTGTTAGGTTCGGCTCCAAATTTAGTTGGTGAGTCTGAAAAAAGTTTTGACTCTGAGAGAACTTGTGCGTGTACCTCAAGTCCAATTACTACTTCGTATTCATTCTTGTTTCTTTTTATCAAATATTCTGATTTGTTTTTGTTCATTACATCCACCAGCTCTTTATTTCATTTTTGAAGTTAATATATTTTTCCATTGTATAAGCAATGTTAAAAATGTTTTGCTCATCAAAAGCTTTACCTATGATTTGTAACCCTAAAGGATATCCTTTTGAATCAATACCTGCAGGAATAGATATAGCTGGTAAACCTGCTAAATTAATAGGAACCGTGAATATATCATTTAAATACATTGATACAGGATCATTTGTTTTTTCACCTATTTTAAATGCAGAACTTGGCGTTGATGGAGTTAGAATAGCATCAACATTTTTATAGACTTGATCAAAGTCATTTTTAATTAATTTTCTAACTTTTTGAGCCTTCAGGTAATATGCATCGTAGTATCCAGATGAAAGAACATAAGTTCCAATTAAAATTCTTCTTTTAACTTCGTCACCAAAACCTTCTGATCTTGTTTTTTCATACATATCGATTAAATTTTCCCCTTTAGATCTAAAACCGTATTTAACACCATCATATCTTGCCAAATTCGATGAGGCTTCAGCTGGAGCAACAATATAATAAGCTGGCAAGGCGTACATGGTATTAGGAAGTGAAATATCGACTACATCAGCTCCAGCCTCTTTAATTATTTTTATTCCTTTTTGCCAAAGTTCATCTATTTCTTTTGACATGCCATCCACTCTATACTCTTTAGGAATTCCAATTTTTTTACCTTTAATTGAATCTTTTAATTTGTTTAAATAATTATCCCTTTTAAAATCAACTGAAGTAGAGTCCTTCTTGTCATATGAGCTCATTACTTCAAACATTAATGCACAATCTTTAACATCTCTTGTCATTGGACCTGCTTGATCCAATGATGAAGCAAAAGCAACAATGCCGTATCTTGAACAGCTTCCATAAGTTGGTTTAAGTCCAACTGTTCCAGTGAATGAAGCAGGTTGACGAATTGATCCACCTGTATCAGTTCCTATAGTCGCAGGAGTTAATTTTGCAGCTAAAGCAGATGCAGAACCACCAGAAGATCCGCCTGGAACTAGATTTTCACCAATTGGACTTTGAACATTTCCAAAAAAACTTGTTTCATTAGATGATCCCATTGCAAACTCATCACAATTTAATTTTCCAAGTAAGATTGCACCATTTTCCCATAAATTGTTTGTTACTGTAGATTCATATGTGGGAACAAAATTATTTAAAATTTTGCTTCCTGCGGTAGTTCTTAAATCTTTTGTGCAAAATAAATCTTTAACCGCTATAGGTATTCCTGGTAATTTTTTTTCAAAATTAGGATTATTATCAAATGCATCAGCTTTTTTTAAAGCATGATCAAAATCTTCAGTAATAAAAGAATTTAGTTTTTTTGATTTTTTACATCTTTCTATATATGCATTTGTTGTTTCTTTAGATGAAACTTCTTTTTTCTTAATTTTATCAATTAATTCTACAAGTGTTAAATCAACAATACTGGACATTATTCTACCACCTTTGGTACCACGAAGAAGTCTTTGTTTTCATTGGGTGAATTTTTTAAAATTTGTTCACGAATATTCTCAGATTTAATTTTATCATGTCTTAGCTGAAGTTTTGTTTCTGCTATGGATGTTAATGGCTCTACTTTATCGGTATTAAGTTGGTTTAATTTTTCTATAAATTCAAAAATAGAATTTAAGTCATCAGCTAGTTTTTTAGCTTTTTTTTCTTCAATCGAGATTCTTGCCAATTTTGATATATGTTTTACTGTTTTAAGATCTATTGCCATATGATATTTAGATCTATCATTATAATAGAAAAATACAACATGATCACTATAGATGAACTTAAGTTAAAAATTGATAAAAAATCAAGACTCCTTGGTCTAGATTTAGGATCTAAAAGGATTGGTCTATCAATTTGTGATGATAAAAGAACCGTAGCAACTCCTTTTAAAACTATAGAAAAAGATGATTTTAATAAATTCATCAATGAACTAAAAAAAATTATACAAGAAAATAATATTGATGGAATTATTGTTGGAAATCCAATTAATATGGATGGATCAATTGGCCCATCTTCACAATCTGTAAATGATGTCTGTAGAAACATTGAACAAAAAGTTAATATTCCAATATGCCTCTGGGATGAAAGACTATCAACAGTAGGAGCGTTTAATATAACAAGCCAATTAGATGTAAATGTTTCGAAAAAAGTTAAAAATATAGACAAAAACGCAGCTGCATTTATCCTTCAAGGGGCAATAGATTATATAAGAAATTAATACTTGCATAATTAAAGGTTAATAGTTATAGAGTTAGTTTTAATGGCAATTAATTCTGATAAAGCTGTTAAAATTTCTCAAAAACATCTATTAGGTATTCAAGATTTATCAGTTTCAGACATAAATTTTATACTCTCAGAAGCAAAACAATTCATTAATTTAAATAAAAGTAAAAACAAAAAAATAGATACATTAAGGGGAAAAACTCAAATTAATTTATTTTTTGAACCTTCTACAAGAACTCAAAGCTCATTTGAATTAGCTGGTAAAAGATTAGGGGCAGATGTTATGTCTATGAACATAGTAAATTCTGCGATCAAAAAAGGAGAAACTTTAATTGATACAGCTATGACTCTTAATGCAATGCATCCAGATTTGATTGTTATTCGACACCAAGACTCTGGTGCATGCAATTTATTATCACAAAAAGTTAATTGCACAGTTATAAATGCGGGAGACGGAAGACGAGAACATCCAACTCAAGCTTTGTTAGATGCTCTTACAATTATAGAAAAAAAAGGGAAAATTCAGGGTCTGAAAATTGCTATATGTGGAGATATACTTCATTCTAGAGTAGCCAGATCAAATATTTATTTATTAAATATGTTGGGAGCTGAAGTAAATATAGTTGCTCCTACAAATTTAATGCCTAAAGATTTAGAAAAATTTGGGGTCAATAAATTTTCAGATATGAAAAAAGGTTTAAAAAATTGTGATATTGTTATGATGTTAAGACTCCAAAACGAAAGAATGCAAAGTTCATTCTTAGCTTCTAACAGAGAGTATTACGAATATTATGGGCTTACACCTGACAAACTTGACTCTGCAAAAAGCGATGCTTTGATAATGCATCCTGGTCCAATGAATAGAGGTATAGAAATTGATACAAAATTAGCTGATGATATAAATAAAAGTGTAATTCATGAACAAGTTGAACTGGGTGTTGCCGTTAGAATGGCATGCCTTAAAATTTTTTGTAAATAAATGAAGAAAAAATATTTTTTAAATGCAAATATTATAGATCCACATAATTCAATTAATGAAATTGGTGGTTTAATAGTTGATGAAGCAGGTAAAATTGAAGCTGTAGGAAAAAAAGTTAATAAAAATAATATACCCTCAAGAGAAAAATTTGTAGATCTAAAAGAGAATTATATTTTCCCTGGAATAATAGATATGAGAGTCTTTGTTGGAGAGCCTGGTTATGAGTATAAAGAAAATTTTAGAACCTTAAGTAACGCTGCATTATCTGGTGGAGTCACTTCTGTTGTAACCATGCCAAATACTAATCCTATTATTGACAATGTTTCAATGGTTGATTTTCTTAAAAGAAGAGGAAGAGATAAATCTAAAATAAACATATTTCCAACTGCTTCTTTGACTAAAAATTTAGAAGGTAAAAACATGACAGAATTCGGTTTATTGCAAAAAAAAGGTATTATTGGATTTACTGATGGGATCAGGACAATACAAAATTCGCGTTTAATGTCTAGAATAATGACTTCGGCGTTTGATTTGAATTCATTAGTTATTCAACATGCCGAGGATTTTGATTTATCTGAGAACGGCATGATGAATGATGGAATTATTTCAACAAAGTTAGGTTTACAAGGAATACCAGATTTTGCTGAGAAAATAATTATTGATCGTGATTTGGCTTTATTAGAAGAGCACAAGTGTAGATACCATGTGTCTCAAATATCATCTTCTAAATCAATAGCGACAATAAAAGAAAAAAAGAACTTTTTAAAATTCACATGTGGAGTTTCTATTAATAATTTATCTTTAAATGAAAATGATGTCGGTGACTTCAGAACGTTTTTAAAGTTGTCCCCTCCTCTAAGAACAGAGGAAGATAGAGTATCTCTTGTGGAAGGTTTAAATAAAAAAATAATTGATGTAATAGTTTCAGATCATAAACCAGAAGACGAAGAACAAAAAAGATTAACTTTTGCCCAGGCTGCGACAGGATCATCAGGTATTGAAACTTTGTTATCTTTATCGCTGGAATTATACCATAATGGTTCAGTAAAACTGGATACAATCATAGAAGCTTTAACCAGTAATCCTGCTAAAATACTAAAAATTGCAAAAGGAAATCTAAACGTTGGTAATGAAGCGGATTTTTGTATTGTAGATATAAATAAACCTTGGGTGGTAAAAAAAGAAAATTTAGTATCAAAGTCGAAGAATACATCAATAGAAAATAAAAAACTTCAGGGGAAAGTTTTGAATACTTTTGTTAAAGGAGAAGAATTATTTAAACTCTAATTATGAATATTTATTTACTTATTGTTAGTTCATATTTAATTGGTTCAGTTCCTTTTGGTTATATTTTAACAAAATTTTTTTTAAATAAAGATATAAGAAAAATCGGATCAGGAAATATAGGGGCTACAAATGTTTTAAGAACAGGAAATAAAATAATAGGATATGCTACTTTGTTGCTCGATGTTTTAAAAGCAGTTTTTCCAATAATATTTATAAAAATCAACTATCCAGAATATGTTTTTATTTCAGCCTTAAGCGTATTCATAGGTCATGTTTTTCCAGTATGGTTAAAATTTAGAGGGGGTAAGGGTGTAGCCACTTATGTGGGAATACTCTGTTGTATTAATATATATCTTGGAATTAGTTTTGGTTTGGTTTGGTTAATAACATTTCTAATATTTAAATATTCATCTTTATCATCCTTAATTGGAAGTTTTTCAATTCCAATTATTAATTTCTTCATTTTTAATGACGAAATAGTTTTTTTCTTTATAATAATGTTTGTTTTAATTTTTTATACTCATAGAGAAAATATAAAAAGGCTACTAAATCATACAGAATCTAAAACAAAAATTTATTAATTTGACTATTGATCTATTTTTTGTGTAATTTCTCTAATTATGAATCTTGTCATAGTTGAAAGTCCAGCCAAAGCAAAAACAATCAACAAATATTTAGGTGGTGATTATACTGTTCTTGCTAGCTACGGCCATATAAGAGATCTTCCTTCTAAAAATGGATCAGTTGATCCTGAAGATAAATTTAAAATGATATGGGAAGTAGATAGTTTTTCTAAAAAATATTTAAAAGAAATTACTGATGCAGCAAAAAAATCAGAAAAAATCATTCTTGCTACTGACCCTGATCGTGAAGGTGAAGCTATAGCTTGGCATGTTAAAGAATACTTGGATGAAAAGAAACTTTTAAAAGATAAGATAGTTGAAAGAGTAGTATTTAATGAAATTACAAAAAAAGCAGTAACTAATGGAATTGATAATCCAAGAAAAATAGAGCCAAATCTAGTTGATGCTTATATGGCAAGAAGAGCTTTGGATTACTTGGTTGGATTCAACATTTCGCCTATTCTATGGACAAAGTTACCTGGTTCAAAATCAGCAGGCAGAGTACAATCAGTTGCATTAAGACTGTTAACTGAAAGAGAACATGAAATTGAACAATTTAATCCCGAGGAGTTTTGGACTCTAAATGTTAATTTTAAAACTTCCAAAGGAGATATTTTAAATTCTAATATTATTTTACTTAATAATTCTAAAGTTGAAAAATTTTCTTTTAAAAATAAAGAAGATATAAATAAAGCAATTGAAAAAATAAAAGATTCAAAATACAAAATTTCAGATATTAGTTCTAAAATTTATACAAGAAATCCACTTGGTCCATTTACAACATCTACTCTACAACAAACTGCATCAAGTAAACTAGGTTTTGGTGCATCTAGAACAATGCAAATTGCTCAAAGGCTATATCAAGGTATTGATATTGAAGGTGATACAGTTGGACTTATCACATATATGAGGACAGATGGAACAAATATTTCAAATGATGCTTTAACTGATTTTAGAGATTTCATAAAAAAAAATTATGGAGACAATTATCTCCCTAAAGAACCAAATAATTATTCAGGTAAAAAAGCTAAAAACGCACAAGAAGCACACGAAGCAATAAGGCCAACTGATATATCAAGAAGTCCAGATTCAATGAAAAAATTTTTGAGTACTGATCAAATTAAATTATATGATTTAATTTGGTCTAGAGCACTTTCTTCTCAAATGGAGGCAGCAAAATTTGATAGAAAAACTATTACAATTATATCAACTGATAATTTGAACCAGTTTAAATGCTCTGGCTCAACCATTAAATTTGATGGATTTTTAAAAATTACAAGAACCGATGAAGATGAAAATGATAAAATTTTACCAGATGTAAACAAAGATGAAGTTACAGCAGACAATTTTATTGATGAGCAGCACTTTACGCAGCCACCCCCGAGATATTCTGAAGCAAGTTTAGTTAAAAAGCTTGAGGAGTTAGGGATTGGCAGACCGTCTACATACGCAAGTATAATTTCAGTAATTTCTAATAGAGGATATGCAGATATAGTTAATAAACGTTTTTTTCCTACCGATAGAGGAAAATTATTATCAGCTTTTTTGGAAAAATTGTTCTCAAAATATGTAGATTATGGTTTTACAGCAGGTCTAGAAGAACAGCTCGATGATATTACTTCTGGAAAAGAAGAATGGATTAAAGTTCTTAATAATTTTTGGAAAGATTTCAACATTAACGTTTCAAATGTAAAAGAAAAAAGAACTAGAGAGGTGCTTGACCTTCTTAATGAAAGCTTAGGTGAATTAATTTTTGAATCTGATGAAAAAGGTAAAATTAATAGAAATTGTAAATTATGTAACACAGGACAGTTAAGCCTAAAAAATAGTTTTCGTGGTGGTGCCTTTATAGGTTGTTCTAATTACCCAGAATGCAAATTCACAAGACCACTATCTAAATCTAAAGCAAATGATCAAATTGCACTAGCAGAACCAAAGCTAATTGGTCAGAATGATACTGGACAAGACATTTTTCTGAAAAATGGAAGATTTGGTCCATATCTTCAATATCAAATGACTGAAGATGAAAACATATCAAAAAAAAAGAAAAAGAAAAAAGAAAATGAAAATTTAAGAAATGTATCGATTCCTAAAGGAATAGATATAAATCATATAGATTTAGATAAAGCTAAATATTTATGTTCACTTCCAAAAATAATAGGTCAACACCCTGATAATGGGAAAGATATTACTATAAACACTGGAAGATTTGGTCCATATCTTAAATGTGAGAACAAATCTGCTAGATTAGAAAACGTTGAAGACATTTTTACTATTGGTTTAAATCGAGCAATAACTTTAATTGCTGAAGCAAAACCAGGTAGAATATCATCCTCTTTAATAAAAGATCTTGGGGAACATCCAGAAGATAAAAAACCAGTAAGAATTATGAAGGGTCAGTATGGTCCTTACATAAAGTATAAATCACTAAATGCGACTATACCTGAAGAAAAAGACCCTTTAGAATTAACTATGGAAGATGCATTAATTTTGATTGAGAAAAGAAGAGAATACGATAAAAACAAAAAGAAAAAAAAAAAATGAAAAAAATAATTTTAATAATAGCTACATTTAGTTTATTTTTCATAAATGCAAATGCAGCTGAAAAAAAAGATTGTTCGGTTCATAAAAAAATGTTGGATAAAATTAAATGTAGAGCTGATAATTTAAAGAAAAATAGTTTTTTAAAAGATACTATTGATTACCAAAAAAAAGCTTTTGAGAAGAAAGATAAAAGTTAAATGTCAGCTGAAGAAAATTTAAAAAAACTAAATATTCAGCTACCTAAAGCTGCTGATCCAGTTGGATCATATGTTGCAACAAAAATTATAAAAAATTTATTATATATATCAGGACAAATATCAATGGATAGTGAAGGAAATTTAATTAAGGGAAAATTAGGCAAAGATTTAGATGTTAACGCAGGTTATGAAGCAGCTAAGCGATGCGCTTTAAGTATTGTAGCACAAGCTAAAAAAGCATGTGGAGATGATCTTTCAAAAATTAAGTCGTGTATAAAATTAACTGGCTTTGTTAATTCAACAGATGATTTTACAGACCAACCCAAAGTAATTAATGGTGCATCTGATCTAATTGTGCAAGTGTTTGAAAATTCAGGAATGCACACAAGGGCTGCAGTAAGTACAAATAGCCTCCCGTTAGGAGTGTCAGTAGAAGTTGATGCTATTTTTGAAATAAACTAACTACCTACCAATACCAAAATAATTAATCTTGTTTCTCAGCATTTTTTTAGGGGAGTATAAATTTCTAAGATCGTATATTTTAAAATTATTTTTATTTACTAATTTTTTAAAGTTTAATTGTTTATAATCATTCCATTCAGTGTGTAAGATTATTAAATCTGATTTAAAACAAGCAGATGATATGCTTTTACAAAATTTAACATTTTTTATTTTATCTAAAATATCTTTTTTACCTGATGGATCATTGTAATAAATTTTTGCTCCTTTTTTTGATAAATATGAAATCATTTTTAAACTAGTGGCTTCCCTCATATCATCAGTGTTAGGTTTGAATGTAACTCCTAGAAATGTTATTTTTTTATTTTTACATTTTTTACCCATTATTTGGTGAATTCTTTTTATAAGTAAATCTTTTCTATTCTCGTTAGATTTTACTACATTTTTAACTATTGAGAGATTGACTTTAAATTTATCACCAGTATCAACTAAAGCCTTAGTATCTTTTGGAAAACAAGATCCTCCGTATGCTGGGCCAGCTCTTAAAAATCTTTCACCAATTCTTTGATCAAGACCTATGCCGATAGAAATATCTTTTATATCCACAGAAGCTTTTTCACATAAATTTGCTAATTCATTTATATAAGAAATTTTTGTGGCCAAAAATGCATTTGATGCATATTTAACAAGTTCAGCACCTCTTCTAGATGTGTTAAAATATCTGCTATCCTTCTTTACTATTGGTAAATAAAGTGATTTCATAACTCTATTAGCTTTCTTACTTAATGTTCCAACAACTACTCTGTCGGGATAAATAAAATCCCTAATAGCTTCTCCTTCTCTTAAAAATTCAGGATTAGAGACCACATCAAACAAGATTTTTTTATTTCTTTTTTTAATTATATTTTCAATTTTATCACCTGTGGTAACGGGAACTGTAGATTTTGTTACTATTAGTTTATATTTAGAAATATTTTTTGAGATCAGGTTAGCAACTTGAAACACATATTTTAAATCTGCTTTATTAGAATTTTTAAAAGTTGGTGTTCCAACACAAATAAAAATAATATCTGAATTTCTTATAGCCCAACTAATATTTGTTGTAAAAGACAATCTTTTTTGATTAAAATTTTTTTTTACTAATTCTTCTAAGCCAGGTTCATAAATTGGTATTTTTCCTAAATTAAGTTGGCTAATTTTTTTTTTATCAATATCAGCACAAATTACTTTGTTGCCCATGTCAGAAAAGCATGCTCCACTCACAAGCCCAACGTAACCAGTTCCGATCATGCATAATTTCATGTTCTGGAAATCTCCAAACTTGATTTAATATAACCGCTCATAGTTCCACAATCTAAATATTTCCCTTTAAATGAATGACCTATAAATTTCTCATTTTCTTTAATTAAATTTCTTATAGCATCGGTAATGTGTATTTCTCCACCCTTGCCTTTTTTTAATTTTTTTAGTTTTAAAAATATTTTTTTAGGTAAAATATATCTACCAATAACTGCATTATTAGAAGGAGCAGATTTAATATTAGGTTTTTCAATAACATCTTTAATAAAAAAATTATCTTTATTTATATTATTTTTTTTTGAATAGATTCCCCATCGACTAACTGTTTTTTTATTGACTTTCATACTGGCCATAATTGAACATTTTTTTTTGTTATGAATCGATATCATTGCTTTAGAACAATTTTTATTTATTATTAAATCATCAGGTAGTAGCATTAAAAAAAATTTATCTTTTATGATATTTTTTGTTTTAAGAACAGCATCTCCAGTTCCTTTTGGTTTGTTTTGATAAACGAACTTTATAAATTTTTTATACTTTTTTATTTTTTTGTACTCATGTAATATTCTAGGATCTTTTTTACTTGTTATGATTTTTTTATAAAATTGATCGTTGTTAAAATATTTTTTGATCATTTCTTTTTTTTTTGATATTATAAACACCACTTCTTTAATTCCTGCTTCTATACATTCGTCTAAAATATATTCAATTCCAGGTTTTCCATTAATTGGTAAAAGTTCTTTCGCAAAAACACTTGTAAGAGGCAAGAGTCTTGTCCCTAATCCAGCTAAAGGTATTATTGCTTGTCTAATCATTAAATTGTATTACTAAATGAAGTACCATAAATGATAATTTTTAAAAGCTTTAATAAATTAAATAAAAAAGTTAATTTTAAGGCAAATATAGGCTTTGTGCCAACAATGGGAGCATTGCACAATGGTCATATTTCCCTAATTAAAAGATCAAACTCAATCTGTAAAAAAACTCTAGTTAGTATTTTCATAAATCCTTCACAATTTAACAAGAAAAATGATTATAAGAAATATCCAAGAAAAGTAGAAACAGATATTAAAATTCTAAAAAAATTAAAAGTTGATTACCTTTTGATTCCAAAAGTAAGTGAAGTCTATAAAAATAAAAATAATATGAAAATTAGATTAATAAAAAAAGATAAAGTCTTATGTGCAAAGTACAGGCCTGGTCATTTTGAAGGGGTTTTGGCTGTTATAAATCAATTTTTAACATTAATTAAACCAAAATACATGTTTTTAGGTCAAAAGGATTATCAACAATTACATCTAATAAAAAATTTCATTAAAAATAAATTTTTTACTAAAGTCATACCTTGTAAAACAATTAGGTATAAAGGTTCATTGGCATACTCTTCAAGAAACTTTTTATTATCAAAAAATGATATTAAAAAGGCAACTTATGTTTCTAAACTAGTCAAAAAATTTTATTATGATCTAAAAAAAGATTTTAAAAAAGTAAGAAAACTTAAAGAGTTAAAAAGAAAATTAATAAAAAATAATTTAAAAGTTGAATATTTAGAATTGAGAAATAAAGTTAATCTATCAAAAAAAATTAATAGATCTAACTTTAAAATTTTTATTTCATTTTATATTAATAAAGTCAGGTTGATAGATAACTTTTAATAATTATAAAAAAAAGTATGCTCCTATTCCTAGAAAAGATAAAAAACCAATTACATCTGTTATAGTAGTTACAAATACACTAGAAGCTATAGCTGGATCGATGTTCATTTTTTTTAGTGTTACTGGTACTAAAATACCAAAGAGTCCTGCAACAATCATGTTAAGAACCATAGATATTGATATAATTAAAGATAGCGTTGCATCATTAAACCATATTTGAACTATTATTGCACTTATTGCAGCAAAAATTAATCCATTCAAAATACCTATAGAAAATTCTTTTAAAACATTTTGTGTAAAATTATTTTTTGTAAGTTCATTCGTTGCTATTGTTCTTATAGTCACTGCCAATGTTTGCATTCCAGCGTTACCACCCATAGATGCTACAATCGGCATTAGAACAGCTAGAGCAACTACTTTTTCTATATCTTCTTGAAAAAAACCAATTACTATAGACGCCATAACTGCTGTAAAAAGATTTAATAATAACCAATTAAATCTTCTTTTTGTCTTCTTAAAAATTCCATCAGTAATTTCTTCATTACCAACACCAGCCAATCTCAAGACATCTTCTTCTGCTTCCTCTTTTAATACAGTTAGAACATCATCGCTTGTTATCATACCAACAAGTTTATTATTTTTATCAACAACACATGCAGAGTTTAGATTATAGTTTTCAAACAAATTTCCAACTTCTTCTTTATCCATATCTACTGGTATTAGTAATTGTGATTCTGACATTATAGAATTCATTTTTGTCTCTCTTGGAGTTCTTAAAACTTTTGATGAAGGCACTGTTCCAATAGGTTTAAACTCATTATCAACAATAAATATTTCTAAAAATTGTTCAGGCAAATCTTTATCTTCTCTCAAATAATCGATAGTTTGCCCTACTGACCAATTACTAGGTATTGCTGTAAATTCTCTTTGCATGATTCTAGCTGCGGAGTCTTCTGGGTAACTTAAGCTTTCTAATAAGGCAAATTTATCTTTTGGAGGTAAAGAACTTAATATAGTATTTTTGTTTTTTTCATCAATGTTTTCTAAAATCTTTATAGCATCATCTGACTCTAAATTTTTAAGTATTGAAACTATAGAATCTGAAGCTAAAAATTTAATAATTTCTTTTTGAACAGACTCGTTCATTTCGACAAATACCTCTGGATCAATTTTAAAATTATTTAATTTTATTAACTTTTCTCTATCTCCCTCGCTTAGGTGTTCAATAATATCAGCAGCATCAGCAGGGTGTATTTCTTTAAACGAGTTTGAAATAAAACCTGCATCATTATTGGCAATTTTTTCAGTTACAACTTTGATGTATTCTTTGTTAAATTCAAAGTTAACTTTTTTATCTTTTATTTTTCTTATTAAAGCCATAAAACCTTTATTTTATAAAGGAACTATTAAAGTATAATTTTTATATTACAATTTATTAATGACTATAGAAATCAAAAGATCAACAAAACCAATAGATTATAAAGAATCTATGAAGTTTTTAGAAGATAGGGTCTCAAAGTTAATAAATGAAAAATCAAAAGAACTAATATGGATATTAGAACACCCCCACGTTTATACAGCAGGTACCTCGTATAACGAAAAAGAATTATTAGATAATTCAGTAAAGTTAATTAAAACAAATAGAGGTGGAAAAATTACATATCATGGGCCTGGTCAAGTTATTTGTTATTTTGTACTTAATTTAAATAATAGAAAAAAAGATATAAGAAAATTAGTATCAATTTTAGAAAATACTATTATTCAAACTTTGAAAGAATTTAAAGTTGAGTCTTTTAACGATAAAAAAAATATTGGAATATGGGTTAAAAATAAATATGAATTACAAAAAATTGCAGCAATTGGTGTAAAAGTTAAAAAATGGATAGCCTATCATGGGTTTTCAATTAATGTCGATAATGATCTTAAGTATTATAAAAAAATCAAACCTTGCGGTTTAGAAAATAATAGAATTATTAACTTAAAAACAATTAAAAAACAAAAATACGATAGTATTAAGGAAAAAATTATTAAAAATTTAATTAATAATCTCGAAAAATAAGTTTTTTTATTTTTAGTAATTTTTTAAAATATTCTGGTAGTGAAGCTTTATAAGTAAATTTTGTATCTTTAATCATAAATTTAATTTCATAGGAATGTAACATTAAGTTAAGTTTTGAATTCTTTTCTTTTATGTTTAAGTTGTATTTTTTATCTCCAAAAATTGGGTGACCAATTATTGATAGTTGTTTTCTCAACTGATGTTTTCTACCAGTTATAGGTTTCATTTGAACCAATGAACATAAAGCATTTTTATCTAATACTCTAAAATTTGTTATAGCTGTTTCCTTAATTGGCTTATTTTTTTCATATCTTATTAAATCATTTTTCCAAGTGCCTACATTATCTTTTAGTTGCCCACTACAAATTGCTAAATAAGTTTTATGGACTTTTCTTATTCGAAACAATGATGTAAGTAATTGTGCGTACTCACGATTTTTAGCCATTATAAAAACACCAGATGTTTCTTTATCTAGTCTGTGAACTGTATAAGGTTTATTGTCAAAAAATATCTTACTATCTCTAAAAATATCTACTAAGTTTTTTTTTGATTTAGTTCCTCCTTGTACTGATATTCCAGAGCTTTTGTTTATTACAATAAAATCATCATTATTATCGATGATTAAACTCTCTGCTTCCTTTATTACTTTATTTGATGGTTGGTAGTTAATTTTTTTATTGTCTTTAGTTTCAAATTTAAAATTATAAAAGCTTACATTGTCATTGCTTTTAACTTTATGTTTACTTTTAACTTTTTTGTTATTTAATTTAATTTTCCCGTTCCTTAAATTTTTTTCAATTAAACCTTGTGGAACTTTTCCTATTTTATTTCTAATCCATCTATCTAAGCGCATATTATCATGCGTTTTATCAACGCTGTATGTTTTTTTCATGTTTTGCTATGATAATAAAAATATTACGCTGTAGTTGATTTTTTTTCTTCTTTTTGATCTTTTTGATCTTTTTTTGTTTCTTTTTTCTTTTTATCAACTTTTTTAGCTTCTAGATCTCTATCTACAAATTCAATAACTGCCATTGGTGAATTATCGCCATATCTAAATCCTGCTTTAATTATTCTTGTGTAACCACCATTTCTTTTTTCATATCTTTTAGATAACTTTTTTTTAACTTTATTTGTTGATTGAATATTTTGTAGTTTTGACATTAATATTTTTGTGGTTTGTAAACTTGGTCTTTTTCCTAATGTTATAATTTTATCAGCTTGTGGTTTTAAAAATTTAGCTTTAGGTAGTGTCGTAGTAATTTGTTCATACTTTATTAATGAATTTAGCATGTTTTTTAATAAAGCTTTTCTATGCTCAGAAGTTCTATTCAGTTTTTTGTTAGCAAAACCATGTCTCATTATATAGTTTCCTCAAGTTTTTTTGACATTTCTGCAATATTGTCAGGAGGCCAGTTTGGTATTTCCATTCCTAGGTATAATGACATTCCAGTTAAAACTTCTTTTATTTCGTTCAATGATTTTCTTCCAAAATTAGGAGTTCTTAACATTTCTCCTTCTGATTTCTGAACCAAATCACCGATGTATATAATATTATCATTTTTTAAACAGTTCATTGATCTAACTGATAATTCTAGTTCATCAACTTTTCTAAGTAAATTTTTATTAAAATCGGGTTCGCTTGGTTTGTCTCTAACTACAACTTCTTTAGGTTCTTCAAAATTTACAAACATGTTTAGCTGATCTTGAAAAATTCTAGCTGAATATGCTACTGCATCTTCTGCTGATATTGATCCATTTGTTTCGATTTCCATTGTTAGTTTATCATAATCTAATGCTTTACCTTCTCTTGCTGTGCTTACCGAGTAGGATACTTTTTTTACAGGACTAAATAATGAATCTATTGCTATTAAACCTAAAGGTGGATCTTCTGGTTTATTCATAGAAGCTGGGACATATCCCTTGCCACTATTAACAGTCATTTCCATATGGAAATTTGTTTTTTCATCTAAATTACAAATTACTAAATCAGGATTTAATATTTCTATATCAGTAACAGGATTAATATTGGACGCTTTTATTTCTCCAGGTCCTTTAGCGTCTAGTATAAGTTTTTTTGAAGTTTCTGATGAGCTTTTTAAAGCTAAAGATTTAACATTTAATACTATATCAGTTACATCTTCTCGAATTCCTTTGATTGAAGTAAATTCATGTAATACGCCATCAATTTGTATTGATGTTACAGCTGTTCCCCTTATTGAAGATAATAAAATTCTTCTTAGTGAGTTGCCTAAAGTTAAACCATAACCTTTTTCTAATGGTTCAGCTACAATCTTTGCGAAAGATTTATCTTCACTAAGTTGAACATCAAGTTTTGCGGGTTTAATTAATGATTTCCAATTTTTAATATTAACTTCTGTGTTTTCCATTTACACTCTCCTTTTTTTTGGTGGTCTTGTGCCGTTATGCGGCATTGGTGTGGTATCTTTGATTGAAATAATTTTAAAACCTCTTGCTTGAAGTGCTCGTAGTGCTGTTTCTCTTCCCGAGCCTGGGCCTTTAATTTCTACAGATAATACTTTCATGCCATACTCAAGTGCTTTTGAAGCTGCTGAGTCTGCTGCAATTTGTGCTGCGTATGGTGTCGATTTTCTTGATCCTTTAAAACCTTTTTGCCCAGCTGATGCCCATGATACTACGTTTCCACTAGTATCTGCAATTGAAATAATAGTATTGTTAAATGTTGATTGAACGTAAGCTATACCATTTAAAATATTTTTTTTAACTTTCTTTTTTTTTGAGTATGAGCTTTTTTTAATTACTTTAACTGGTTTTTCTTCAGTTTGAACTTTTTTATCCTTTTTTTCGTTTTTTTCCATTTTATTTTTTTAGTGGAGTTAATTTTTTACCAGCTATAGCTATAGCCTTACCTTTTCTAGTTCTAGCATTGCACCTAGTTCTTTGTCCTCTAACCGGTAATTTTTTTTTATGCCTTGATCCTCTATAAGAAGCTAAATCAATCAATCTTTTAATATTTAGCGAATATTCTCTTCTCAAATCACCTTCTACTTTAAAATTTTGATCTATATACTCTCTTATTTTTAAAATTTCGTCGTCTGTAAGTTGATTTACTCTTTTGTTTTTTGGAATTTCTAAAGCTGAACAGATTTGTTGTGAAAACTTATTACCAATTCCATAAATGTAAGTAAGTCCAATTTGGACAAGCTTATTTTGAGGAATGTTAACACCTGATATACGAGCCATATTTTCTGAGAATAAATTTAGCCTTTTATATAAGAAGACGATTCAATGTCAATGTCTTAAACCTTAAGTATTTCCTCAATTTTTTGAGCAATATCATTTATTTCCATAGATCCATCAATTTCATGAAAATTTTTGTTTTTTGAATAATAATCTAACACAGGTTTAGTAATTTCCATGTAGGTATCATACCTTTTTAAAATAGTATCAGAATCGTCATCAGATCTTTTTTCTAAAATTTTTCTTTTCTCAACTCTTTTAATTATTGCTTCTTTTTTTACATTAAGAAAAAAGATGTGATCTAATTTTTGATTAGATTTTTCCAATAATCTTTCAAGGTTTTTAGCCTGATTTATAGTTCTTGGATAACCATCAAATATTAATTTATTAATTTTTGTTGTATCAAATACTATTTTCTCAAGAAGTTTATTTACTATTTCATCTTCAACAAATTTCCCATCATTCATATTCTTTATAATTTTTTTACCAATTGGTGTATCTTTTTGAATTTCATCTCTTAACATATCTCCTGTTGATACTTGAAAATTATTTAATTTTTTTACTAAATATTTAGCCTGTGTTCCTTTACCAGCGCCAGGAGGACCAAACAATACAATGTTCACTTCTACTTTCCAAATTTTGTTTTTTTAATTAGTTGCTCATATTGCGAGCTCATTAATCTTGTCTGAATTTGAGAAACAGTATCTATTGCAACAACAACAACAATCAAAATTGATGTACCACCTAAATAAAACGGTATCGGGTAATTTGCAATTAAAAATTCAGGCATTAAACAAACTAATGTCAAATACAAAGCACCTATCGTAGTTAATTTTGTTAAAATATTATCAATGTACATTGCTGTGCTTTCGCCTGGTCTTATTCCAGGTATGAAACCACCATACTTTCTTAAATTTTCTGCAGTTTCGTTTGGATTAAATGTAATAGAAGTATAAAAAAAAGTAAAAAATATAATACCTGACGCATAGAGTATCATATAAAGAGGCTGACCTTGTGAAAAATAGGATGAAATATTTAGAAAAGTATCATTTTCTGAAAAATTAAAATTTGAAAAAGTAATAGGCAATAATAACAGAGCTGAAGCAAAAATAGCTGGTATAACTCCAGCTTGATTTATTTTAAGTGGTAAATGTGATGACTCTCCTCCATACATTTTGTTACCCATTTGTCTCTTTGGATAATTTATAAGTATTTTTCTTAATGCTCTTTCCATAAACACTATAAACATTATAGTTGCTACTAGTAATATAAAAATCCCTACTAACATTACTGTTGATAATGCTCCAGTTCTACCTAATTCAAAAGTTGTTACTAGTGCTCTAGGAATCTCAGCAACTATTCCTGAAAAAATTATTAATGAAATACCGTTCCCGATACCTCTCTGTGTTATTTGCTCACCAAGCCACATCAAGAAAATAGTTCCAGCTACAATTGTTGTTACAGTAGAAATTTTAAAAAAAACACCTGGGTTAATAACTAGATTTGCTGAAGACTCTAATCCTACTGATAGTCCATAACCTTGAATAGTAGCAAGCAAAACTGTTCCATATCTTGTTATTTGAGTAATTTTTTTTCTTCCAACTTCTCCTTGATTTTTTAAATTTTTAAAATAATCCGAAACTCCAGTTAGTAATTGAACTATAATTGATGATGATATGTAGGGCATTATCCCTAAAGCAAAAATTGCCATTCGACTTACAGCTCCGCCTGCAAAAACATTGAACATTCCTAGTAATCCTTTTTGATTACCTTCCATTAAAGTTTGAAGTTGATTAGGATCAATACCAGGTAAAGGTACAAATGTACCCAATCTATAAATAGCTAGAATAAAAATTGTGAATATAATTCTGTTTCTTAGGTCATTTGATTGAGGTGAAGCGCTCATGAATTGTTATTTTTTTTTTATTAAAATTGATCCACCTAATTTTTCCAATTTATCTTTTGCTGATTTTGAAACTAAATCAGCTTCTATGTTTATTTTCTCTTTAATTTCACCTGTGCCTAAAATTTTAAGCAAACTTGAATTTTTTTTTATTATTTTTAATTTTTTCAATAAATTAGAATCAATTTTTTCACTAGATTTAATTGTTTTTTTTGTTAAAAAAAATTGAATTTTATCCAAGTTAATTTTAGCAACTTTTTTTTTTGTTAATGGATTAAAACCTCTTTTTGGAAGTCTTCTGTATAAAGGCATTTGACCTCCCTCATAGCTTTTTATTGCAACACCTGACCTAGATTTTTGACCTTTGTGTCCTCTGCCAGAGGTTTTACCTTTTCCTGATCCTATTCCTCTACCCGGTCTAATTTTTTTTTTTACAATTTTATTAGTTGTGTTTAATGTTGTCATTATCCTCTTTTTTGTACTACCTCAGAAATTTTCTTGTTTCTTATTATCGATATTTGTTTGGGTGAATTTTGTTTAGATAAAGCTTTCATTGTAGCTCTTATTACATTGTGCGGGTTTGCTGTTCCCATTGATTTTGCAACAATATCTTTTACTCCTAATACTTCACAAACGGCTCTAACTGGCCCACCTGCTATTATTCCTGTTCCTTTTGGTGCTGCTCTTAGTTTTATTTTGCCCGCACCATCTTTTCCATAAACATCGTGATGAATTGTTCTACCTTCTCTTAATGGAACCTTAATTAACTTTCTTCGCGCCATATCATTAGCTTTTTTAATAGCGTCTGGAACTTGTTTTGCTTTTGCGTGAGCTATACCTATCTTTCCATTTTGATTTCCAACAACAACTAAAGCAGAAAATCCAAATCTTCTTCCACCTTTTACTACCTTTGTTATTCTGTTGATGTGTACTAGTTTCTCTAAAATATCGTCTTTTTTTATTTCCATAGTTTAAAATTCCATTCCATTTTTTCTAAGAGTTTCAGCAAATATTTTAACTCTTCCATGATATTTATATATACCTCTATCAAAATATATTTTTGTTATTTTTTTTTCTTGTGCTTTTTTTGCTAATCTTTCTGCAACTATTTTGGAAAGTTCTGTTTTGTTTGTTTTTTTCATTGTTTTAATATCTTTTTCTATAGATGACGCTGATAAAAGAGTTTTGTTATTCATATCATCTATAATTTGTGCAGATATATTTTTTGCAGATCGAGAAACGCTCAATCTATATCTATCAATTTTTGCCACTTTTTTAATCTTATTTCTAACTCTAAATTTTTTTCTAATTAAATTTGTAGATTTCATTATTTTTTCTTTCCTTCTTTACGTAAAATATACTGACCTTGCTCCCTAATACCTTTACCTTTGTATGGTTCTGGTGGCCTAAATGACTTAATTTTAGAAACAACCATTCCCACTTCTTGCTTGTCAAAACCACTTATTTTTATAATAGTTTGTTTCTCAACAGCAATTTTAATATTTTCCGGTATATCAAAATTTATATCATGACTAAATCCAAGCTGAAGGTTTAATTGTTTTCCTTTTAAAGCAGCCCTAAAACCAACTCCGACAAGTTCTAATATTTTCTCGTAACCCTTTACTGAACCTATAATTGCATTGTTTAACAAGCTTCTATTCATTCCCCATAATCTTTTCGTATTTTGGTCAAGTTTTTTTGGCTTAATTGATATTTCCTTACCTTCATTTATTTTTAAGTCAAAAACTTCTAAATCAATATTTAGTGATTTTTTTCCTAGAGGCCCTTCTACATTTATTATATTTCCTGTTAAAGCAACTTTAACTTTATCAGGAATAGAAATATTTATTTTACCAATTTTAGACATTAAAATACCTTACAAATTATTTCTCCACCAACTTTTTGTTTTCTAGCATCAATATCAGTCATAACTCCTTTTGGTGTTGATATAATCGCTATACCTAAACCGTTATTAATCTTTGGTAAACTTTCTGCGCTTGAAAAAATTCGTCTTCCCGGTTTAGATACTCTTTCAATTGTACTGATTACTGGGTTGCCTGAATGATATTTTAGGTCAATTTTTAATACTGATTTTGATGTTTCAGAATTTATACTATAATCAATTATGAAGCCTTCAATTTTTAAAATTTCAGCTATTTTAGCTTTAAAATTTGATGAAGGTAACTCAACTTTTTTATGATTACGTATTTGGGCATTCTTAATTCTTGCAATCATATCTCCAATAGGGTCACTTAAACTCATAATTTCCTTTCTACCAACTTGATTTTACCATTCCTGGTATTTTTCCTTGCAAGCCTAGCTGTCTCAAAGCTATTCTTGATATTTTTAATTTTCTGTATACGCCGTGTGGTCTTCCAGTTATTTGGCATCTATTTCTTACTCTAATTTTTGCAGAATTTCTTGGGAGTTTTGAGAGTTTTTGTTGTGCTTTAAATCTTTCTTCAAGTGTTAATTTTTTATTCATAACAATTTTTTTTAGAGCTTTTCTTTTTTTTAAAAATTTGTCTGACAATCTTATTCTTCTGTTATTTTTATTTATTGAGCTTAACTTTGCCATGTTTAATTATCTCCTTTTTTTATGAATGGAAAATTTAATTTTTCTAATAATTCAACACTATGTTCTTTTTTTAGAGATGAGATAACTATAGTAATATCCAAACCTCTAATTTTATCAGCTTTATCAAAATTTACTTCTGGAAAAATTATATGTTCTTTGACGCCAAATGTATAACTTCCGAATTTATCAAATCCATTTGCTGAAAGTCCTCTAAAATCCTTTATTCTTGGTAGCGCTATATTAACTAGTCTATCAATAAATTCGTACATTTTATTTTTACGCAAAGTTACTTTAAGACCAGCGTTTGAATTTTTTCTCGTTTTAAAATTTGATATAGATTTTTTAAATTTTGTTATTACTGGTCTCTGCCCTGCAATTAAAGCGAGATCTTCTTGACAAGATTTCAAAATTTTTGAGTCATTACCATCAACTCCAAGACCCATATTTATAACTACTTTTTGAATCTTCGGACCCATATATAAATTTTTAAAACCAAACTTTTGCTTAATATTTGGCAATATCTCTTTTTTATATAATTCCTTTAATCTTGGTATCATTTCTTAGCCTCTTTTTTAGTAGTTTTTTTATCATCTATTATTGCAAGATTTGAAATATGTAAAAAATTTTCTTTGGATATTATTCCACCCTTTTTCTCTTTTGTTGTTTTAACATGTTTTTTTATAAGATTTATTCCTTTAATTTTTGCTCTATTATTTTGTCTATCAATCTGTATCACCTCGCCATCTTTATTTTTGTCCTTACCTGTTAAAACTTTTACCTTGGTTCCTTTTTTAATCATTTTTAAAGTACCTCCGGCGCTAATGATATAATTTTCATTTGCCCTCTATTTCTTAATTCTCTCGTAACTGGTCCAAAAATTCTTGTACCTACTGGTTCGCCTTTTTCATCAACAAGTACAGCGGCATTATTATCAAATTTAACTTTTGACCCATCGTCTCTGTGTATTCCTTTTTTTACTCTTACAATAACAGCTTTGTGAACTGAACCTTTTTTAACTTTTCCTTTTGGGATAGCTTCCTTTACAGCAATAACTATAGTGTCACCTATACTAGCATATCTTCTTTTCGATCCACCTAAAACTTTTATGCATTCAATTTTTTTTGCACCTGTATTATCAGCAACTAGAAGTTCTGTTTGTATCTGTATCATTATTTACTCTCCATAACTTGAAATTTTTTATTTTTCGAAAATGGCTTACTTTCAATTATTGAAACCTTGTCACCATTTTTAAATTTATTATTTTCATCATGTGCATTATATTTTTTTTTAACTTTTATAACTTTCTTTAAATATGGGTGTTGATATTTTCTCTCAACCATAACTGTTATTGTTTTGTTCGGTTTGTCACTCACTACTATTCCTGACAATATTTTTTTAGGCATTGTATTTTCCTTTCAATAATGTCTTAATTCTTGCTATATTTTTTTTAGTTTCGTTAATTTTTGATGGATTTGTTATCTGAGAATTTATTTTTTGAAATCTAAAATTAAATAAATCTTTTTTAAATTTTTCAAGATTTTTTAAGGCTTGATCTTTAGTAAGTTTTTTTATTTCGTTTCTTTTCATTTTAAGTAAATCTTTTAATTATTTTGGTTTTTATTGGTAATTTTGCAGACGCTTTATATAAAGCCTCTTTTGCGACTTCTTCTGATACTCCATCTACTTCAAATAAAATTCTTCCAGGTTTAACTCTGCATGCCCAATACTCTGGTGAACCTTTTCCTTTACCCATTCTAACTTCTACCGGCTTTTTTGAAACAGGAATATTTGGAAAGATTCTTGTCCAAACTCTTCCTTGTCTTTTCATATGTCTTGTTAAAGCAACTCTAGCTGCTTCAATTTGTTTTGATATAACTCTATCTGGCTGAATAGCTTTTAAACCGTAAGCGCCATAGTTCATAAAATTACATCTTGAGGCTTTGCCGTGAATTCTGCCTTTGTGTGCTTTTCTATATTTTGTTCTAGTTGGTTGTAACATAATTATTTCTTATTGGTTTCTTGGCTAAATTCTTTAGCAAATACTTCTCCTTTGTAAATCCACACTTTAATTCCTATTATGCCATAAGTAGTTAGAGCTTCAGACTCTGCATAATCAATATCCGCTCTTAAAGTGTGAGATGGTATACTTCCTTCACGTAACCATTCTGTTCTTGCTATTTCATTCCCACCTAGTCTACCACTTATTGATACCTTTATACCTTTGGCACCTAATCTTAAAGCTGACTGCATGGCTCTTTTCATTGCTCTCCTATATGAAATTCTTTTTACTAACTGTTGTGCTATATTTTCAGCAACTAAAAAACTGTTTGTTTCAGGTTTTTTAACTTCTTTAATATTTAAATTAACTTCATTTTTTGTAAGCTTAGATAATTTATTTTTAATTTTTTCTATATCACTTCCTTTTTTTCCAATTACAAAACCTGGTCTAGAAGTGTAAATTGTAACAAAACACTTTTTTGAAGTTCTCTCTATCATTACTTTAGAAACACCAGAGTTAATAACGTTATTTTTAATATATTTTCTAATATTAAAATCTTCAATTAAGTAACTTCCAAAATCTTTTTTCTTAGCGTACCATACAGAGTCCCATCCCCTGTTGATTCCTAGTCTTAAACCTACTGGATTAACTTTTTGTCCCATGGGCCTCCATTTTTTTTGATTCAGATAAAATTATCGTTACATTAGAATAAGGTTTCAATATTGGTGCAGCTCTACCTTTTGCTCTAGCTCTAAATCTTTTCATTACAATTTGTTTACCGCAGAAAGCTTCTTTAACAATTAATCTATCAATATCGTATTGAAAATTATTTTCAGCATTAGCTACTGCTGAAGAAATAGTTTTCTTTATATCTTTTGATATTCTTTTATCTGAAAAAGTTAGATCTCTTAATGCTATATCTACTTTTTTTCCAACTATTCCTTTTAGAATAGGATTTAACTTTCTAACGCTAGATCTTACATTTTTATTAATTGATTTTACAAATTTACCTTTATTAACTTCTTTTTTCTTTTTGCTCATTCTATTTACTATCTTTCTTGTCCCCTGGTGTTGTTGTTTTAGCTTCTTGAGCTGCTTTTTTATCAGCTGGTGTATGTCCAGCAAATGTTCTTGTTGGCGCAAATTCACCTAATTTGTGACCAACCATATCTTCAGATACAGTAATGGGTATAAATTTTCTTCCATTGTAGATCAAAAAGCTTAAACCAACAAACTCTGGAATTATTGTTGATTTTCTTGACCAAGTTTTTATTGGTTTTCTATTTGTGTCGTTTTTTTGTTTTTCTGCTTTTTTTATCAAGCTTTCTTCTACAAACGGACCTTTCCAAACTGCTCTTGCCATAATTTTCTATTCTTTCTTTTTCTTTCTTCTTCTTATAATAAATTTATCTGTTCTCTTATTGTCTCTTGTTTTTAAACCTTTTGCTGATTGGCCTTTTCTGGATACTGGGTGCCTTCCACCAGCAGATTTACCTTCACCACCTCCATGTGGGTGATCAACTGGATTCATAACAACACCTCTTGTATGTGGTCTTCTACCTAACCATCTAGATCTTCCAGCTTTTCCAATTTTAATATTTTTTTGATCTGGATTTGAAAGAACGCCAATTGTTGCCATTGATCTTGAATCGATTTTTCTAACCTCGCCAGATGTCATTTTTATTAATGAATAATTTCCATCTATTCCTGATATAGTCACAGACGTACCTGCTGATCTAGCAATTTTACCGCCTGCACCTGGCTGAATCTCAACGTTATGTATATTAATACCGACAGGTATGTCTCTTAAAGGCATAGCATTACCAACCTTGATTTCTTTTTTTGATCCACTTTCAATTTTGTCTCCAATTTTAATTTTTTGAGGAGCTAAGTAATAGGCATGACTTCCATCATCAAATTTAACAAGCATTATATAACAAGACCTGTTTGGATCGTATTCAATACGCTCTACAACAGCTGATATATCGAATTTTTTTCTATAAAAATCAACTTGTCGATACTTTTGTTTATGACCTCCAGCTCTATTTCTAGAAGTTATATGTCCATTGTTATTTCTGCCTTTAGAAGAGTATTTTGTTGTTACAAGAGATTTTAAAGGTTTTCCCTTCCAAAGATTAGATCTATCAACAAGGATCGTTCCTCGAGTAGATTTTGTATATGGTTTAAAAGTTTTAAGTGACATAAATTAAATTCCTGTTGTTAAATCAATACTTTGACCTTTTTTTAATGTAATTATAGCTTTTTTATATCCTGATACTTTAATCTTTCTTCCTCTGGTTAGTTTTGTTCTAGCTTGTTTGTTTATAATATTAATTTTAGTTACATTAACTTTAAATATTTTTTCTATGCTTTTCTTAAGATTGTTTTTATTCGCTTTATTTGGAACCTTAAAAGTAACTTTATTTTGTGACGACAAATTAGTAGATTTTTCTGTCACAATTGGGAATAAAATTTTATCAAATAAATTTATCTTTTCCATTTTATTCATACCTCTTTTGTAATTCTTTTACTGATGCTTCTGTAAATACAATTTTATTATATCTTACAATATCGACTATATTAAAATGATTTGTATCGCTAACTTTAATATTAGATATATTTCTCAATGATTTAAATATTTTATTTTTAGATTCTTGGTCTAAAATAATTAAAGAATTAGTTATATTTAGTTTGTTAAGAATTAAATTCATTTCTTTAGTTTTTTTTATTTCTTTTTCAAAATTATTAAGTATTACGAGATTATTAAGATTTCTTTTTTCAGTTATCAAAGAAGTGATACTCAATTTTTTTTCATTTTTTGTGATTTTTCTTTTTTTATATTGAGATTGACCTTTTGGACCATGTGCTACACCACCGCCAACAAAGATTGGTGCTTTCCTGCTAGCGTGTCTTGCGTTTCCAGTTCCTTTTTGTGCCCATATTTTAGCAGTTGATCCGATGATTTCATTTTTTTGTTTTGTCTTAGCTTTTCTACCTTTAAAATTAGCATTTGTTGTATATAAAACTTTATCAACTAATTTTTTATTAATCTTTCCTGAGAAAATTTTATCTAAAACTTCTATTGAAGTTTTTTTTCCATCAATGCTTATTTTATCTAATTTCATTTTATTTCTTCTTTTTTTTCTCTGGTACTTTTTTTGCTTTTTCCATTACTTCAATTTTTTCTTGAATTGTTAGTTTTCTTAAATTTTTAGCTGCTTTTTTCACCATTACTTCTGTATTTTTGGATCCTGGAATTGATCCTTTAAGGTACAAAAGACTATTTTCTAAGTCTGATTTTATAATTTCAATATTCTGTATTGTTCTTAATTTATCACCCATATGTCCTGCCATCTTTTTTCCTTTAAAAACCTTACCAGGATCTTGTCTTTGTCCAGTTGAACCATGGGATCTATGAGAAACTGAGACACCGTGTGTTGCTCTTAGGCCAGAAAAATTATGTCTTTTCATTGCTCCAGCAAAGCCTTTTCCTATTGTTTTTGATCTCACATCAACAAATTTAACATCTTTAAATATTTCTAAACCAAACTCGTTGCCAGTTTTGTAACTTTCAATATTAATAACTCTAAATTCTTTTATTTTTTTCTTTGGCTCGGTGTTCTTTTTTGTATAAAAACCTTTCATTGCTTTTGTTAATCTAGAAGCTTTAATTTTTCCAAAACCAACTTGAATTGCTTGATAACCTCTTTTTTCTTTATTTATAACATCAATGACTCTAGCTTTTTCCATTTTAACAACAGTTACAGGTACCGATTGACCGCTTTTATAAAACTCTCGTGTCATTCCAATTTTTTTTCCTAATAAAGCTATTTCTGTCATAAATTATAATTTAATTTCAACATCAACACCTGAAGCTAAATCCAATTTCATTAGAGCTTCTACTGTTTGTGGTGTTGGTTCAATAATATCTATTAACCTCTTATGTGTTCTAGTTTCAAATTGCTCTCTGCTTTTTTTATCTATATGAGGTGATCTCAAAACTGTATATTTTTCTTTTTTGGTTGGTAGTGGTATCGGCCCTTTAATATTTGCTCCCGTTCTTTTTACTGTGTTAACTATTTCTTCAGTAGATTGATCTAAAATTTTGTTATCGTATGCTCGTAATTTTATTCTAATATTTTGCTTTTCCATATTAACCTGCTATTTTCTTAGTTACTTCATCTTGAACATTTTGTGGTACTTTTGAGTAATGATCAAAAAACATTGAGTACTGAGCTCTTCCTTGTGACATAGATCGAAGATTATTTATATAACCAAACATGTTTGCTAGGGGAACCATAGCTGTAATAACAGTTGCATTACCTCTTTGTTCCTGAGTGTTAATTTGTCCTCTTCTACTATTTAGATCTCCTATTACATCGCCCATGTAATCTTCAGGTGTAACAACTTCAACTCTCATAACTGGTTCTAACAATTTAAGCGTTCCTCTTGTGCACGCTTCTTTAAAACATGCACGAGAAGCTAATTCAAACGCCAAAACACTTGAGTCAACGTCATGGTGTAAACCATCTAAGATTGTTACTTTGTAATCGATTATTGGAAACCCTGCTAAAATTCCATTATCAGAAACAGTTTCAATCCCTTTTTCTACTCCAGGTATAAATTCTTTAGGTATAGCTCCACCTTTAATTTTGCTTTCAACCTGTCTACCAGCACCAGGTTCTAGTGGTTCTACTGACAATTTAACCCTAGCAAATTGTCCAGCTCCACCGCTTTGTTTTTTATGAGTATAATCAAATTCTGTTGTATTTTGTATAGTCTCTCTATATGCAACTTGTGGCGCACCAACATTAGCCTCAACTTTGAATTCTCTTTTCATTCTATCAACAATAATATCTAAATGAAGTTCTCCCATACCTTTTATTATTGTTTGTCCAGATTCTTCGTCTGATGTTACTCTAAATGATGGATCTTCTTTTGCTAATCTTCCTAATGCTTCGCCCATTTTTTCTTGGTCAGCTTTTGTTTTAGGTTCGACAGCAATTTCAATAACAGGGTCTGGAAATTCCATAGGTTCTAAAAGTACAGGTTTGTCTTCTTCAGCTAGTGTATGTCCAGTAATTGTATATTTTAATCCAGCTAAAGCTACGATATCACCTGTGTTAGCTTCTTTTATATCTTCTCTAGAATTTGCATGCATTAAAAGCATTCGGCCAACTCTTTCTTCTTTATCTTTAGAGGTATTATAAATACCTGTTCCAGCTTTAATGGTACCAGAGTAAATTCTAATAAATGTCAAAGATCCTACGAATGGATCATTAGCTACTTTAAAAGCTAGTGCAGAAAATGGAGCATTATCTTCAAATTTCATTTCCATTTCTTCCTCGGTACCAGGTTTTGTGCCTTTTATAGATCCAATATCAACTGGACTTGGAAGATAGTCTACAACAGCGTCTAATAAAGGTTGAACACCTTTGTTTTTAAAAGCAGAACCAGTTAGAACTGGTACAAAGTCAAAATTTAAACATCCTTTTCTAATACATTTAATTAAATCATTTTCTTTAATCTCATCACCATTTAGGTAGCTTTCCATGAGTTTTTCATCCTGCTCTACAGCTGTTTCGACTAATTCTTGTCTATATTTTTTAGCAATCTCTTTCAGATCCTCAGGTATATCTTTAATTTCAAATTCAGCTCCTAAAGTTTCATCTTTCCAAAGAACTGCTTTCATCTTAACTAAATCAACAATCCCTTGTAAGGAAGCTTCTATTCCAACAGGTATTTGCATTACTAATGGCTTAGCACCTAGTCTTTCTTTAATCATGTCAACGCATCTAAAAAAATCAGCTCCTGTTCTATCAAGTTTATTAACAAAACATATTCTTGGAACTTTATATTTATCAGCTTGTCTCCAAACAGTTTCTGATTGAGGCTCAACACCCGCAACACCATCAAAAACAGCAACTGCTCCATCTAAAACTTTTAAAGATCTCTCAACTTCGATTGTAAAATCAACATGGCCTGGTGTATCAATAATATTAATTCTGTGTTCTCTCCAAAAACAGGTAGTTGCAGCTGAAGTGATTGTTATACCTCTTTCTTGCTCCTGTTCCATCCAATCCATGGTTGCTGCTCCATCATGGACTTCTCCAATTTTATGACTTTTTCCAGTATAATATAAAACTCTTTCTGTTGTAGTTGTTTTTCCGGCATCTATGTGTGCCATGATTCCAATGTTTCTATATTTATCTAATTTATGGGTTCTAGGCATAATTTTTTACCATCTAAAGTGAGCAAAAGCTTTGTTTGACTCTGCCATTTTGTGAGTATCTTCTTTTTTTTTTACTGCTGATCCTTTATTTTGATAAGCATCAAATATTTCGTTAAAAATTTTATCAGACATCTTTTTATCTTTACGTTTTCTTGAAGCATCTATTAACCATCTTAATGCCAATGCTTGAGATCTCTTTGATTTAACTTCGACTGGAACTTGGTATGTAGCGCCACCAACTCTTCTAGATCTAACTTCCACAGTTGGTTTTAAGTTATTTATTGCATCGTTAAATATCTTGATTGGTTCATCTTTGCTCTTTGATTTAATTTTCTCAATAGCATCATACACTATCTTTTCTGCGACAGTTTTTTTTCCATCATACATGATTGAATTAATTAACTTTGGTATAATATTTGATTTATATACTGGATCTACTATAGGTATTTTTTTAGGTGCTTTTTTTTTTCTAGACATTGTTATTTACCCTTCTTTGCACCATACTTAGATCGTTGTTGTTTTCTTGCTGTTACGCCTTGCGTATCTAAGTTTCCTCTTAAAATATGATATCTTACTCCAGGTAAATCTTTTACTCTTCCACCTCTTATTAATACTACAGAGTGTTCTTGTAAATTATGACCTTCTCCTGGTATATAAGAAGTTACTTCATGACCGTTTGACAATCTAACTCTTGCAACTTTTCTTAAAGCAGAATTAGGTTTTTTTGGAGTAGTTGTATAAACTTTCACACACACACCTCTTTTTTGTGGTGATTTTTCTAAAGCAGGAACTTTATCCCTTGCTTTTACTTTAGTTCTTTTTTTTCTCAACAACTGGTTAATTGTAGGCATAATTAATTTTATATTTGTATTTTTGATGAAATAACTGACAGGTTATTAGTGGCAGCGTTTAGTGCTTAATGCACTACATTCCAACCAAAAAATATCGCCAAAATACTATAGAATTACACTTTGTCAAATTTAAAAGAGAGAAAAATGAAGCTATTTTTACTGATTTACCTGTGTTTCTGAGGGTTCAATTTTTTCCTGTTCAGATAAAAACTTTTTATCATCTTCAAGAGCTTTTTTGTTCCAATCGTTTTTAATTGAGCCTGTTCCAGCAGGAACTAACCTACCTACAATTACGTTTTCTTTTAGACCTTGTAATTTATCTACCTTACCTTTAATAGCTGCATCTGTTAATACTCTTGTTGTTTCTTGGAACGAGGCAGCAGATATAAATGACTCTGTTTGCAAAGAAGCTTTAGTTATACCCATTAATATTCTTTCACCTTGAGCTATTTTTTTTCCATTAGCTTTTAAATCTTCATTCATATTTTCAAATTTAATTCTATCGATTATTTCTCCAGGTAATAAGCTTGAATCTCCAGGATTTTTAATTTCTATTTTCTTTAACATTTGTCTTAAAATTGTTTCAATATGTTTGTCATTAATAACCACACCTTGAAGCCTGTATACTTCTTGCACTTGGTTAACAAAATACTCAGTTAGCTCTTCAATACCTAGAATTCTAAGTATATCATGGGGTAGAGGTTGTCCGTCTAATAAATATTCTCCTTTTTTAATTTTTTCCCCTTGGTTAAAATTAATATGTTTACCTTTTGGAATAAGGTAATTTGATGACTCTCCATTTTCAGATTGTATTGATACTCTCTGTTTTCCTCTAACTTCTTTTCCAAATAAAACCTTTCCATCATTTTCTGCTATTATTGCACTATCTTTTGCTTTTCTTGCTTCGAACAATTCAGCTACTCTAGGCAAACCTCCTGTTATATCTTTTGTCTTTGAAGTTTCTTTTGGTAATCTTGCAATAACATCTCCAGCAAATATTTTTTGACCATCTTTTACTGATAAAATAGAATCTGGTACTAAATAATATCTTGCCTCATTATCATCAGCTTTTTTAATTACATTTCCTTTATCATCTCTTAAAGTAATTCTTGGTTTTAAATCTGTATTCTTTGATTGTGAACGCCAATCTATAACTGACTTAGATGATATACCTGTAGCGTCATCTGTAATTTCTTGTAAAGACACTCCATCAATTAAATCAACATATCCGGCTATACCACTTTTTTCTGCAATCACTGGTGTAGTGTAAGGATCCCATTCACAAATTTTATCGTTCTTTTTTATCTTATCGCTGTTTTGAAAGAACAATTTTGCTCCATATGGAACTTTATAAACAGCAACCTGCAAACCATTTTCATCTTCGATTGATAATTGTGTATTTCTTCCCATTACAATTAGATTTTTTTTAGAATCTTCTAATAGGTTTGTATTAATAATTTTTAACGTTCCTTCAGTTTTGCTTATCACTTGAGATTCTTGTTTGATAGATGCAGTTCCTCCAACGTGGAACGTTCTCATTGTTAATTGTGTTCCAGGCTCACCGATAGATTGAGCAGAAATCATACCAATAGCTTCACCGACATGTACCATTTTTCCTCTAGAAAGATCTCTTCCATAACACCTAGCGCAAACACCTTCTTTTGAACTACAAGTCATAACAGAGTAAACATTTATAAGTTTAACACCTGCTGCATCAATTTTTTCACAGACAAACTCATCGATCATTTCACCTTTTTTTATTATTGTCTCTCCATTGATTGGGTGTTTAACCTCTGAAGCTGCAATTCTTCCTAATGATCTTTCTGAGAGACTAACTATAACATTTCCACCCTCTATGATTTCAGATAATTTTATAGAACCAGGTTTTTCACATTTTTCTTTAGTTATGGTTAAATCTTGAGCAACATCACATAATCTTCTTGTTAAATAACCTGAGTTTGCAGTTTTTAGCGCTGTATCAGCTAAACCTTTTCTAGCACCATGAGTTGAATTAAAATATTCTAGTGCAGTCAAACCTTCTTTAAAATTTGAAGTTATAGGTGTTTCTATAATTTCGCCAGATGGTTTAGCTATAAGTCCTCTCATACCAGCCAATTGTTTCATCTGTGCAGCAGAACCTCTCGCACCGCTGTCTGCCATCATAAAGACAGAATTAATTTTGATTCCATCTTTATTTGTTTCTGTTGCAGAAATACCTTTCATCATTTCACCTGCAACTCTATCTGTACATTTGGACCATGCGTCCACAACTTTATTATATTTTTCTCCTCTAGTAATTAAACCTTCTGAATATTGGTTTTCATAATCTGCAATTAGTTTCTTTGTTTCTTCAATTAATTGTTCTTTATTAGATGGTATAACTAAGTCATCCTTTCCAAATGAAATTCCTGCTTTAAATGCATGTTTAAAACCTAAATCTTTTAACTTATCACAAAATATAACAGTTCTTTTTTGCCCACAGAATCTAAAAACAATATCAATTATTTCAGAAACTACTTTCTTTGGTAAAACTCTATCTATCAAAGAAAATTTAATGTCTTTATTTTTGGGTAATAAATTAGCAAGAAGAAATCTTCCTACTGTACTAGTATATTTTTCAAATTTTGTATTTCCATTTTCATCAACAGTTTCAAACCTTGATATAATTGTAGAATGAACTTTGATTGATCCAGTTTCAAGACCATGCTCTATCTCGGAATTATTTACAAAATATCCTTCTATCTTTTTACTTTGATAAGGAGGTTGTGATAAATAATATATTCCTAAAATCATATCTTGGCTTGGTACAATTATTGGCTTACCGTTAGATGGACTTAGTATGTTGTTTGTTGACATCATTAAAACTCTAGCTTCTAATTGAGCCTCTAAACTTAAAGGTATATGGACAGCCATTTGGTCGCCATCAAAGTCTGCATTAAATGCTGCGCATGTTAAAGGATGAAGTTCTATAGCATCTCCTTCGATTAACTTAGGTTCAAATGCTTGAACTCCAAGTCTGTGTAAAGTTGGAGCCCGATTAAGTATTACTGGATGTTCTCTAACAATTAATTCAAGAGCATCCCAAACTGCGTTTGTTTCCTTTTCTACTAATTTTTTTGCTTGTTTTATTGTTGATGCAAGTCCTAGTTTGTTTAGTCTTGCGTATAGAAATGGTTTAAATAATTCTAATGCCATTTTTTTTGGTAAACCGCACTCATGTAATTTAAGATCAGGACCAACTACAATTACAGATCTTCCTGAGTAATCGACTCTCTTACCAAGTAAATTTTGTCTAAATCTTCCTTGTTTTCCTTTAAGCATTTCTGCTAATGATTTAAGAGGTCTCTTACCTGTCCCAGTTATTACTCTACCTCTTCTACCATTATCAAATAGTGCATCTACAGATTCCTGAAGCATTCTTTTTTCATTTCGTATTATGATATCTGGCGCCTTCAGATCCATTAATCTTTTTAATCTGTTATTTCTATTTATCACTCTTCTATACAGATCATTTAAATCAGATGTAGCAAACCTTCCACCATCAAGTGGTACTAAAGGTCTTAGTTCTGGTGGAATTACTGGTATAACTGTGAGTATCATCCATTCAGGTTTTTGGCCAGTTTCAATAAATGACTCTATTAATTTAAGTCTTTTGATTGATCTCTCTTCTGCAACTTTAGATTTTGTTTCATTTATAGTTTTAATTAATGTTTTCTTCTCTTCCTCTAAATTTAAAGATTTTAAAATTTCAAGTACAGCTTCTGCGCCAATTCCGACCGTGAAAGATTCATCTCCATATTCGTTTTGATATTTTGCTAGTTCATCCTCATTTAATAGCTGATTTTTTTTTAATCCAGTTAAGCCAGGTTCAATAACTATAAAATTTTCAAAATATAAAACTCTTTCTACCTCTTTTAATTTCATATCAATAGCTAGAGATATCCTGCTAGGTAGAGATTTTAAAAACCATATATGTGCAACGGGTGTTGCTAGGTTTATATGCCCCATTCTTTCTCTTCTTAAATTTGATTTTGTTACCTCCACACCACATTTTTCGCAGATTATTCCTCTAAACTTCATTCTTTTATATTTTCCACACAAACATTCGTAATCTTTAATAGGACCAAAAATTCTTGCACAAAATAAACCATCTTTCTCTGGTCTAAAGGTTCTATAATTTATTGTTTCTGGTTTTTTAATTTCACCATAAGTCCATGATTTTATTTTATCAGGACTTGCTAAAGTTATTTTGATGCTATTAAAATTCTGCGACTCAGAAATTTCATTACTTTTAAATAAATCTGTTAGTTCTTTTTTCATTATTAATTTAACTCCACATTTAAGGCTAAGGATTTAATTTCCTTAACAAGAACATTGAAAGACTCTGGGATACCAGACTCAAAATTTTCTTCACCTTTAACAATTGTTTCATAAACTTTAACTCTCCCAGCAACATCATCAGACTTAACTGTCAATATTTCCTGTAGTGTATATGAAGCTCCATATGCTTCTAACGCCCAAACTTCCATTTCTCCAAATCTTTGACCACCCAATTGTGCCTTTCCACCTAAAGGCTGTTGAGTAACTAAACTATATGGCCCTGTCGATCTAGCATGAATTTTATCTTCAACTAAATGATGAAGTTTTAACATATAAATTATTCCAACAGTAACTGGTCTATCAAATTTTTCTCCTGTTCTACCATCCCATAAAAAAGTTTGTCCTGAATTTGGAAGGCTTGCTAATTTCAACATACTTGTAACATCTTCTTCTTTTGCTCCATCAAAAACAGGTGTAGCTATCGGAATACCATTTTGTAAATTTTCACAAAGATCTATAAATTCTAATTTGCTTAACTTATCGATTTTATTTTCAAAAATTTCTTTGCCGTATACAGATTTTAAAAAACTAGAAACTTTATCGTTTTTTTCAATTTTCTTTTGATTTTTATTTATTATTTCTTTTATATTTGATCCAAATTCTTTACACGCCCACCCTAAATGTGTTTCAAGTATTTGACCAACATTCATCCTACTTGGTACTCCTAAAGGATTTAAAACTATATCAACAGGCTCGCCATTTTCTCTATATGGCATATCTTCTACAGGTACAATTTTACTAACAACTCCTTTATTTCCATGCCTACCTGACATCTTGTCACCAGGTCTAAGCCTTCTTTTTATAGCAACAAAAACTTTAACCATTTTCATCACGCTTGGTAATAAATCATCACCTTGTTTAATTTTTAATACTTTATCCTCAAATCTTTCCTGAATATCTTGCTTTGCTTTATTATACTGGTCTTTAAGTTGTGTAAGACTGTCTTCCTTCTTATTTTCACCCACAGTAACTTTAAATAAATCAGCAACACTTAAATTTTCTATTTTTTCATAGTCTAATTTTGTTCCTGTATCCAAATCTTTAATTTTTTTGTTTAAAGATGACCCAGTTAAAATCTGACTTGCTCTTTGCTTAATACTTCTTTCTAAAATCTCTTCTTCTACTATTTTGTCTTGCTGAACTAAGTCAATTTCTGATCTTTCAATAGTTATTGATCTTTCATCTTTTTCTATACCATGCCTATTAAAAACTCTAACATCAACAACAACTCCGCTGCTTCCACTTGGCATTTTTAACGAAGTATCAGTTACGTCGATTGCTTTTTCTCCAAAAATTGATCTTAGTAATTTTTCTTCAGGTCCGGATGCAGAATCTCCTTTGGGAGTTACTTTGCCAACTAATATATCGCCAGCTTTAACTTCTGCACCTATATAAACTATTCCAGATTCGTCCAAATTTTTTAGAGACTCTTCGTTAACATTTGGAATGTCTCTAGTTATATCTTCCTCTCCTAATTTTGTATCTCTGGCCATGACTTCGTATTCCTCAATGTGGATAGAGGTAAAAACGTCGTCTGTTACACATCTTTCTGATATTAATATTGAATCTTCAAAATTATATCCTTGCCATGGCATAAATGCTACAGTTACATTTTTCCCTAATGCTAATTCACCAAGCTTTGTTGAAGGGCCATCAGCAATAATATCCCCAGATTTAACTTTGTCTCCAACACGTACTAATGGTTTTTGGTTTATGCAAGTATTCTGATTAGATCTTTTAAATTTTTGTAAATTATAGATGTCAACTCCCGATTTTGTAAAATCACTTTCTTCAGTTGCCTTGATCACAATTCTTTTTCCATCAATTTTATCGACTACTCCCTCCCTTTTGGCAACAATTGTTACTCCAGAGTCTAATGCAACATCACTTTCTATACCCGTTCCTACTAATGGTGACTCTGGTTTTAATAGAGGTACAGCCTGTCTCATCATATTGGATCCCATTAGAGCTCTATTAGCATCATCATTTTCCAAAAACGGAATTAATGAAGCGGCTACTGAAACTAATTGTTTTGGTGATACGTCTATGTAGTCAATATTTTCTGGTTTTGATAAAACGAAATTTAGATTTTGTCTGCATGATACCAGGTCCTCTAATATTTTCCCATTTTTATCTACTTTTGAATTCGCTTGCGCGATAGTATATTTTGTTTCCTCCATTGCTGACAAATATTCAATTTTATCTTCAACAATTCCATTTTTTACCTTTTTGTAAGGACTCTCTATAAATCCATATTTATTTATTTTTGCATAAGTCGACAAACTATTTATTAGACCAATGTTAGGGCCTTCTGGTGTTTCAATTGGACAAATTCTTCCGTAATGAGTTGGATGGACATCCCTAACTTCAAATCCAGCCCTTTCTCTTGTTAATCCTCCTGGTCCTAAAGCCGAAACTCTTCTTTTGTGAGTAATCTCTGATAATGGGTTAGTTTGATCCATAAATTGTGAAAGTTGAGAAGTAGCAAAAAAATCTTTTAAAGAAACAGTTAATGGTTTTGCATTAATTAGATCTTGAGGCATTGCAGATTCTATATCAAGTGTTGTCATTTTTTCTTTAATCGCTCTCTCCATTCTGTAAACACCAATCCTTGCTTGGTTTTCTACTAACTCACCAACAGATCTAACTCTACGATTACCAAGATGATCGATATCATCAACTTCATCTTTGCCATCTCTTAAATCGAGCATTTTTCTTATAATCGCAATAATATCGTCATTTCTTAAAATTGTTATTTTGTCTGAACATTCTTGATTCAGTCTAGAGTTCATTTTAACTCTTCCCACATCAGAAAGATCATATCTTTCTGAACTAAAAAAAAGGTTGTTGAAAATTTGAGTTGCTATTTCAATAGTAGGCGGTTCGCCAGGTCTTAGAATTTTATATATTTCGTTGATAGCATCATTTTTATTTTCATTTTTATCATTTAGG
>CACHGH010000003.1 GCA_902579215.1 uncultured Pelagibacteraceae bacterium
AGGAATTGCTTTTTGAGGGTTGTTTGTATTTGCGGGCATAGGAATAATTTCTTTTTCCCCTAATATCCTTGCAACTCTCATTGTTGGCTTTGCACCCTGACTAATCCAATATTTAACTCTATCTGTTTCAATTCCAATTCTTTCTTTTTTTTCTTTGGGTAATAGAGGATTAAAAAAACCTAACTTTTCAATAAATCTTCCATCTCTTGCAAATCTACTGTCTGCTACTACGATTTTGTATATAGGTCTTTTTTTTGTTCCTCCCATTGATAGTCTTAACTTTAACATTTTTTCTCCTTTTTATTTTAGTTGGTTAAATAGCTCTGGTGGTATACCTTTATCTGACATACCTTTCAGATTTCCTTTTGACATCTTTTTCATCATTTCAGACATCATTTTAAATTGCTTTAACAATTTATTGATAGTGGCTACATCAGTTCCAGAGCCATTAGCAATTCTTTTTCTTCTTGAACCATCGATAATTTTTGGGTTCTCACGTTCTTTTTTTGTCATCGATAAAATTATTGCTTCATTTTGAGTTATAACTTTTTCGTCTATTCCAGACTTATCCATTTGCGACTTTATTTTTGAAACACCGGGCATAAAAGACATGATCCCTTCTATGCCTCCCATTTTTTTCATTTGTCTTAATTGAGATAAATAATCTTGCATAGAGAATTGACCTTTTTTTAAATTTTCTTCTGCTTTTTTTAAATTTTCTTCTCCAAGATCTTCTGCAGCTTTTTCGACTAAGGATACAATATCTCCCATGCCAAGAATTCTGTTTGCAATTCTCTTAGGATGAAAAACTTCAATATTTTCTATTTTTTCACCTACTCCTAAGAACTTAATTGGAACCTGAGAAACGTATTTCATACTAACTGCTGCTCCACCTCTTGCATCACCGTCTGCTCTAGTTAATATAATACCAGTTAAATTCACTGTATTTTTAAACTCTTTAGCAACTTCTGCTGCAACTTGACCAGTTAAAGAGTCTGCAACTAAAAAAGTTTCTGTTGGTTTTATTATGCTCTCTATTTGTTTTATTTCGCTCATCATTTGAAAATCTATTTGTGTTCTGCCTGCGGTATCAAATAAAATAATATCAGCACCATTTAAACTTGCGGCACCTATTGCTCTTCTACAAATGTCTTCTGGTCGTTGGCCCTCAATTACTGGAAGTGTAAGTATATTATTTTGTTCACCTAGCAGCTTTAATTGTTCTTGTGCGGCTGGCCTGTAGACGTCCAGACTGACCATCATAATTTTCTTTTTTTTGTTTTTTTCAATATATTTTGCTAGTTTTGCCGTAGTAGTGGTTTTTCCTGACCCTTGTAACCCAACCATCATCATTGGAACAGGAGGAACTGATTTTAAATTTATATCTGAATTGCTTTCTCCTAAAAGATTTACAAGTTCATCATAAACAACCTTTACCACCATATTTCCTGGTGAAGTTGAACGTATTATTTCTTGCCCTAGAGCTTTTGGTTTTACTTTTGCTATGAAGTCTTTAACAACATCTAATGAAACATCAGCTTCTAAAAGGGCTTGTCTAATACCTCGCAATCCTTCGTCAACCTGTTTTTCATCAAGTGAAGGCGCTTTTTTTAAAGAAGAAAAAACTTCTTCCAATTTATTTGTTAAATTTTCAAACATAATTATTACACACAGCAGTTACCGCACTAGTGGGCGAACCCTCGCTGACTAGTGTCGATCTCTTTGTTTCCAAAGACACCGCAAATTTAACGTTTTTGCGGAAACTGCAACAACCTATAATAGAGGTTCAAAAAGTCAATAAATAAGTTAAACATCTATATTATGTATATTAGTGCTTTTAAAATGGATGGTTTAGGTAATGACTTCGTTATAATCGATCAACGAAATCAAAATATAAACTTATCCAAAAATCAAATAATTAAAATATGTGATAGAAAGTTTATTGGATGCGATCAACTCATAATTATTAATAATAGTAAAACTGCAGATGCAAGTTTAGAATTTTTTAATTCTGATGGTAGCTTATCTGGAGCGTGTGGAAATGGATCAAGGTGTGTAGCTGATCTACTTTCAAAACAAAATAATAAAAAGGAAATTACATTATCAACTTCCTCAGGCATTATAAAATCAAATATTTTAAACAATAATTTAGTAGAAACTAATATTGGAATTCCAAAAACTAATTGGGAAGAAATTCCTTTAAGTGAAAATTTAAATACTAAAAATCTTAAATTAAAAATTTTAGATAAAAATAATAAAGAACACATTGGTGGCATTGCTATAAATGTTGGAAATCCACACGTAATTTTTTTTACTGATAATTTAGAAATTTTTGAATTAGAAAACATTGGACCTAAAATTGAAAATCACAAACTTTTTCCAGAAAAATGTAATGTAACAATTGCTAAAGTTGTAAGTGAAAGTTTAATTAAAGTTAAAGTTTGGGAAAGAGGAGCTGGAATTACTAAAGCTTGTGGAACAGCCGCTTGTGCAACTGCAGTTGCATCAAATATTAAAGGCCTAACCAAAGCAAAAACAGATATAGAATTCGAACTAGGTAGGCTTTCAATTTTTATTGATGAAAAAAATAGTATTCATATGAAAGGACCTGTTTCTAATATTAAGAATATTGAAATTAATTTATAATGGGAATATTTGAAAAATTTAAATTAGGTTTTAGAAAAAGTGCAACAAGTTTCACTTCGGGATTAAGGGATATAATAGTCAAAAAGGAAATTGATGATAAAACTTTAGATGAAATTGAAAACTATTTAATTAAGTCAGACGTTGGATTGCAAGCAGCTTCAGAAATAAAAAACATAATTGCCCAAGAAAAAATTGATCCAAAAAAAAATATTATTAATGAGGTAAATATAATTCTTAAAAATTATATAATGCTTTTAATGAAACCTTTAGAAAATGATAGTTTTTTCAAAATTAAAGATAAATTAAATACAATACTTATCTCTGGTGTTAATGGAGTTGGTAAAACCACTACAATTGGAAAAATAGGAAAAATTTTAAAAAATAATGGAAGTAAAGTGATGTTTTCTGCATGCGATACATTTAGAGCGGCAGCAATAGAACAATTAGATAACTGGGCAAAAAAAATTGATGTTAAAATTATAAAATCTTCTCAAGGATCTGATCCAGCTTCAGTTGCTTATAAAGCTGTTGATGAAGCTTTAAAAAATAATTTTAATCATATTTTGATTGATACTGCTGGAAGACTTCAAAATAAAAAAAATTTAATGGAAGAATATAAAAAAATAGCAAATGTAACGAAAAAAATAGATCCAGAATCACCACACGAAGTTGTTTTAGTGCTTGATGCAACTTCAGGCCAAAATATAATTAATCAAGTTGAAGAATTTAACAAAATTATTCCGATAACAGGTTTAATTATGACAAAGTTAGATGGTACTGCAAAAGGTGGTATTTTGCTTGCTTTAGCAAAGAAATATAAACTACCAATAATCGCTTTAGGACTTGGGGAGAAGGAAGATGACTTGCAAGTTTTTAATGCTGAAAAATTTGCAAATGCTTTTATTACATCTAATTAATTAAATATTGAGATATCAAAGGTTTATAATAATTACATTGGTAGGTATCATTCATATTTCTAAATTCGCAATCTTTGGTTATTGAAGAAACTATAAAATCTAATTTGCCTTTAGTTGAATATTTATTGAGTTTTTTTGTTAGAATATCAAAAGTAAAATTTTGATTAATATTTTTAATTGCACTAACCATTATTAATGTTTGATTATCTTTCATTAAATAATATGCAAAATCCTCTGGAAAAACTGGAAAATCATAATTTGATAAATAAAATTTTATATACTTTGGAAACCAATCATAGGTGATCAATGGTTCAATTTTTTTTGTTTCATTATAATAAATATATAAGTCTTGTGGAAAATCAGTAATATAATTAAAATCTTCTCCTTTTGCTAAAACAGATTTTTCTCTTGTTTTAAAAAAAAGTACAAAATTCTTATTATGTGAGTCCATTTTTCCAATATAAAAAATATCATCTACCCTTCCAGAAGGAACCTCAGAATTTGAATTCTGATTTAACAAAAAAAATATACAAAATAATGCTAAAAATTTAAATTTCATTTTATGATAAAATAAAAAAAAATTTTGTAGATGGTTTGTTAAAATTGTGACTTAATTTAAGCTTTTTATAAACTTTTTAATTGCATTTATAAGATGTTCGTTAAATTCCATCATATGATCATCTTGTTTTGGAAAATAAGAATATTTTGGTTCATTGGCTAATTCATACATTTTTTTACCCATCCAAAATGGAACAATCTTATCATCTTCACCGTGCATAACTAGAATTGGGCTATTTATTTTTTTAACTTTTTTGTCACTTTCATATTTATCTTTTAACAATAACCTAATTGGAAATATTGGATATTTACTTTTAGCAGCAGCTACCATCGATGTAAAAGGAGACTCAAGAATAACTCCAGCAAAATTATTGTTTTGGGATATTTCAGTAGCTACACCAGTTCCCAATGACTCTCCATAAATAATAATGTCTTCATTTTTAATGCCTTTTTTTATAAGCCAATCAACAGCACTTCTGGCATCAATATAAAGACCTTGTTCTGTGGGATATCCTTTATTACCGTTAAACCCTCTCCATGCTAACAATAGAAAGTTAACGTTTATATCATTAAAATGATTAATTTTATGAATTCTATTCTCTAACGATCCGGCATTGCCATGTAAGAAAAGTATTGTTTTAGAATTTTTAATATCTTTTTTGTGATACCAGGCTATTAGATCAATATTATCTTTAGTTTTAATTTTAACTTTTTCAATTTTTACAATTAGTTTATCACCTTGATAGTTATTCTCTGAAGGATGATACAATAAATTTCTTTGAAAATTATATAATAATAATGCGATGATTAAGTAAGTTAAGATTACTAAACCAACTATTGATAAAATGTACATTTTTTTTTTATTCATTTTTATTATTTAATATAAAATATAAATAACAAAATACACAAATCACAAGATAAACAGCGAATGATATTTGAAAACTTAAAATTTCTCCATTTCCTAAAAACTGGCTTAAATCAATAATCAAACCAATTCCCCATTGCATAATAAAAGTACCTAGAAAAATAAGTAAATTAAATGATGTAAGTGATTTTCCTGCTAAACTTGTTGGAAATCGCATAGCCACTGCAGGTTGCGTAAGAGTTAGTACAATTGATGTAAATATATAAATTATAAAATACAGTGCGCCTGCGCTTTCGCCTGAAATAATAATAGCGAGTAAAGATAAATAACTTATTGGCAATCCAAATTTCATTAATTTCATTGTGCCTAAACCTAACTTATTAAGTTTGGGCAAAATAAGACCCCAGACAAAAAATGCTATTAGCATAGTTGAGTTTATCCAAAAAAGTCCTGTTGCACTCTCTAAAGGATCATAACCTGCAACTCTAATCATCCATGGGCCAGCCCACAATGTTTGAACTGCCATGATACCTCCATAGTTAAACAAACCAAGAGGGATAGTGCTCCTAAAAAATTTATTTTTCCAAACATCTGATAATGATCCTATATTGTTTATATCATTATTATTTTCTTCCTTTTTCCATGGTGGAATAAAAAGTAATGTTAATATTATAACAAAAAATATTAAAATGCTTATTCCTCCAAAAATCCATCTCCATCCAAAAATTGGTAATAAAATTTGAATAGGTAATGTTGAAAAAACAAATCCAGTAGAGGCTATCATCAACATCCATGAGTTTCCTCTTTGTTGATATTCATCTGCAAACCAAATTCTGTAGCCAGTTAAAGGTCCCATTAAACACGCACTAACCCCAACTCCAATTAAAATTCTTGATATAAGTAAACCTGCAAAATTTTGAGCTAAAGCAAAAGCTGCTGTGCCAATTATTGCAATTAATAAAAATGAAGAGACAATTTTTTTTGGACCATGCCTATCAAGTAAATATCCAAGAGGTATTTGCATTGATGCAAATCCCAAAAAATAACCTCCAGCTAATAATCCTAAATCTCCAGCTAATAAATTAAATTCATCGGTTAATAAGGGAGACAAAGTTGCAGTAATTGCTCTTAAAAGACAAGATATAAAATATCCAGAAGCAAATACAAAAAAAACTAAAACCGCTTTTTTAATCGGTAAAATATTTTTTTCCATTAATTATATTAAAAGTTTAAAGATATATCTCTATGTACAGAGTTACATTTTGCAACAAGTTTAGCCTGATCCTTAGTTAAACGAGACTGAAGTCTTAAACCTATATTATGCTTTATTACTAAATTATATTTATCAATTGCTGGCATTAAATTTACTGCAGCATCTTTTCTCCATTTTAACTCTTGATCAAACAACATGAATACTTCTGAACTTGAATTTGCAATCTTGTTAGTGTCAACATTTTCACTATCAATTGAAGAGTATAAATCATCTAATTTATTTGCAAATTCATCTGTTCCAGAAATTTCGCCTAGTTTTTCAAAAATATTATCAATCATTGAAAGTGAATTTTCATAATCTTCATTACTTATATTTTTCTTTAAATCGCTAACAAATGGATTAAGTTCATTTAACTTGTCATGATCTATTATAAACAAAGCAATTTGATCTAAATTATCATATGCTTCATCAACATTTTTTCTATATCTTTTTGTCTGCGTATTTTTTGCTTTATTGATAATTTCAAATTCTTTATTTTTAGATTTCCAATTTTCAGGTATTTGTTTAGAAATATCTTCAATTTCTAATTTATAATCTTCAATCTTCAACTCAATTTTATTTTTATCAGCTACATTGTCTTTATCTAAATTTCTAATTTCAGATTCTAATTTTTCTATTCTTTGACTTAATTTTCTAATTTTTTTCTGTTTTTTTCTTACGCCAAAATGAAGATCTCTATAATCTTGAATAAATAAATTATATTCTTTTTCAGTTTTTTGAAGTTTTTTAACTAAAGCAAAAGTTCCCAATGCATTATCAAAATGTTCCTCAAAAATATCCATTTTATCGTTAGGAAGATTGGAAGGTACTGATTTTTGAAACTCTAAAATGGCAGCTCTAATTTTTTGTTCATTATTATTATAAATCTCAAACTTATATTCTTGTAAACAATGTTGAAGCTTAGGATTCATTGGTGGAGGAGCTACATCAGATGTTAAGTATGTTCTTGCTGGTAAATAGTTTACTAAACTTGGATAAAAACCTACAATTCCAAGTCCTATAAGCTGTAATACTATGAAAGGAACAACACCTTTCCAAATATTTAAAGTTGTAACGTACTTAGGAGCAACACCTTTTAAATAAAACAAAGCAAAACCAAATGGAGGAGTTAAGAAGGAAGTTTGTAAATTTACACCAATCATTACACCCAACCAAATAGCACTAACGTTTGCACCTGTTTCTGCTAACAATATTGGTGCAACAATAGGAACAACAACAACTGCAATTTCTATAAAATCAAGGAAAAAACCCAATAAGAATATTACTGCCATAACAACAATGAACTGAGTCCAAAATCCTCCTGGTAAATCTTGTAAAAAATCTCTTACAAGTTCTTCCCCTCCAAAGGCTCTAAAGCCTGAGGTTAACATTGCTGCTCCTAGAAGAATTATAAATACCATCGAAGTAGTTACACAAGTTTCTGTGACAACTTCTTTTAAAACATTATCAACTTTATAAGCTCTCCAAAAACTCCAGGAAAGTCCAATTAAGAAAGTAATGGTAAAAAAAGCAGTTACTAGAATTGCAGTGAAGTTTCTAGTTTCTAAAGCTTTAACGTTTAAATTATAATTATTTGAAATTATAAAAATAGGAATTATAGATATTATAGTTATTATTAATGGATAAAAAGCATCCTTTTTTCCTTGGTGAAGACGATAGCCTGCCATCAAAGTTGCTCCTATAGCTCCAATAGAACCGGCTTGGTTTACAGTTGCTATACCCATTAATATAGATCCCAGAACTGCAAAAATTAACGCGAGTGGTGGAATTATTACCATAATAACTTTTGTCCAAAATTTAAAATCCAGTTCACCTTTAAAAGGAACTGGTGGAGCTGCTTTTGGATTTAATCTTGCATATATAAAGACATAAATCATATACAGCCCAACTAATACTAAACCTGGTAACAATGCTCCAAGAAACATATCTCCAGCACTTGTTGATCCCACCCTTAATTCACCAGGCATATTAAACTCTCCAGTGATTAATTTATAATCCGTTTGTCTAATTGTATTTGCAACATCGGCAGCACTTGCTAATTGATCGGCAATAATAATTAAAACAATTGATGGTGGTATTATTTGACCTAGCGTTCCTGAAGAACAGACGATTCCACTTGCAAGACTTCTATCATATTTATTATTTAACATTGTTGGTAATGAGATAAGGCCCATTGCAATTACTGTTGCTCCAACTATGCCCGTCGTTGCTGCAAGTAATGCGCCAACAAAAATTACTGAAATACCTAATCCACCTGGGATAGGACCAAATAACTGTCCCATCGTTACCAAAAGATCTTCTGCAATTTTAGATTTTTGCAACATTATCCCCATAAAAATGAACAGAGGTATTGCAATTAAAGTATCGGTTTCTACATCCCAATAGTTACTCCTGAAATTTGTAATACCTGCAGTTAACCATTCTATTGGTCCATCAGTTGCAAAATAGGCGCTTGCATTTCCTTCGAAAAGATATCCAAAAAAAGCAGCTAGACCAATTGAAATAATTGCTGAACCCGGTAGTGCAAATGCAACTGGAAAACCAGAAGCTAATGCTGCTATCATAATTAATACAAGTATTGATAAAAATAGATGTTCCATAATTTAATTTTTTAAAAGTTTGTGACTGCTGCTCATAAAATAACTTGTAAATTGGATTAACATAGATACAGCAAATACAGCTAAATATACTGCCATTAAATATAGTAAGTAAAGTCCATTTGAACCCTGTTGAGTAATTTCAAAAGAAATAACTGGACCATTAATAATACTTGCTTTACCTCCCATTCCCAAAAATATAACAATAAGACAAAGAGGAATTCCTAATACCAATGATCCCATAGAGTTTGTCCAGGCTTTTTTCCTTTCACTAAAACCAGTATACAAAACATCAACTCTTACATGTCCTTCGTGCATTAAGGCATATGCGCTAGCAAAAAGATAAAGTGCGGAATACCAAAATCGAACTAAATCTCCTTGAAAAGCCTGCTCATACTCAAATATAAATCTAGATAGGACAATTGCAAATTCACTTGCAACCACTAAAATTGCTAACCAAATAAAACCGACTGTTCTTGTAAAATATCCAATGACAAATGAAATTAATATTAAAGGAAAATGAACATAAGTAATTCTAAAGTTTGGAACAACTAGTTTTACTTTTAAATATTCACCTAAAATTGGGCCAGTTAATTTTTCAACAACCATAAATGAAACTAATGCATCTGCTATTCCAACTATCAAAACTGCCCAAAAAGATGAACGAATAATATAAGCAGTAAAATTAGTAAGAATTTTTGCATCAGATTCTAAAGATTGTTTAATTGATTTTAAAACATAAAAAACTACTAGAAATAGTGATAAAAGGTAAAAAAATAATTGAATAAAAGCAAAAGTTAATGTTGATCCTTCCAAAGGTTTATTTAATTTTTTAAACCCAAATAAACCATATTGTGAAAATAACTTCTTAATACCGGGCCAATCAAACCAGACCGTTAAAATATTATTAACTAAAAAAACAAAAGTAATTGCCAATATTGAATAGCTAAATATTCTAATTAAAATTGGTAAATTATTTTTTGTAATCATAAAACAAAAGATCTATTTATTAAAACCCACTAAAATAAAGGGCCCTTAATAAAGGGCCCTTATATCAAATTTTATTCTAACTTTAAGTACTATTAAAGTCCTAAAGCTCTGTTTCTTTGTGCAATATATGGTGAGTCAGACAAGTTTGTCCAAGCACCAATTTCTTTACGAGCTTTAACAAAAGCTGCATGCGTTTTAGCGGCAAGCGCACTATGCTGTTGTACTTCATCGTAAACTTCTGCAGCACCTTTGGCAAATGCGTCATAAACTTTATCATTAAATTTCTCAAGTTTAACACCATGATCATTTACTAAACGAGCTAATGCAGCACCGTTTTTAGCATTGTACTCAGCCATTGTAATTTCATCAGCCCAAGCACAAGCAGTTTTAATTGTTATTTGATCTGATTTTGTCAAACTTGTAAACCATGATTTGTTTACACCACATGCTAACATCGAACCAGGTTCGTGCATACCAGGATAGTAATAATATTTAGCAGCTTCATGGAACTTCATAGCTTCATCATTCCAAGGACCTACCCATTCAGTTGCATCAATTGCACCTGAAACAAGGTTTTCATAAATTTGTCCACCAGGAAGTGAAATTGGAGAACCTCCAAGTTTTCCAAGAACTTGTCCACCTAATCCAGGCATACGCATTTTTAAACCTTTAAAGTCATTAGCTGATCTAATTTTTTTGTTAAACCAACCACCCATTTGTACTCCTGTGTTACCAGCAATAAAACTTTGAGTTCCATAATCATCAGTTAGTTCATCCCAAAGAGCTTGTCCTCCACCATGGTGAATCCAAGCATTTATTTCTGAGTAAGTGAAACCAAATGGACAAGCTGTAAAGTATCCAAAAGCTGGGTGTTTTTTAACCCAGTAGTAGTCAGCAGCATGATACATTTGTGAGTTACCTGAAGCAACTTCATCAAATGAGTCAAATGCTTTTACTCTTTCACCAGAAGCATAATAAGTAACTTGTATACGTCCGTCACTCATGTCTGCTAATCTTTTTGCAAATCTTTGCGCACCAGTACCTAGACCAGGAAAATCTCTTGGCCAAGTAGCCACCATTGCAGCTTCAATTCTTTCTGCAGCAACAGCTGGAGCAGCTAAAGATGATGCGGCTACAGCAGCAACACCAGTTGCAGCAGCAGCTTTAAAGAACTTACGTCTCGAAGGTGTTTTTGATCCCTTCAATGATTTTTTTTCTTTAATCATTTATCTCTCCTCTATAGTTAATTAACTTACTATTATTTAAGCATATAACTTTAAAAGAGTCCTAAAAAAAATTTTAATATGATAGTAAATACAATTCTAGATTGTATATTTTAGTTAAGATCAAAGACTTTACCTGGATTCATTATATTGTTTGGATCAAGGCTTCTCTTTATTGATTTCATTACTGGTAAATTATCAAAATGTTCTTTTAATAGGTAATGTTTTTTTTGGAGTCCGATACCATGTTCTCCTGTTATTGTGCCCTCAAGTTCTAAAGCTTTGTCAATAAGTCTATCACTATAATCTCTTATTAATTTTTGTTTTTCTTTATCGTTTGGATCATAAAGAATAATTGAATGGAAATTACCATCACCAACGTGTCCAACCATTGGTGCAATAAGACCTTTATCTTTTACTTCTTTTTCTGCCCAAGAAATACATTCTACAAGTTTTGAAACTGGTACACATATATCAGTAGAATATACCTTCATATTCTGGCCAAGGGCTTTTACAGAATAATAAACATCGTGTCTTGCTTTCCATAATTTATTTCTTTCTTCGATTGACTCTGCCCATTTAAAATCACTTCCATGATTATTTTTTGATAATTCTTCAACAATTTTTACTGACTCTTTATTTGATTCTTCACTACCATGAAATTCGAAAAAAAGAGTTGGTGATGCTTTTATATTTTCTAGTTTTGAGTATTTAATGCTTATTTCCATTTGTTCTTTATTTAACATTTCAATTCTTGCTATTGGAACTCCATACTGAATTACTTCTTGAGAAGTTAAAACTGCAGAATCTAAATCAGGAAAGTAACAAACTGCACTCATTATACTTTCTGGAATTGGAGAGAGTCTTAATTGAACTTCTGTTATAATTCCTAAAGTTCCCTCAGATCCTATAAATAAATTAGTTAGATTGTATCCAGCAGAAGATTTTTTAGAACGAGTTCCTGTTTTTATTATATCACCATTTGCTAATACAACTGTTAATCCTGAAACTACAGTACGCATTGTTCCATACTTAACTGCCATGGTGCCAGATGCTGAGGTTGATGCCATACCTCCTAGAGCTGCATCTGCTCCTGGATCAATAGGAAAAAAAACACCATCTTCTCTTAAGTGCTCATTTAATTGTTTTCTTGTTACGTTAGCTTGTACTCTGCAATCAAAATCACTTGCGTTAACACTTAATACTTTATTCATTTTCTCCAGTGATATGGTTATACCATTTTCGTTTCCTACTACATTTCCTTCTAAAGATGTACCTGTTCCAAATGGAACAACAGGAACTTTATGATCGTTACATAATTTTAAAATTTTTGAAACTTCCTCGTTTGTTTCTGGAAATACTACTGCTTGAGACAAGATTGGATCATAAGTATCTTCTCCACGCGCATAGTTTGCCCTAGTGGACTCGGACATAGAAAATCTACCATTGAATATTTTTTTTAATTCTAGTTGTATTAATTCATTCATTTTTTTATTATATTATTAAAAGTTTGAGAGGAAATACACCTTTAACTAGGCTAACATTTTCTTAATTTTTTCAAGTGCTTCGGTGATATTATCTCTAGAAGCAGCAAAACTAAATCTAACGTAATCTTTAGCTGTCTTTCCAAACGAAGTTCCAGGCACAATAGCGACTCCTGCTTCATGCATACATCTCCGAGCAAATTCATTTCCATCCATTCCAGTTCCAATAACTTTTGGAAAAGCATAAAATGCTCCACCAGGAAGACTGCATTCAACTCCCGGTAATTCATTAAGTAATTTATGTATAAGGTCTCTACGTTGGGTAAATTTTTCTACCATTAAATTTATTGAATCGTCAGGACCATCTAAAGCTGCAATTCCTGCATATTGTGCTGAAGCATTTACACAAGAAAAGCTATTTACAATTAATTTATTTACATAATCAATTAATTTCTCTGGCCAATAACTCCAACCAATTCTCCAACCAGTCATTGAATATGCTTTACTCCATCCCTCTAAAACAATAAGTCTTTCTCTTAAATGTGGATAATTAAAAAAAGTTGGCATTTCTTTTCCATCAAATATTTGTCTACTATAAATTTCATCACTAAAAATTGTAACGTGTGGATGTTTCTTTAAACCCTCAGCTAAATAATCAATGGTTGATCTTTCAACAAAACTTCCAGTTGGATTATTTGGATTAATTAATATTAATAGTTTTGTTTTGTCAGTAATTAAAGAAAGTATTTTATCTGGGTCAAACTTTAAATCTTTATCCTCTAATAAACTATATGGAACTGATTTTGCTCCTGTATAATTAATCATAGACTCATAAATTGGAAATGCAGGAATTGGATGGATTATTTCAACACCTGGTTCTCCAAAGCAAGCAATTCCATAATACATTGCTGGCTTACCCCCTGGAGTGATTAATATTCTTTCTGGGTTTATATCAACATTGTAAAGTTTTTTTATTTTTCTTGTTACAGATTGTCTGCATTCTAATATGCCATTAGATAAAACATATCCATGATGTCCATCGTCTAAAGCTTTTTTTGCAGCTTCTACAATATGCGGTGCAGTTTTAAAATCTGGTTGACCCAAACCAAGATGTATCATTGGTTTTCCTTGAGCTTCTAATTTTTTAGCTTCAGCGAGTACTTTAAAAGCAGTTTCGGTTTCGAGTCTTTCGAGATTTTTTGCGAATTCCAATTTTATTTCCTATATATAATTTTTGATCGATTTAATTCTTTAATATTTTTACAACCCATTAATAACATATTTCTTTGAATTTCATTATGCATGTTCTGCAATGCACGTTCCACACCCGCTTGACCCCCAGCAGCAAGTGAAAATAAAAACATTCTACCAAAACTACAAGCTTTAGCTCCTGCTGCAATTGCTTTCAAAACATGAGTTCCTCTTCTAACTCCCCCATCTAATATAATTTCCAATTTGTCACCAACAGCATCTGAAATTTCTTTAAGCTGATCAAATGGAGATCTTGACCCATCTAATTGTCTTCCTCCATGGTTTGAAATTAATATAGCAGTACAACCAATATCTAATGCTTTTTTTGCATCTTCAACTGACATAATACCTTTTAGTGCAAATGGTCCATTCCATTTTTTTATGCAATATTCAGCATCTTTCCAATTCATCTTTGGATCATACTGTTCATTTACATATTCTATAACTGATTTAGTTATATTGGTGCCTTTATCAGTTTTGTGTTTAACGTTTGAAAGCTCAAATTTCTTATTTGTTAAATAATTAAATACCCAACTTGGTTTTGCTGCAAATTCAAATAAACTTTTGATTGTAAGTTTTGGAGGAGTAGTAAAACCTGTTCTATGATCTCTTTCTCTGTTGCCAGCAACTATTGTATCGACAGTTAAACATAGGCCATCAAAGTTTGCTCTTTTGCATCTTTCAATTAAATCATCTGTTATAGATTTATCTTTATGAATATAGAGTTGAAATAGTTTTGGACCACTTGATATATTTGCAATCTCTTCAATTGACGATGTAGCCATGGTAGACATGCCATACATAGTTCCTAATTTTGCAGCTGCTCTTGCTGAAGCTCTATCTCCTTCTGGGTCATACAATCTTTGCATAGCTGTAGGAGATAAAAAAATTGGCATACTTATTTTTCTACCAAAAATTTCTGTTGAAAGATCTGGTTTACCACCACCAGCTAAAACGTTTGGAATTAAATCACACTGATTAAAAGACTCTGTATTTCTTTGTAGGGTTATTTCATCGTCTGAACCTCCGTCAATATAATGAAAAATTGGTGAAGGTAATTTTTTTTTTGCTAATTTTCTAAAGTCATCAAAATTATGACAATCATTTAAATTCATTTTATCTAAATCTTAAATTATTTCTGTTTAAATCACTTATCTTTTTACATCCCATAAGCTTCATATCTCTATCGAGTTCAGCCTTATACTGTCCTAAGGCTCTTTCAACACCAGCTTGACCAGCTGCAGCTAGTGCATAAAGATAGAGTCTCCCACCAGAACATGCTTTGGCACCAATAGATAAAGCTTTAAGCATATGAGTTCCTCTTTGGAATCCTCCTTCACATATAACATCTATCTTATCGCCTACTGCATCTACAATTTCTGCTAATTGATCAAATGGTGATCTCGATCCATCAAGTTGTCTTCCTCCATGATTTGAAACCATTATTCCTGTACATCCAATATCAACTGCTTTTTTAGCATCTTCAACACTCATCACTCCTTTAAGTGCGAAATGACCTCCCCATTGAGAACATAATTTTTCAGCATCATTCCAATTCATAGATTGATCCAACATAGTAGAAAAATAATTACCAATCGAAGTATTTGTACTAGTACCTTCTTTTACATAATCTTGAAGATGAGGTAATTCAAACTTACCCTTTGTTAAATAGTTTATTCCCCACATTGGTTTTGTAGCAAAACTATACAAACTTGATAATGTAAGTTTAGGAGGAGATGTAAAACCAGTCCTAAGATCTCTTTCGCGATTTCCTCCCGTTATTGTATCTACTGTTAAAGCCAAAACATCAAATTTTGCTGCCTTTGCTCTCTCTAAACAAGAATCATTTAAACCTCTGTCTTTATGAAAATAAAATTGAAACATTTTTGGAGTGTCAATTAATGAAGCTATTTCTTCAACACTAACAGTTGCTAAAGCTGAAACTCCAAACATGGTGTTAAATTTTTGTGCTGCTTTTCCTACTGCTCTTTCTCCATCATAATGAAACAATCTTTGTAAAGCAGTTGGTGCACAATAAAATGGAAGATCAATTTTTTTACCAAATATTGTTGTAGATAAATCTACATCTCCAACTCCAGTTAATACATTTGGAACCAAGTCTACGTCATTAAATGCGTTTGTATTTCTACTATATGTAATTTCGTCATCAGCAGCACCATCAATATAATGAAAAATTGGCGAAGGTAATTTTCGTTTAGCTAATTCTCTAAAGTCACTAAAATTATGACAATCCTTCAATTTCATCAAAACCTTTTAAAACTTTTGAAGAAAATTAAACATATAACTATTTGCCCCAGGGTTTTTATCTCCTAAGCTCGCATTAGATATATGATTATAAGAAAAACCTAATTCTGAATTTTTAAATAGATCTAAAGATAATTGAACTTCGCTTTTAAACTCTAAGGGATGACCTAGATCTTTTCCATCGCCCTCATGATACAAGCCAGGAGCAAAACTCGGAGTTAAGTTAAGGTTACCTATTTTATATTGAGCTTGTATTCCAGTATATATATAACCTGCATTATCTGCTGTTATCATGGCACCAGTTACTGGTGAAATCATTCCTAAAAAACTATTTCTTATTAAATTTTCGTTTTGGTGCTGAATACCAAAAATTGTAGACTTTGCACCAGCGTCACTAAAATCAAACATTCCAGAGTAAAAATTAATTTCATGCTCATTAGTGTCAACTTTTTGACTTTCATCACCAGAAACTGTTTGGATAGAAATTAAAAATAGACTGGCTAAAAAGATAAAAAATTTTTTTAAATCAATTAATTTCATAAGTAAAATTTTTTTATAAATTATACATTCTTCGTCACTATTTTTGTACATTTACTTTTCTAAATATTATTGCACCTCCTATTAAAAATAACAAGATTGGCAATGTCCATAGAATAAAGGTTTTTTTGTTAAAAGCAGGATCATAAGTTATCCATTCTCCATATTTTTTTTCCAAAAATTCATAAATTTCTTTTTCGCTATCTCCTTGATCAATTTTTTTGCCAATTACTAATTTCACACTAAGTGCAAAATCAGAATTTGAGTCATATACAGATTGGCCCTGGCAAATTAAACAGCGAATATTTTTTGAAATTTTATTTATCAACTCACTTCTATTTTCGTTTGAATATGCTGTGTTAAAAATGAATACCAGTATTATCAAGAATTTTAAAAATTTCATTTTAATATTAAATTAATTTTTTCTATAGACTCTGTGTTAAGTGCACCTCTAAATTTTTGAATAATTTTATTTTGTTTGTTAATTATAAAAGTTTCAGGAACACCATAAGCGCCTAGTTCGATTGATATAGTTCCATCATCATCTATCAGAATAGTGGAGTATGGGTTACCTAAATCATTTAGAAATTTTTTAGCATTTTTTAAGTTATCTTTATAATTAATTCCTATTATTTTAATTGATGAGTTTTTGCTAAGTTTCATTAGTTCTGGATGTTCTTTTCTACAGGGTGCACACCACGAAGCCCAAATATTTAAAATATAGTAATCATTATCAACAAATAAATCTTGAGAAGAAATTTCTTTTTTGGAAAAAAAATCTTTTGAATTAAAAATTGGAAGTTTCGTATCAAAATCATCTTTGGGTATATAGCTGTTCGAATTTTCTAAACTATTGTAAAATATAATAAAACAAAAAGTAAAAAAAATTATTAGTGAAGGAAGGATAAATTTATTTTTCATTTATTCTCCTGAATAAACTTAAACTTCCACCAAAAGCTAATAAAAAAGTTGAAATCCAAATCCAAATCATAAATGGTTTAACCTGATACCTAACATTGAAATAATCATCTCCTTTAACTTTGTTCATAACTAAGAATTTATCCGAATAAATTGTAGTCTTGATATCTGCCTCACTAGTAATGGTGATTGGCTGATTATAAATTCTTAGTTCAGGTTCTAGCTCTACATAATTTTTTTTTTTATCTTCAATTTTAAACAAACCTACAATTGATTTAAAATTATTTTTTTGATAACTTTTTATAGAAGAAAATTCAATACTTCCCTCTTTATAGATAAATTTTTCACCAACTTTTAAATTTGCTGTGACTTCTGTTGATAAAATTCCATTAAGTAAAATGCTTAAAATTAGCAAACTAAATCCAAAATGAGAAATACTTTGAGCATAACTTTTATATCTATTAAAAAAATCTTTAATACTTACCAAAAACAAATAAAGAGATGCTGAAACTAAAATAGAATTATATAAGTTTTTTGAACCAGCTATTTTAGCAATTGAAAAAGATAAAATTATCGAAATTATAAATACTAATATAAGTTTAACGTTTATTTTATCTATTTTAGATTTAAACCAACTTAAACTTTGCGAAAAAGACATTAGTATTAAAAATGGAATAAGAACTGGAATTATTAACTTATGATAAAATGGTGGTCCTATTGAAATTTTATCATTTGATAAGACTTCTAAAAAAATAGGATAAATAGTACCAATTAGCACTACTGATAAAAAATACATCATAAACCAATTATTAATTAAAATAAATGTATCCTTGCTCAACCAAAAAATTTTAATTTTTTCATCTTTATTTTCTTTTTTAAAAAAGAAAAAAATTATTAAAGAAAATAAAATTAAAATAAATAAAAAAACTAAAATAAAAATCCCTCGCGAAGGATCATTTGCAAATGTATGCACAGAATTAAGCACTCCTGAGCGAACTAAAAATGTACCTGATACACTTAATATAAATGTAGAGATAGATAGTATTATAATCCAAGATGATAATAAGGATTTTTTTTCTAAAACTAGCACACAATGCAACAAAGCTGTTAAACATAACCATGGCATTAAAGAAACATTTTCTACTGGATCCCAAAACCAAAAACCACCCCATCCAAGTTCATAGTAAGCCCATATTGATCCAACTAGAATACCAATAGTTAAAAAAATCCAAGAAATTAAAATCCAAATTTTTATATTCTTAGCCCAAGCTTTTGAAATATAATTTTGAGTAGTCGCTGCTAACGATGCAGAAAAAACTATAGAAGAGCCAACATAGCCCAAATATAATATTGGTGGATGTATTGCTAAAGCTGGATCTTGCAATATAGGATTTAAACCTAACCCTTCTGTTGGAATAGGGTACAAATAATTAAATGGACTTGAAGTTAATAATATAAATAAAAAAAATCCTATTATTATTATTTGTTGGTAAACTAAAGTTAAAATTCTATATTTTATTGGTTGGTTTTTTGAATTTAATAAAAACAAAAAAATAAATAAAGTTAAAACAAGAAGCCAAAGTAATAAACTACCCTCGTGATTTCCCCATGCGCCAGCTATTTTATAAAATATTGGCTTTGTGCTATGTGAATTACTAAATACTATTTCATTTCCAAAATCAGAAGAAATAAATAGAAAAATTAGAGCTATAAAACTTAGTAATACAAAAAAAAATTGGAAAAAGGATAAAAAAAATATTTTTTTATTAAGAATTTTTATATTTTTTAAATCTTTTAATGATGTTATAAAAATTAATACTGAAAATATTAATCCTAAAATTATCGAATAATATCCAATCTGATTAGTTAACAATTTATTTTTCTCCTAAAGCTTCTTTGACTTCTGGTGGCATATAATTCTCATCATGTTTTGCTAAAATTTTTGTAGCCCTTAAATAATTTCTATCTTTTAAATAACCTTCTGCCACTACTCCTTTGCCTTCTGAAAATAAATTAGGAACAGATCCAGAAAAAGTTACATTTATCTCATTTTTAAAATCTGTAATAATAAAATTTATTATTTCAGAATTTATATTGATAGATTGATCTTTTACCATACCACCTACACGAATTTTTTTTGTACTTACTTCTGGTAAAACTTTAATTTCTGATGGTGAAAGAAAATAAACTACATTTTCTTCAAATGATTTTAGAAAAAAATATAGAAATAAAATTATAGAAGAAAATAATAAAGTTATAAATAAAATCCTTAATTTAACCTTTTTACCATACATGGGATTTTAAGTTAAACTTTTGAATTTAAAGCTATATCCAATATTTCTTTGTTAGTATTTTGTAACTTTACAACTTTTAGTTTTTCATTACTTAAGAAGCCAATTCTAGAAGCAAATTTTCTCTTTTCATTAGATAATTGTTTTCTTGTTATTAATATTAGTGTTACAAAACTTATCAAAGTGAAAGAGAAAGCAGACCATACGTATAGCCCGTATCCATTCATTAAAATAATTTCACTCGTCATAATCTATCTAATCCTTTATTTTTAATCTTTATCAGTTCCGTATTATATTTCATTAAAAAAATTAGTATTGAGAATAGTGCAAATGCCGCAGTCATTATAGCTAAAGGTACCAACATAGAAGGATGTATTGTCGTTTTTGATAAAATTTTTATTGATGAGCTTTGATGTAAAGTGGGCCACCAGTCTACTGAAAACTTTATCAAAGGAATATTGATAAACCCAATTATAGCTATCAATGAAGTAATTTTAACATCAAGTCCTTTTTTTTTAAAAATTTTCCAAGATAATAAATACATCGAATAAAATATAAACAAAATTAACATTAATGTAATTCTTGAGTCCCACGCCCACCATGTTCCCCAAGTAGGCTTGCCCCACAAAGCACCGGTAACTAAAGCTATAAGATTAAATATAAAACCTGATGGTGCTAAACTTTTACATATTAAAGAAAAGTTTTTATTTTTAAAAATAAATATTCCTAATGACAAAATAGTCATTAATGAAAAAATACTTAAAGCTAACCATGCTGCAGGTACATGAACATACATTATTCGAACTGAATGACTTTGTTTATAATCTTCTGGTGATAAAAAAAGTGCCTCTGTTAAACCGATTGATAAAACAATTATTAATAATATAGACACATATTTTGGTGCTTTAGATGTAAATAAAAATATTTTATTAGGTTTAAAAAAATTTAACATTAAGCGAGATTATATAATAAAAAAGAAAAATTAATTATTTTTTTTAAAAAATACCTGATCAAGAATGCGAGGGAGATAATTTTAGGGAAACGATATGCATCCTTGATCAGAATATGATAAAACTATATCCATATGATATGACAAAGATTTGAATTAATTGTGTTAAAATAATGACTTAATTAGTTTGATGGCTTAAAATAACCAGATCCCTTTTTTCCAGAAAAAATTTCATTTATTAAAGGATGTTTTATTGGTTCTTCTGAATCATCAACTAATAAATTTTGTTCCGAAACATAGGCCTCATAGGTTATTTCGTCATTTTCTGCAAGCAAATGATAAAACGGTTGATCTTTTCTTGGACGAACATTTTTTGGAATAGATTGATACCACTCTTCGGAATTGTTAAATTCGAAATCGACATCATAAATCACTCCTCTAAAATCAAAATGTTTATGCTTAACTACATCACCAATTGAAAATTTAGCTTTTTGGATAGCCATTACCTTAAATATGAATATTTAGAAAAAAAAATCAATAAAAAAAATATAAAACTTTTATTAATCTGTTATTATTCCACATTGTGAATAAATCTTTTGTCAAATTTGTCACAGACTATGGACCATTGTTGGTCTTCTTTTTTTATTATTATAATAGTGATAAAAATTTAAAGATTGCTATTCCACCCTTCATAGTTGCAACTTTAGTAGCTATTATTATTGTATGGATTCTTGAAAAAAAATTACCAATGATTCCTTTAATAGGAGGAATTTTAATTACCTTATTTGGAGGATTAACAATTTATTTTAATAATCCAATATTCATATATATCAAACCAACTATAATAAATATTTTATTTGGTCTAGCTTTGTTGTTTGGTAAATATTTTACAAAAGAACCTATTCTGAAAAAGATGTTGGGTAAATCAATATCCTTGGATGATTTAGGTTGGCATATACTAAATAAACGTTGGATGTTATTTTTCTTTGGTTTAGCTATTTTAAATGAATTAATTTGGAGAACTCAATCAGAAGAATTTTGGGTAAATTTTAAAGTATGGGGTATACTTCCGTTAACATTCATTTTCACAGCTTTTCAAATATCCTTAATAAATAAATATAAAATAAATGAATAAAAATTTAAAATTAGTAGTTAATAACTCTTTAAAAAATATAGATGAAAAACTTTTCTTTGAAAAAGATGAGCTAAAAATTATTTTAAATTTATATGCGAAAATGGTTTCGGATGGTTCCTGGAAAGATTACGGTCTCAGTATTTCAAGTAAACAAATTGGTTTTAGTGTATTTAAAAATGCAACAGAAAATGCCTCATACAAAATTTGTAAAAATTTAAAACCAAATAATAAAAATTTGAAATACCTAATAACAGATTTTAGAGGCAGAATTCTAAAAAACTCATCTAGCTTGGAAAATTTGATTAAAAATATTAATTGGAAAAAACTTTAGAAATTTTAGTACTATCTTCTTTGTCCAAATAGTCTTAGCAACATTATGAAAAGGTTTATGAAATCCAAGTAAAGTGTTAGGGCGCCCATTACTGCTTTTTTTCCAATTAACTCTCCACTATCACTTGTACTATACATATTTTTAATTTTTTGTGTATCATACGCTGTTAAACCAACAAAGATAAGTACTCCAAGTATAGAGATCACAAAATACATCATTGAAGATTTCATAAATATATTAACAAGTGACGCAATTATAATTCCTATTAAGCCCATCATTAAGAATGAACCAAGCTTTGTTAAGTCACGTTTTGTGGTATAGCCATATATGCTCATTGCTCCAAATGTAGCAGAAGTAATAAAGAAAACTCTTGCAACACTTGCCCCTGTGTAGACAAGTAATATCCAAGATAATGAAAGTCCCATTAAAGCAGAAAAAATCCAAAATACAGTTTGCGCCTTAGATGAGCTCATTTTGTTTATTCCAAAACTCATATAAAAAACTATTCCAAGTGGAGCCAACATTACTATCCATTTTAAACCAGAAAAAAATAATGCATTACCCAAGCTTGTAAATCCTGCGATAGCACCACTAGAGTCTGTTACAACAGACATTTTAAATGATAAAAGAGCTATAATTCCAGTAAGCAAAACACCAGTAGCCATGTAATTATAAACTTTAAGCATGTAGGCTCGTAAGCCTTCATCCATCACTACTGTAGATTTTTGTGCTTCTTTGACTTTGTTTAAAATATTTTGCTTATTAAATTCCATATTAGTTATATATATAATAGCCTTTTACTATTTATTCAAGATGTCTTACAAAGCTTAAAAAATATTTAATATTCAATGAATTATAAAAAACTTGGAAATACTGATATTAAAGTTAGTACAATTTCTCTTGGTACTATGACTTGGGGAGAACAAAATTCTGAAGCTGATGGTTTTGAACAAATGGACTACGCTTTAGATCAGGGTATAAACTTTTTTGATACAGCCGAGATATATTCTGTACCGCCAAAAGAAGAAACATTTGGCCACACTGAAGAAATTATTGGAAATTGGCTTAAGAAAACAAAAAATAGAGATAAAATAATTCTTGCAAGTAAAGTTGCTGGCCCAATGAGGCCTTACGTCAGAGGAGGTGGTTACCAATTTGGTAAAAAAACTATGACCGAAGCAGTTGAGGGTAGCCTTAAAAGATTAAAGACTGATTATTTAGATTTATATCAATTACATTGGCCAGAGAGAAACACTAATATGTTTGGAACTCTTGGTTATGTACATAAAGAAGAAAATGATTGGAACAAATTTGAAGATGTCTTAGGAAATCTAAAAGAATTTATAAGTCAAGGAAAGATAAGATATATTGGTTTATCAAATGAAACACCATGGGGTACTAATAAATTTTTGGAAATCTCTAAAGATCATAATCTTCCAAGAATGATGTCAATTCAAAACCCTTACAGTTTATTAAATAGAACTTATGAAGTTGGGCTTGCAGAAATTTCAATTAGAGAAGAAATAGGCCTTCTAGCCTATTCACCATTGGCGGGTGGATATTTATCTGGAAAATATAGAAATAATCAACTACCAAAAAATTCTAGAATAGCGCTAGATCCAAAATTTTGGACAAGATATAATAAACCAAATACTAGTAAAGCAGTAGATGCTTACTATGAAATAGCAAAAAAAAATAATCTAGATTTGGCACAAATGTCCTTAAAATTTTGCGAAATTCAACCATTTATGACAAGTGTTATAATAGGAGCAACTACAATGGAGCAGTTGAAATCAAATATAGAAAGTGTAAATGTAAAATTATCAAACGAAATAATTAAAGAAATTAATGATGTTCAAAAAATATACTCAAATCCATGTCCATAATTAAATATTTAACAGTTATTTTTCTAACAACTTTTTTTTTAACGCAAAAAGCGTTATCAGAAGAAGTTAAAAAAGTTGGAAAATTTAAAGACTGGGAAACAATAGTAGTAAAGAGTGAAGGGGAATTATTATGCTTTGCTCAAACAAAACCAGTTTTACAATCTCCAAAAAATAATCCTAGGGAAGCTAGACTCTTTGTATCTTTTAGACCTAATGAAAAAATTTTGGATGAAATAAGTATAACACCTGGTTATGAGTTTAATAAAAAAAATTCAATTATAGCTAAATCAGGAAAGAATAAATACAAGTTTGATATTTCGCAAGATAGTTTTGCTTGGATAGCAGATAATAAACAAGAAAAAAAAATGATTAGGACAATGAAAAAAGGGTCAAGAATTATGATTACTGGTTATAATCAAAAAGGCTCACAAACAATTGATCACTACTCTTTATTAGGATTCTCAAAGGCATATGGCGCTGCAAAAAAAAGTTGCAGTTAGTTATTAATGAAATCAAAAAAGAAAATTGTATTAGCCTATTCAGGAGGTCTAGATACATCAATAATTTTAAAATGGCTTCAAGAAAACTTTAATGCAGAAGTTATCGCTTACACAGCTGACATTGGTCAAGAAATAGATAGAAAAAAAATATATAAAAATGCAAAAAGATTAGGTGTAAAAAAAATAATAATTAAAGATTTAAAAGATACTTTTGTTAAAGATTATATTTACCCTATGATAAGAGGTCACGCTATTTATGAAGGTGTTTATTTATTAGGAACTTCTATTGCAAGACCATTAATAGCAAAAGATCAAATAAGAGTTGCCAAAAAATATAAAGCATATGCTGTTTCTCATGGATCTACAGGAAAAGGTAATGATCAAGTAAGATTTGAACTTGGCTATCATTATTTTGGACCAAAAATAAAAATTATTGCCCCTTGGAGAATTTGGAAACTTAAATCAAGAACAGACCTAATTAATTATGCAAAAAAATATAAAATAGTAATTCCAAAAGATAAAAAGGGCGCTCCACCATTTTCTGTGGACGATAATTTATTTCATACATCAACTGAAGGAAAAGCTTTAGAAAATCCAAAAAATTCAGCTCCAGAATTTATTTTTCAAAGAACAACTTCACCAGAAAAAGCACCCAATAAAGCAACATTTGTAACTATAAACTTTAAAAATAGCGACCCAGTTGGAATTAATGGTAAAAAATTATCTCCATCAAAATTATTAGAAAAATTAAACACGCTTGCCGGTAAAAATGGAATTGGAAGAGTGGATTTAGTTGAAAATAGATTTATAGGAATAAAGTCTAGAGGTGTTTATGAAACCCCTGGAGGAACTTTATTAATTAATGCTCATAGAGCAATAGAGTCGGTAACATTAGACAAAAACACCATGCACAAAAAAGACGAGATAATGCCAAAATATGCAGAACTTATTTACAATGGTTATTGGTATTCAAAGACAAGATTTAAACTTCAAAAAATTGTTGATCAAAAAAGAAATAAAGTAAACGGATCTGTTAAACTTAAACTATATAAAGGAAATGTTACGATTGTATCTAGACAAACTAAAAGTACTGCTTATTCAATGAAAAAAGTTTCTTTTGAAGAAAACAAAACATTTAATAAATCAAATGTTGAAAGATTTATAAATTTTCATAAAAAAAAGCTAATCTAGTTTTTTTTATCACTTTTTCTAGGATCTGGAATTTTACCAAAAGCAAATCTCATAACAATCAATAGTGCCCATCCAAGAGCCATGGTTGATAAGATTATATATATAAATGCCATAGCATCGCTTTTTGCAAAAGCTTCGAGATCAGCACCAAAATAAATTATATTCCAAAATAAGAAGAAAAATAACTCATATATAATTATAATTTTAAACATAAACTGATGAAGTCATTACAACTACTTTAGAATTATTCCAATTTTTAATATCTATATTTTGTCGCACGTAACAAATTAAGCTTTAATTGTTAAGTAATATATTGATTATCCCAATAATGGAGAAAATTACAAAAAATCTTCAATTTGTTTTATTATCAATAATTCTAGTTAGCACCCTAATTGCTGTTGGGATTGAAATAAAAACTATGTTGTTAAATCGATCAGTTACATTGGCTGATTTACTATTATTATTTCTATACCTAGAAGTACTTGCGATGGTTAGAGTCTTTTGGGATCAGCAATCAATTAGTATTACTTTGCCATTGCTTATAGCAATAACTGCGCTATCACGATTTATCATTTTACAAGGTAAAGAAATGGATCCATCTGGATTAGTTTATGAAGCTGTGGCAATTGTTCTTATAGCTTCGGCTATAGTTATTTTAAGATTAAGACATAGTGACAAACTTGGGATTACAACAAAAAGAAATCGTAAATAAATTTAATATAAATGACAGCTAAGTATTTAATTTTTGGTGCAACTGGTTCGATCGGATCAAGCCTAACAGAACAGTTAAAAAATTCAAAATATGATAATGTTCATCTAGTTGGTAGAAATGAAAACGAAGTGAAATCTATATCAGAAAATAAAGGTTACACTTTTACTGTTGCGGATGTTTTAGAGGATAAATTTGTCGAAAAAGTTAAAGCCGACATAGATGATGTAAAAGGAATTGCTTATTGTGTAGGCTCTATTGATTTAAAACCAATGAGAATGGTAAATGAACAAGATTTTAATAAATGCATGAAACTAAATCTTTATTCTGCATTTGATATTATAAAAGGTTACCAAGAAAGTTTAAAAAAAAACAAAGGTTCAATTGTTCTATTTTCTACTATTGCAGCTCAAAGAGGTTTTACAAACCATTCGATTATTGCATCAACAAAAGCAGCTGTAGAAGGCTTAACAGTCTCACTTGCCGCTGAGTTTGCTCCAAATATAAGAGTTAATTGTATAGCCCCAAGTTTAACAAAATCAAAAATATCTCAACCTATACTAAAAAGTACTCCTGTAGCTGAAGGTATTGCGAAAGCACATCCAATGAAACGAATTGGTGAAGGAAAAGATGCAGCAGCTATGGCTAAATTTTTACTTACAGAAGAAAGTTCTTGGATCACTGGTCAAATAATTGGTGTAGACGGTGGTAGATCATCATTAAGTTAAAAAAATAGTTTATGAAGTATAATATTGATGAGGTCATTGGTATGGCTTGGTCTGACAAAATTTCGTTTGAAGAAATAAAAAAAAAATTTGGTCTAAAAGAAAAAGAAGTTATTTCTTTAATGAGAAAAAGTTTGAAGAAAAAAAGCTATGTAGTGTGGAGAAAAAGAGTAAGGGGCCGCGCATCTAAACATAGAAAAAAAACTCGTTCAAAATTAAAATATTATGATTTTTGAACCATCAAAAATTTTTGCTGTTGATAAGTTAGATAGTTTTATTGAAAAAAATCTTATCGAATATTCCAGGCTAAGGAATTTTGATTTTGGAACAGATAAAAGATCAAATATCTCAACTTTGTCACCATATGTAACTCACGGAATAATAAATGAAACAGAAATTATTAGTAAAAGTTTAAAAAAATATCCATTTATTAAAATTGAAAAATTTATTCAAGAAGTTTTGTGGAGAGTTTATTGGAAAGGATGGTTAGAATTAAGACCAAATGTATGGTCAGATTATCTTTTAGATTTGAAAAAGACGAAGCAGGAATATAGTAAAAATAAAAATTATATAGAAGCTATTGAGGGTAAAACTAAAATCGAATGTTTCAATTCATGGGTAATTGAGTTAAAAAATTTTAATTATCTTCATAATCATACGAGAATGTGGTTTGCAAGTATTTGGATCTTTACTCTTGGTTTACCCTGGCAATTAGGTGCTGAGTTTTTCATGAAATATCTTTTTGATGGGGATAGTGCTTCTAATACTTTGGGTTGGAGATGGGTTGCAGGTATTCAAACCAAAGGCAAAAATTATGTTGCTTTAGAGTGGAATATAAAAAAGTTCACTAATAATAGGTTTAGTAATATTAAACTTAATGAAAATCCAGTCCCAGTTGTAGATGATAGAAATTATTCTATTCTTAATAATGATTTTATAAATTCAAATTTATCTAGCAGCCAGGATCTATTAATATTTGAAAATAATTTATCTTTTGAACAATCTAACTTTAATGATCAATCATTTAAAAATATTTATTTTGTATTTAATGGAAATGAAACTAGACAAATAAAACTAGATGAAAAGGTTCTTAACTTTAAAAGGTCTCTTATAAATAATCAAATTGAAGATTTAAAGAATAAATCTTTAAATTGTAAAATGATTAATGTTCAAGATTTAAAAGATATGAAGGAAAATTTATTGGCTTTGTATCCGTGTGTAGGAGAAAATCTAGACTTTATAAAATCAAATAATCTAAAAAATATTTCTTTTTTATATAGAAAGATTGATCAATTTTCTTGGAAATATAGCAATAAAGGTTTTTTCAATTTTAAGAATTATATTCCAAAGATAGTACAAAAATTTATTTAAAAGAACATCTTTTAGAACAATACTTCACTCGATCCCAATTTAATCTCCATTTTTTTCTCCATACAAACGATCTTTTACAAACTGGACAAGTTTTAGAAGGTAAATTTTGTTTTTTCATTTTAGTTGGTGTTTATTTTTTAAAAATAAAAAGTAAGCAATCACTTCATAACCATAATGAAATAAAATAAATAAAGGCTTAATTGAAAATATTTTTGCTAGAAAATTATATTTAGGAATTTTTGACCATACAATGACAAAAGCTTTTGCACCCCCTACCACCTTTCCATCATCAACTACATGAAGTCTTCTTAATAATTCTTCTTGTGATTTTGAGGTTAATTTTAAAGCCTCTTCATTATTTGTAATATCAATCCATTCTAAATTGCTATCAGCAATCTTTTTATAGTGATTGATCTCTAATCTACAAATATTACAGGAATTATTAAAAAAAACTTTAATTGCCATATGTATTTTTATTTATAAATTTTTCTGCTTCTGACAATATTAATTTTTTTCTCTCTGGTTTCATTTTGTCAAAAATTCTCACCATCATTGATAATCTTGGATTTTTTAAAAAGAACGATCTATTTCTATTTATAAATCTCCAATACAATCCATCCATAGTATTACACCAATCACCTTTCTTAAAATCCATCATTTTCATAAAGTAACTTGATCCACAAATATATGGTTTAGTTGCAAATATTCCACCATCACTGAACAACCCCATACCATAAACATTTGGTACCATTACCCAATCAGATGAGTCTACAAACATTTCCATAAACCATTTATAAACAATTTTAGGTTTTAGCTCGCATAAATTCATTATATTTGAAAGTATCATTAATCTTTCAATATGATGTGACCAACCATGATTTAATGCATTTTTAATTGCATAGTCTAATGGTGGTAAACCTGTTGTACCATCATACCAGGAGTCCTTCATTTTTCTATTTTGTTTAAAGAAATTTCTTATTTCCATTTCATCACTATATTTTTGATAAACTCCTCTCATAAATTCTCTCCATCCAATAACTTGCCTCACATAGCCTTCTAATGAATTAAGTCTAATCTTATTATTTTTATGAAATTCTAAAGTTTTAGAAATTATAAATTCAGGTGTTATAAGACCTAAATTAATATAAGGGCTTAAGGCACTATGAAATAAAATGTTATTTCCTTGATCAACTGCATCTTCATAATCACCGAATAAATTTAATTTCTCTTTTAAAAAAAAATTCAAAAGTTTAACAACATCATTATACTCAGTTGCAAGCCAAAAACTTTTAGTGTTTCCCGGATGGTCCTTAAACATTTTTTCAACAATAGGTTTTAAATTTTTTGTATGTTTTGTTTCAGTTATGCTTGGAAACTTTGGAACTGTTATGTTTTTGGGTAGTTTCTTTCTATTATCCTCATCAAAACTCCATTTGCCGCCCTCGGGATTTCCATCTTTTTTCATTAATATATTTAATTTTTGTCTTGTACCTTTATAAAAAGTTGCCATGAAAGGTCTTTTGTTTTTTGATAGGTAATCATTAAATTCTTCTCTAGTATTTAAAAACATTGGTGATTTAATTTTATTCCAAGTTAGACCATTTTTTTTAACAAAATTTTGTACTTTTTTTTCAAAAAATTTATCTTCAATTTCAAAACTTGTGATTTCTTTAATTTTTTTTAACTTAATAAATTTTTTAATTTTTTCTAAATAATTTTTTTTAAAATCACTTGAATCAATTTTAGTGTATTCAACTTTGAATTTATTTTTCTTTAGATGATCTGAGTGAGATCTCATAGCAGACAGAAATAGTAGAATTTTTAGTTTATGATGCTTTTCGTAGGTGCATAGCTCATGATCTTCAGCCATAAAAAAAGTATGATCATTTTTAAAATCATTTAAATGTTTTAATGGAAATAATTGATTTCCTAATATGAAAAATAACTTCATACAGAAATTATAAATAATTTAATTGTAAAAATTAATTAGATCTTTTGAAGCACTCAATAGTATTTTTAAGGAGACACGCTATTGTCATTGGGCCCACCCCACCTGGTACAGGAGTTAAAGCTTTTGCAACTTTTGAAACTTCATCAAATGCAACATCACCTACAATTCCTTTGTCGGTCTTATTTATTCCAACATCAATCACAATTGCATCTTTTTTAACCCAATCACCTTTTACAAGTTCAGGCATTCCAACAGCAGCAACAATAATGTCTCCTTTTAAACACTCACCTTTTAGATCTTTAGTTTTAGAATGAGTAATTGTAACCGTACAATTTTCTTTTAAAAGAAGCTGAGTCATTGGTTTTCCATTTAAATTTGATCTACCAATAATTACTGCTTTTTTTCCACTTAGATTTGGTTCAATTTTTTTAATTAATAAATAGCAACCAAGCGGAGTACATGGAATTGAACTTTCATATCCTGAAGATAAATTTCCAACATTCATAGGATGAAATCCATCAACATCTTTGCCTGGTAAAATTGCTTCGATAACTTTTTGTTTATCAATATGCTTAGGTAAAGGTAGCTGAACTAAAATTCCAGACACACTACTATCATTATTTAGTTCATTAATTTTATCTAAAATAATTTTTTCTTCTACAGAGTCCGGATATCTTATTACCTCTGATTTTAAACCAACTTCATTTGCAGATTTTTCTTTATTTTTTACATAAATTTTACTAGGAGCAAGTTCTCCAACTAATATTACAGTTAGTCCAGGAACTTTATTATATTTAATTTTTAATTCAGCTACTTCTTTCTTTAGCTCTTGCCTTAATTCTGCTGCTACTTTTTTTCCGTCTATTAAAATCATAAATTTAATTAAAAATAATTGGTGCTATGTAAAGCTTCATACACATTTCTATAAACCAAATCAATAAAAGTAAGATTACAGGAGAAATATCTAGCGTTCCTAAATTTGGTAAAAATCTCCTAATTTTATTAAGTATTGGATCAGTCAATTTATAAGTAAGTTCTAAAATTGAATAAACAAATCTATTTTGAGTATTTAAAATATTAAAAGCAATTAACCAACTTACAATTACATTTGCAATGACTACATAAGAATAAATTTTTAAAATTTGAAGTAGTAAATAAAAGATGGCTATCATTTTTTTTCAACATATATTGACTGGCTAGGAAATGCGAAGGCAGCATTATTTTTTTCAACAATTTGTTTAATTTCAATTGCAAGTCTTTCTTTAACAGCTAGCCATTCATCCCAGTCATCAGTTTGGGTAAAGCAACGAATATACATATCAATAGAGCTATCTGCAAATTTATCAACTCTTACTGCATAACCTAGATCAGGTTTATAATCTTTATTAGTTTTAATATAACTCTCGATTTCATTTCTAACTTTTTTGAGCTGATCAACTGTTGTGTCGTATTGTAAATTAATTGTCCAACTAATAATCCAATTTGTAGTTTGGCTAATATTAATAACTGCATTTTCAGCAAATTGAAAATTTGGAATTATAGCTATTGATTTATCAAACTTTCTTATGACTGTTGATCTAAATCCTATTTTTTCAACAATACCTTCAATTATATCTTCTACTAAAATCCAATCTCCAATTTTAAATCTTTTCTCAACTAAAACTAATATGCCTGAAATTAAATTTTTGAATAGATCTTGTGCCCCTAAGGCAACTGCAACACCAAACAAACCTAATCCTGCGATTATTGGACCTATTTTTATACCCCAAAGTTCTAAAACTGCCGCAACTCCTAAAATAAAAATTAATATTTTTAATGATTTAATAATCCATCCGATTAGTTCTCTTGTTAATATTTTATTTAGTCCAGTTAAAATATACGAAATTGGTTCTATCACTTGGTGCATAACCCAAAAAATAAAAATGGTAATTAATGTTCTGTTAATTGTATCGACAATTGCTCTACTATCTTCAGAAAAAGTCATATAATAACTTGCAATAAAAAAACCGATAACAATTGGTAAAAATCTAGCTGGGCCTTCCATTGCTAAAACAAAAGAGTCATCAAGCTTATTTGAAGTTTTTTTTGCTAAACTTTTTAATCTTTTAATAATTAATTTACTTATTATTCCTCTAAAAATTAAAAAAATTAAAAAAATTCCTAAGCCAATTAAAATTTGAAATATATCTACACCGAGAATTCCTTTATTCCATACTTCCAAAAATAATGACTTAAAATTATTAAATAGTTCCATATCTAAATTTTATATAGCAAAAATTCTTCTTCGCCAGGATTAAAAAGAAAAATTTTTTTCCATTTAATTTCATTTAAAATACTAGAGGTTTTTTCACCTAAACACATTAAATTCGTATCTTTCCAAAGGTTATTTAGACCATGATTTTTAATAATATTTAAAAAGTTAATTGCACTATTTTGAGAATAGATAAATACTATTCCTGGCATTTTTAATTTCAATTTTTCTATAAATTCATCATTAATCTTTTCAACTGGCCTAGCAATGTAATTTATTATTCGCTTAATATTATAGCCCTCTGATATTAAATGCTGATCTAAATTTGAAGAAATTATCTCTCCACTTACATAAAGTAATTTTCCATCAGCGGGATTAAAATTTTGTAAAATTAATTCTTTTAAGTTTGCTACATTGCCATCTGCAGAATATACGTTTGAGAATCCAGCTTTAAGTGCTTGCTTTTCAGTAGCATTTCCTACACAAAAACAATTTATTTTTTTATCTAATTCTTTACTATCTAAAAATTTAATGGAATTAGAACTAGTAAAAATAATTCCTTTGTAGTCAAAAAAATTTAAATTCTCATAATTTTTTTTTTCAATTTTAATTACTGGCATATGAGAAACTACATGACCAAGTTTCTGAAATCTTATTATTAATTCAGTACTGTCTTCCAAAGGTCTGGTTAATAAAATGTGCATACTATCTTTTATATGAATCTTTAGATACTTTTTTAAGAATTCCTCCAACTTCCAAACCTAATTCTTTAGAAAGCATTATATCTTTTTTTGAGTGATGATAAAATCTTTGTTTACCGTCAATAGAAAATAATTCTGCATTTAAGTTAACTACATCATTTTCAACATATGCAAAAGCTCCAACAGCAGTTTCGCAATCGCCCTCTAACACTTTCAAAAAATACCGTTCTGCATTTACAGAAATACTTGTTTTTTCATGATTAATTTTACTTAATAACTCTAGGGTATGCCTATCATTTTTTCTACATTGTAGAGCTACAACACCTTGTCCAACACTTGGAATGATCTCTTGGGTAGAAAAAATTTGTGAAATTTGTTTATCTATATTTAATGATTTAAGTCCTGCATAAGCTAAAATAATTGCATCATATAAACCATCATTAAGTTTATTTATCCTTGTATCAACATTACCTCTAATGAGTTTATATTTAAGATCATTCCTAATTCTTTTTAGTTGATATTCTCTTCTTAAAGATGATGTGCCAACAACAGAATTTGTTTTTAAATTTATAATTTGATTATTATTTTTACTTATCAAAACTTCCCTTGGATCATTTCTCTCTAAAAAACAATTTGTAATAAGGCCTTCTGGTTCCTCGGATGGCATATCTTTTAAAGCGTGAACAGCAATATCAATTTGGTTATTGATTAGATTGTTTTCAATTTTTTTTGAAAAAAGTCCCTTGCCACCAATATCTGACAGTCTATCTTTCTGATTTAGATCACCATCAGTTACAATTTTTTTAATTTCAACCTCTGAGCAAAAATTTAAGAGTTTTTCTCTAGCTCTTTCTGCATAAATTAAGGCCAATTTACTGCCTCGAGATCCTATAATAATTTTTTTGCTTTTCATTTAATTAATTTATACTTCATAAATAATATTTAAATTTATTTATTTAATGAAGAGAAAGATAACAATATTGGGAATTGAGTCTAGTTGTGACGAAACAGCCGTATCTATAATTGAAGAAAACAACAATAAAACAAAAATTTTATCAAATATTGTTTCAAGTCAAGTAGATGTTCATAAAGAATTTGGTGGCGTGGTGCCAGAATTGGCAGCAAGATCTCATATCGAAAAAATTGATTTGATAGCAAAAAAAGCAATTGCAGATAGCAATGTTAAAATTGAAGATATAGATGCTGTTGCAGCGACTGCTGGTCCAGGTCTTATTGTTTGTTTATCCGTTGGTCTAAATTTTGGAAAAACTATTGCATGTTCTTTAAATAAACCTTTTATTGCAGTTAATCATCTTGAGGGGCACGCTTTAAGTCCTAAACTTAATTCAAAAATAAACTATCCATATTTATTACTTTTAATTTCTGGAGGCCACACTCAATTTTTAAATGTTAAAGGTTTGGGAAACTACAAAAGATTGGGAACCACAATTGATGATGCGCTTGGCGAAGCTTTTGATAAAACGGCAAAATTAATTGGAATAGAATTTCCTGGAGGTCCCAAAATTGAAGAATACGCAAAACTGGGAGATAAAAATAAATTTAACTTGCCAAAACCGATTATAAATAAAGGTGGATGTAATTTATCATTTGCAGGACTTAAAACAGCTGTTCTGAAAATTTCAAAAAAAATTAAAACAAAAAAAGAAAAATATGATCTTGCAGCAAGTTTTCAAAAAACTGTTGAAGAAATATTGCTAAAAAAAACTAAAATTGCATTTAATGAATTTAAAAAAAATAACCTAAGTAAAAAAAATATTTTTGTAATTGCTGGTGGAGTAGCATCTAATAAACAAATCAGGAAAAAATTAGAAAAATTTAGCTTAGAAGAAAAATTTGAACCAATTTTTCCTCCTTTAAATCTTTGTAGTGACAACGCGGCAATGATAGCTATGGTTGGTTTAGAAAAATTCAAAAAAAAAAATTTCAACAAATTAGATTATCCTGCAAAACCAAGATGGGCGCTTGATGAAAAAGCAATTTTTTTAAAAGGTGCTGGTGTAAAATTATAATGCAATACTGGTTACTCAAACCAAAGCTTACCATACATTATTAAGACTCTACCGACTCCCACTAACCTTTAAATTAACTTTACGATTAAAAATGTTGATTAGGGCTAATTATAATCAGTAAATGTATAGCACATCGTATAGCACGACTTTTTAAATTGTGCTAAATTATTTTAAATGTCTATTGTTGAAAATATTGAAACTAAATTAAAAAAAGTATTAGATAAAAATGACAAAGATAATTTTATTTATAATTTTTTAGAAGCCTACAATCAACCAAAATCTACTATTAAAAGAATTAAAGAAGGTGACTATAATTTATCTAAAAAAAAAGGTGAAATAATTTGGAAAAAAAAAATATACTTTTATACAACACAACATGATGAAGATATTCATGATATTATAGATGAAATATCTAAAAATAAAATTATAGAAAAAAATAGGATAAGATTTCTTATTGTTACAGACTTTAAAGATATTTTATCCGTAGATACAAAAACAAAGTCAACTCTAGATATTAAATTAAAAGAATTATTAAAAAATGTTGATTTTTTCTTACCATTATGTGGTTTAGAAAAAGCAGAAGATATTATTGAAAATCAAGCAGATATAAAAGCTGCTTATAAAATGGGAAAATTATACGATTCCCTAATTAAAGATAATATGAATTTTCTTGAAGGTAGTAGAGATAGGCATGGTTTAAACATTTTTTTTTCAAGATTGTTATTCTGCTTGTTTGCTGAGGATGCATATATTTTTGAAAAGCGCTTGTTTACAAAATCAATTATCTCTCATACTTCAGAAGACGGTAGTGATTTAGATTCATATCTTGAAAAATTATTTAAAGTATTAAAAACAAATAATAGATCTAATCTTCCAAATTATTTTAAATCATTCCCATATGTTAATGGTGGATTATTTAAAAATGATTATAAAATTCCTAAAATGTCGTTTGCATCAAGAAAATTGTTAATTGAATGTGGTGATTTAGACTGGAATTCAATTAATCCAGATATTTTTGGATCTATGATGCAAGCGGTTGTTATTCATGGAGAAAGAAAAGAACTTGGCATGCATTACACGTCATTAACTAATATTTTAAGAGTAATAAAGCCATTATTTTTAAATGATTTATATGATGCTTTTTATGAGGCTGACAATGATAAAAAAAAATTAAATAAAATATTACGTAAAATTTATAATATTAAAATTTTTGATCCTGCGTGTGGTTCTGGTAATTTTCTAGTTGTAGCTTTTAAAGAATTATACAGATTAGAAATTGAAATTTTAAAAAAATTAAGAGAAATAGATAATACTGAGTGGCTAATAACTCAGTCGGGTATAAAGTTATCCCAATTCTATGGGATTGAAGTTGATGATTATGCTCATGAGACGACCAAATTATCTTTATGGATAGCACAACACCAAATGCATAATATTTATGAGGATATCCTTAATGAACATAGACCAACGTTACCCTTGTCTGAACCAGGAAATATAATTTGTAAAAATTCGACAGATGTTGATTGGTCAAATTTTTGTAAAAATGATCAAGAATCTGAAATTTTTTTAATTGGAAATCCTCCATATTTAGGTCCAAAAAAACAAAAAATCACACATAAAAATGATATTAAAAGAGTATTTAATGAAAAAAAAGGAGCTAACATTCTAGATTATATATCTTGTTGGTTTATTTTAGGAGCAAAATATATCTCAAAAAATAATGCAAAACTTGCATTTGTTTCAACTACCTCAATTTTTCAGGGAGAACAAATTTCTATTTTATGGCCAAATATGTTTGAACTGGATATAGAAATATTTTTTACTTATAAAAGTTTTAATTGGACAAACAATGCAAAAAACAAGGCTGGTGTAGTTTGTACTATAATTGGATTAAAAAAAAAAAATAAAGGTAAAGATATAGAACAAAAAAGAATTTTTGAAGAAAATAAAATACATACCGTAAAGTTTATAAATGCATATCTAAATGATGGACCAGATGTTATAGTTTTTAAATCTCGTTCATCAATTTCAAATTTACCAAAAATGTCTTTTGGAAATATGCCATTGGATGGGGGAAATTTAATATTATCTCATGATGAAAAAAATGAATTAATAAATGAAAATAAAAAGAATGAAAAATTTGTTAAATCTCTTATGGGAGCTGAGGAGTATATTAACGGAAAAAAAAGATATTGTTTATGGATTGAAAAAAAGGATTTAGAAGAAGCTTTAAACTCAAAATTTATTAAAAATCGAGTAAATAGAGTAAAAAATTTTAGATTATCAAGTAAAGACAAAGGTACTCAAAAATTATCTTCAAGGCCATATCAATTTAGAGATTTAAATGTTGCGAAAAAAAATAGCATAATAATACCCAGACATACTTCAGAAAAAAGAGAGTTTTTAACTGTTGGTTTTTTGGATAAAAGTATAATTATCCCTGACTCAAGCCAGGTAATATATGATCCGCCATTTTATATATTTACAGTTTTATCTTCAAAATTACATTCTGACTGGGCTTCATTTGTGGGTGGCACACTTGGGTCAACTCCAAGATATTCAATAATGCTTTGTTATAATACTTTCCCTTTCCCTAATATTAGTCAAGTTGAAAAAAACAATTTAGACGAACTGGGTTTTGAGTTAATTGATATAAGAGAAAAGTTTACAGAAAAAACATTAGCAGAATTGTATATGCCAAATAATATGCCTTTTGAGTTAAAAAAAATTCATACGAAAATTGATAGTTATATAGATAAAATTTATGGAATTAATCCAAGTTTGGATAATATTAAAAAACTATATATACTTTTAAAGTTATATAAAAATAATAAAAAAGATAACTTTCTTGTTTAGAAAATGACTAATTTTATAGATGTAGAATATCAGCAAACTGGAAAAAGTCTCCAAACAAACAAATACGGTATGAGAGAAATGCAAGCAAGAGCATTTGAAAGTAAAGACTCTCAATATCTTTTGCTAAAAGCTCCTCCTGCCTCAGGAAAGTCAAGAGCATTAATGTTTTTAGGATTAGACAAACTTTATAATCAAGGACTTAAAAAAGTAATAGTTGCAGTTCCTGAAAAAGTTATTGGTTCCTCATTCGAGAGGGTAAAACTTACAGAGAGTGGTTTTTTTGCGGACTGGGATTATAATGAAGATTATAATTTATGTACTCCAGGAGGAGACGATAGAAAGGTAAGGGCTTTTAGAAATTTTATTGAGGATAAAAAAGAAACAATATTAATCTGTACACATGCAACACTAAGATTTGCGTTCAATCAGTTAAAGATTTCGTCTTTTGATGATACTTTACTAGCTATTGACGAGTTTCATCATGTTTCTGCAGCAATAGAAAATAGATTAGGTGAGGTTTTAAATACAGTAATGTCAAAATCAAATGCGCATGTTATAGCAATGACAGGCTCGTATTTTAGAGGAGACAGTTTGCCAGTTTTACTTCCTGAGGACGAAATCAAATTTACAAAAGTTACATACAACTATTATGAACAATTAAATGGTTATAAATTTTTAAAGTCACTTGGAATAGGATATCATTTTTACCAAGGAAGATACTTGTCAGCTATATCAAAAGTTCTTGATACTGATCAAAAAACAATACTTCATATTCCAAATGTAAATGCAGGAGAATCTACAAAAGATAAGCATAAGGAGGTTGATACTATTTTGGATATTATTGGAACTGTTGAAAAACAAGATTCAAAAACAGGAGTTATATTTGTCAAAAGAAAATTGGACGGTAAAATTATAAAAGTTGCAGATTTAGTTAACGATAATCAAAAAGATAGGGATAAAATTGTAAACTATCTAAGATCTCTAAAGAATGTTGATGATATAGATATAATCATAGCATTGGGCATGGCAAAAGAAGGTTTTGATTGGCCATATTGTGAACACGCTCTTACAGTTGGATATAGAGGATCTTTAACAGAAATTATTCAAATTATAGGAAGAGCCACTAGAGATAGTTCAAATAAAACTCACTCTCAATTTACAAACTTAATCGCTCAACCCGATGTAGCTGACAGTGAAGTTAAACTATCGGTAAATAATATGTTAAAAGCAATAACAGCATCCCTATTAATGGAACAAGTATTGGCACCACATGTAAATTTTAAATCTAAACACAAGGGAGAAATTCATGAGCCTGGGACCATTTCAGTAGGAGGTTTTAAAGAACCAAGTTCAAAAAAAGTCAAACAAATAATTGAAAGTGATCTCAACGACTTAAAAGCTTCAATTCTTCAAGATGACAATATGCTTAAAGCCATGCCAGGAAATGTTGAACCAGAAGTAATGAACCAAGTTTTGATTCCAAAAATAATTCAAGAAAAATATCCTGAGTTAACAAAAGATGAGGTGGAAGAAATTCGACAACATGTTTTAGTAGACTCAACAATTAAAAATGGAGAGATTAAGCATGTCGGTGATAAAAGATTTGTTAGAATGGCTGATAAATTTATTAATATTGACGATCTTCATATAGATCTTATTGATAAAATAAATCCATTTCAAAAAGCTTTTGAAGTATTGTCAAAAAGCATAAATAAAAGTTTATTAAAAGTTATAGGTGATACGATTGAGTCTCAAAAAATTTTGATGACAGAAGAAGAGGCTGTTATTTTATATAAAGAAAAGATTGGTAAATTCATTAATAAATATGGTAGAGAACCAAAAATAAGTTCGGTAGATCCTCTTGAAAGAAGAATGGCCGAAGCAATAATTTTTCTAAAAAATAAAAAACGTCAAAAAAGTTAATATATGATCAATTTTAAACAAGAACTAAGTAAAATCTTAGAAGAAGATCCCTTAGGTATATTAAAAATACAAGTTGCTCAAACTATAAGCCCAGATCAAAGGTTAAAAGATTCTTTTGAAGAAATAAATAAATTTGTAGACGAATTTGGTATTGAGCCAAAAAAGTCTAATAATATTAATGAAAGGAAATTATTTAGTAGACTTTTTGAATTGAGGAAAGATTTTGAAAAAGCAAGCATTCTAAAAAATTTTGATAAACATAACTTATTAAAAAATGTCAAAGAGCCTAAAACAGTAGATGATGTTTTAGAAAATGATTATCTTGGATTATTAAGTGATGAAAACGAAGATATATTCAACATAAGAAATATTCCAAAAATTAAATCAAAAACAGACTTTGTTGCTAGAAGAAAACCATGTAAAAATTTTCATAAATTTGAAGATCAATTCAAGATAGTTCAGAAGGAAATTACATCTGGAAAAAGAAAGATTTTAGTTTTTAAAGATAATCATTGCAAAGAAGGTGGATATTATATTTTAGATGGTATTTTACTTTTTTTAGAAAAAATTGAAGGAAAAAACATTAAAAGATTTAATGATAAAAGTCAGGGAACAAGAAAGAGAGATGATCCAAGAACAAGATGTATTTTTGAAAATGGAATGGAATCAAATATGTACTTACGGTCACTTCAAAAAGAACTATATAATAACGGAAGTACAGTAATTAGAAGTAACGATGAATCTTTAAAAGAATTTGATGAAAACTTAGGTGGAATCAATAAAGAAGACAAACTATCAGGCCATATATATGTATTATCATCTTTAAGTAATAAACCCGAAATACAGGTTATTAAAGACTTATATAAAATTGGTTACTGCACTACATCCGTTGAAGAAAGAACAAAAGGTGCTGAAAATGATCCCACTTATTTAATGTCACCTGTTAAAATTGTTTCTAGCTACAAAGTTTTTAATTTAAATCCACAAAAATTTGAAAATTTAATACATACTTTTTTTCAAGAAAAATGTTTAAACATAAAAATAGCAGATAGAAATGGAAAGAATATTCAACCTAAAGAATGGTATGTTATTCCTATTAAAATTATTGAAAGAGTTATTCAACTAATAATTAGTGGTGAAATTATCAAATTTAAATATGACGCAAAAAATGAAGAACTTGTAAAATTTGATTAAGCAAATTTAGACCATATTTTTTTATTAGATAAAATTAGTGATTTACGAATTAATTATATTTGGAGTAATTCCCATTTATATTTATAAAAAAATTAAAAAAATCATTATAAAAACATATTTTAGTCCTAATAAAACCAACTAGTTATGTTCTAAAATATAATGCGATTGTTTTGGTTTATTTCTCTCCATTTAATTGTATTTTTAATATTAATCTCTTCATATTCTTACGCAGAGGATAAAATATTTACCTGTAAACCAATTATGGCAAGCGTTCAGTTAAAAAATGGAGAATATTATTTTGAAACAGTTGATGATGAAAAAATTCCTCTGATAAATAAATTAACAGTATCACAATTTTTAATTGATAATAACGATGTATTTTACAAAAACAATAAAAATAGAAAATTTGAACAACTTATTTCTATAAATCACTTTGACAGTTTAGATTTAAACAATGAACAGTCTAATATTTTTAAAAAAATTTGGGATGTTTTTTTAGAATGGGATCAAATGTTAAATCTTAAAAATTTTAAAACTTTTATTTATCCTTACAAATCATTTGATGATAATGGTGATTATTATCTATCTATGAAGCGAATAAGTATACATGAAGAAAATTACAGAACATCTGAGATAACTGTACCTGTACCTTTTGCAGAAGATAAGCCATCCTATTTCATTGAAAGATCTTGTGAGGGAGAAAATGAAAAGGAACCAATTCAGTATTTCTTCGAAAAATCAATTAATAGAAAACTTTCTTAAGTTAAATTAAAAAAAATATTGTTTAATTATTAAAAAAAATTTATCCTATAAAATATGGCAAGATCATATTTTCTACTTAAATCTGAACCTAATGTATGGTCTATATATCAACAAAAAAAAGCAGGATTAAAAGGTGTGTCTTGGGATGGAGTTAGAAACTATCAAGCTGCAAATAATTTAAAAAAGATGAAAAAAGGTGATCTTTGTTTTTTTTATCACTCAAATATAGGAAAAGAAATTGTTGGTATTGTAGAAATAGTAAAGCCAGCGTTTTTAGATATAACAGATAAAAAAAAAAAATTTGTCGCTGTACAAGTTAAGTTTAAAAAAATGTTAAATAAACCTGTTCCACTTGTAAATATTAAAAAAAATAAAGATTTAATTCATTTATCACTAGTAAAACAAAGCAGGTTATCAGTAATTTCCATAGATTCTAAAAGCTGGAAAATCATAAACAAGATGGGTAATATCTAAAAAAAATTATCATGACAAAAAGAAAAAAAAGAAAAACTGTTAAAAGAAAAAAAAGAACTCTAAGAAAATTTAAAAAGAAAACTAAAAAAAAACTAGAGAGTAACGAACTTATAGTTAAAACTAAAAAAGAATGGATTAATAAAGCTTTTATTAACAAAAGTGAATATGAAAAAAAATATAAAAAATCACTAAAAAATAATGAGGAATTTTGGAGAAAAGAAGGAAAAAGAATTACATGGATTAAACCATATAAAAAAATTAAAAATGTTAGGTACAGTAAAGAAGATGTTCATATCAAATGGTACGAAGATGGGACATTAAATGCATCTGCAAATTGCATTGATAGACACTTAAAAAAAAATAAAGATAAGACTGCTATAATTTGGGTTGGTGATGATCCAAAAGTTCAAAAAAAAATAACTTACAAACAACTGCACCAGGAAGTTTCTAAAACTGCTAACGCTTTAAAAGAATTAGGTATTAAAAAAGGTGACAGAGTTACAATTTATTTAACAATGATACCTGAATTAGCTTATACAATGCTTGCATGTGCAAGAATAGGAGCTGTACACTCAATTATTTTTGGAGGATTTTCTGCTGAAAGTATAGCTGGAAGAATTAACGACTGTAAATCAGACTATGTAATAACAGCTGATGAAGGTGTTAGGGGTGGAAAAACAATTCCCCTAAAAGCTACTACGGATGAAGCTTTAATTAATTGCCCAAATGTAAAAAAATGTATTGTTGTTAAAAGAACTGGAAATTTTATAAACTGGAATCCCGGGAGAGATGTTTGGTATCATGAAATAACAAAAAAAGTCTCTTCTAATTGTGAACCAGAAGAAATGAGCGCTGAAGATCCTCTATTTATCTTATATACATCTGGTTCAACAGGAAAACCAAAAGGTGTTTTGCATACAACTGGGGGCTATATGGTTTATGCATCAATGACACATCAATATATTTTTAATTATAAACAAAAAGATATTTATTTTTGTACTGCAGATATTGGATGGATTACTGGACATAGTTATATCATTTATGGGCCTCTCTCAAATGCAGCAACGACCATAATGTTTGAAGGGATACCAACTTATCCTGACTTTTCTAGATGGTGGCAAATAGTTGATAAATACAAAGTAAATATTTTTTATACTGCTCCAACTGCTATAAGAGCTTTAATGAGAGAAGGTGATGGTCCTGTAAAAAAAACATCAAGAAAATCTCTAAAAATATTAGGAACTGTTGGAGAGCCAATTAACCCAGAGGCTTGGCAATGGTACTATAAAACTGTCGGTGACTCTAAATGTCCTATTGTGGATACTTGGTGGCAAACAGAAACAGGAGGTATATTAATTAGTCCACAAACAGGGGCCATTGATTTAAAACCTGGGTCTGCAACTAAACCATTTTATGGAATAAAACCAGTTATAGTCGATAAAGATGGTAAGGTCTTAAAAGGAGAAGCGCAGGGAAGACTCTGTATTGCTCAATCATGGCCTGGCCAAATGAGAACGGTTTATGGAGATCATCAAAGATTTATAGATACTTACTTTTCACAATTTGATGGAAAATATTTTACAGGTGATGGATGTCGTAGGGATAAAGATGGTTATTATTGGATAACAGGGAGAGTAGACGATGTAATTATAGTTTCAGGTCATAATTTAGGAACTGCTGAAATTGAAAGTGCATTTGTGGCTCATTCAAAAGTAGCAGAAGCTGCTGTTGTAGGTTTTCCTCATGATATAAAAGGTAATGGTTTATATTGTTATGTAACTCTTAATGCTGGTGAAAAAGAAGATGGAGAATTAGAAAGAGATCTTAAACACTGGGTAAGAAGACAAATAGGCCCAATTGCAACACCAGACTTTATACAGTTTGCACCTGGTTTGCCCAAGACAAGATCTGGAAAAATTATGAGAAGAATTTTAAGAAAGATAGCTGCAAATGAACATGATCAACTAGGTGATACAACTACTTTGGCTGATCCTAGTGTTGTTAAGAGCTTAGTAGATAATAGAAAAAATACTTAAAACCTAATTAGTTTAATAAATTCATTTTGAATATTTTCCCATTTTAAGATCATTGAATTTAAAACTATTTTTCTATCTAAAGTTTTTAATTCTTCAGCAACAGGAGCCCATTCATATAAAGCTAAAGCACTCTCATTAAATGGCCAAGACTTGTAATATTTTTCCCAATCAATTTTCTGCATTCTTGCATTAAATTTTTCCTTACCTCTCGAAATAATTTCTTCAGGCATTCCATTTCTTTTTTCATTATTTAAAATTTCATCATATAGTTCGTTTGCTTTATTTGTTGCATTATAATTATGAAAAACTTTCAAGTATGAAAGGGTATAAAAAATAAGATCCTGAAGAGCTACGGAATAAATATTCCATTTTGCTTTATTTATTGATGATAAAAAAATCTCATCATCAAACATTAAAACATATCTTGTTCCTATCCTTGTCTTTAAATAACCATATAAGGTAACTTGTGAAACCCAAGCAGATTTTTTTTGAATAAATTCTGTAAGATCTTTTATATTTTTAATTTTTCTCTTTGGTATAAAAGCCTTAAATAAAGAAAAAAGGTAAAGCTTAAAATCTTCAATTCTTATATCTTTCAGATTAAATTTATATTTAAGAGCCATTTACTACTTGGGGTTGTTTTATATTATATAAAGCTTGATATTACTATAGTTTTTAAGGGTTTAATTATTGGTTAATATAAGTATGCTCGTTTCTTTTAAACTATAGGGAGAAAAAAAATGTCAAAACAAGCACAACACTGGGAAAAAACTAGAGGTTTGCTATTTGTAACTTTAGCAATCTGGTTTGTTTTCTCAATAGGCATCTTTTTCTTTGGAGCCGAAATGGAAGCATCTAGTTTTAGACCTCTAGGATATCCTTTGTCATATTATATGACATGTCAAGGGTCGCTTGGAATTTTTGTAATACTAATTTTCTGGTTTGCAAATAGACAAGAAAAAATAGATGAAGAATTTGGTTTTACCGAAAGAGAGGATGACTAAATGATTAAAGGAAAATTTATAGATAATTTGCCTAAGGTTTATGGGATATATACTGGAGGTTTCCTTGTATTCATAATCTTAATGGCAATAGCAGAGCAAGCAGGTATGACTGCTAAGGCAATAGGAATTGCTTTTGTAGCATTCACTGTTGGTATCTATGCACTTATTGGTTATCTATCACGTACACTTCAACTTGACGCTTATTACGTAGCGGGAAGACAAGTTCCTACCGTATTCAACGGAATGGCTACCGCAGCAGACTGGATGTCTGGTGCATCATTCGTTGCAATGGCAGGTGGAATATACTTCAAAGGCTATGGATATATGGCGTTGTTAGTTGGATGGACAGGTGGATATGTACTAGTTGCTTCATTACTAGCACCTTACTTAAGAAAATTTGGATGTTATACGGTCCCAGATTTTATAGGTACAAGGTATGGTGGTAACGTAGCTAGAGTATGTGCAGTAATCGTATTAACAGTTGCTTCATTTACTTATGTGACTGCTCAAATTAATGCAACAGGAACAATTGCTTCTGTAGCATTGGATATTCCATTTGAGATAGCAGTTTATATAGGACTTGCAGGTATACTTATATGTTCAATGCTAGGAGGAATGCGTGCAGTAACCTGGACGCAAGTTGCCCAATATATTGTTTTAATTATTGCATACTTAATACCAGTATTCTGGATAAGTAATAAAATGGGCGCTGGATTCTTTCCACATGTAATGTTAGCGGATGAGGTTGCTAGAATTGCTGATCTTGAAAGCCAATTTGGCCTTGGAACAGTTAAAAATTCTGCAGCTGATTTAGCTACAGTGCCAAAAGGTTTGGCTGGTATAACTAAAGCTCACTCTTCAGTTAATGCTACACCTTGGGCATTTATTTCATTAGCGGTATGTATGATGGCTGGAACAGCATCATTACCTCACGTTATGATGAGATATTTTACAACTCCAAGCGTAAAATCAGCTAGAAGATCAGTAGGTTGGTCATTATTCTTTATATTCCTACTTTACTCTTCTGCGCCGATGTTAGCGACTTTATCAAAACTATCATTGATGGACCCAACACTTTCGACAGGAATTATTGGTAAATCAATAGCAGATGTTCAAGCATTAGATTGGTACCAAAACTGGAACCAAGCAAACTTAATGTTTGTAAGCGACTTTAACGGAAATGGAACTCTTGAGTTAAATGAGTTTTTCATGGGTGGTAAAGCCGTTGTGTTAGCAACACCAGAAATTGCAGGATTACCATATGTAATCTCAGGTCTGGTTGCTGCTGGAGGTATGGCTGCTGCCATGAGTACTGCTGATGGTTTGGTTCTAGCGATTGCAAACGCTTTGTCTCATGACTTATATTATAAGATCATTGACCCTAAAGCAGAAACTAAGAAAAGACTAATTGTTGCAAGGGTACTACTTTTCATAATTGGTTTTGCCGGAGCGTCTATTGCTGCTCTTGAAATTCAAGGTATCTTAGGTTCGGTTATATGGGCTTTTGACTTTGCTATGTCAGGATTGTTCTTCCCACTTGTATTAGGAGTATGGTGGAAGAGAGCAAACGCACAGGGTGCTATTGCAGGAATGCTTCTAGGTCTAATCTCTGGTACAGCGTATCTAGTTTGGGTACGTAATGGTGGAGCTGGATTCTGGGGTGTAACTCAACTTACATTTGGAATAGTTGGATCATTAGTTAGTTTGGTATCTATGATAGTTGTTAGTTTAATGACACCTGCACCAGATGCTGCAACTCAAAGAATGGTTGATGAAGTACGTATACCAAGCGGTAGAACAGTACTTGGAAAACAACATTAAATAAATTTCATTTTAAGGGGCGAATTTTTTCGCCCCTTTTATATTAAGAATTTTTAGTCTCTTATGTCTGCAAACTTTCATCCGCTGGTATATTTTATTGATTATGTAATGGGAGTTATTATGTGGACATTAATCGGTAGGGTTGGGATGAATATCTTTCAAAAAGAGGACTCCGAGTTCTTTTTTATGAAAGCGTTTGTGAAACTAACAGATCCATTAATAAAATTATTTCAACCTATAACCCCATCATTTATAATAAAGCCAATTGTCCCTCTTTATGTAGCTTGGTTTTTTTATATGTTTAGGTTTTACCTTATGCCGTATTTATTGGGGTATTCTGTTATGGGAATGCTATCATTTCCTCTAGAAAGTGACATTGCAATACAAATTTACCAAATTTTTGGAAAAAATTAATTCAAATTAAAAAACAAAATTGATACTAGTATTCTAGCAATCAATGAAAAAAATAAAAATATCACCATCTATCCTGTCGGCTGATTTTAGTCAGTTAGGTAGTGAAATAAAAAGATTAGAGGAAGGTGGAGCCGATATGATACATGTTGATGTAATGGATGGACATTTTGTTCCTAACTTAACAATAGGGCCACCAGTAATTAAAAATTTGAGAAAATATACCAATATACCTTTTGATGTTCATTTAATGATTTCTCCAGTTCATAAATATATTAAGGATTATGCTGATGCTGGAGCAGATATAATTACAATTCATCCAGAGGCAACAGATTCTTTAGAAGATTCGATAAAAGAAATTAGAAATTACAAAAAGAAAGTTGGTGTTTCTTTAAATCCAGATACTAAATTAGAAGTTATAGAAAAAAATTTAGATAAAATAGATTTAGTATTAATTATGAGTGTGCATCCAGGATTTGGAGGACAGAAGTTTATTTCAGATGTTTTAAATAAAATTAAAGATTTAAGTAATATTAAAAAAGAAAGAAAATTAGAATTTGATATAGAAGTAGATGGTGGAATTAATTTTTCTAATTCGAAAGATGTAATAAATGCAGGTGCAAATATATTGGTATCTGGAACTACAGTCTTTAGAGAAAATAATGGAGATTTAAAAAAAAATATTAAAACGCTTAAATTATTTTAGCAGATGGTTATAAGAAATTCTTTGAATTTTATTAATGAATTTTTTTTTTATATATCAAACCAAATAAGAAAAATTTATTTAAATTCAAATTTTTATAATAAAAAAATATCAAAAATAGATAATAAGATTTTAGAGTATAAACCCAGTTTGAATATTTTAAGCTGTCTAGTTAAATACGATAAAAAAAGAAAAAAAATAGATGATTTTTTTCTTAATTCAATTTGGACAAATTCATCAATAAAAGAAAAGGATTATAAAAAATTACATAATTTTTTTTGGTTGTTTAGTCTTGATCTAAAATCATCTAAAAAGATTACACAATCAATAATATTAAATTGGATTGAAAATAACCAAAACTATAATCGAAAAAACTGGGAGATAGATACTCTTTCAAAAAGAATAATTTCTTGGATTTCAAATTCAACACTCACTTATGAAGAAAGTAATAACGATTTTAAAGAAAAATTTAATTATATTGTTAAAAAACAAATTAATCATTTAATTAATGAGATAGGTAGATCAGACTTGGTAAATGATAAAATGATCGGATGTTCTGCTATTATTTTAACTGGTCTTTCATACAAAGATGATAAAGTTTTAAATTACGGTTTAAAATTATTAAAAAAAATTTCCGATGTATCATTTGATAATGAAGGTTTCCCTAAATCTAGAAGTTTAAGACAATTAATATTCTATTTGAAATACTTTGTTCTAATTCGAGAATTATTAAAAGAGTCTCAGAATGAAATACCAGAATATTTAGATGAGAATATTTATTACCTCGGACAGGCTTATAATTTTATATGGCAAACAAATAAAACAAGTTTTTTATTCAATGGAAATCATGAAATAAATCATTCAGATTTTGATAAGTATTTGCAAACTCAGGGTTATAAATTTAAAAATCAAAGCAATGAAATTGGGGGTTATTCAATAATAAAAAGTAAAAATATTACATTAGCAATTGATCTTGGTTCTTCACCTGATAAAAAATTTTCTAATAATTACCAAACAGGTCCATTATCTTTTGAGTTAATTTTTCTTGGAAAAAAACTCATAACAAATTCAGGTTATTTTCAAAACTACAAACATAGATTAAATAACATTTCAAGGTCAACTGCCAGTCATTCAACTTTAACAATAGATAATAATTCTGTTTGTCATTTTAACAGAGATAAGGACGGCAATCCTATAATTGATAAGGGATTTAAAACTTTTAATAAAAAAATAATTCAAGAAAAAGATTATCTGAGTGTAACTGGATCTCATGATGGATATCAAAAAAAATATGGAATAATCCACGAAAGGGAAATACAGGTTTATCCTGATATAAATAAATTGATCGGCATTGATAAACTAATAAAAAAGAAAAATTCTAAGTCATACAACTTTGAAATTAGATTTCACTTTATGCCAGAAACAAAAGTTACAAAAACACAAGATGGTAAGGCAGTTTTAATAGAAATGGACAATTCGGGATGGAAATTTTCCTGCTCTGATCATTTAATAGATATTGAAACTGGATTGTATTTTGGTAAAAAAAACTCATTCACTGAAAATCTAAATTTATTTTTATCAGGTGTGACTATAAACTCCAATCAAACTATAAAGTGGGAAATTGAAAAAATTTAATGAGAAAAGTAAAAAAAGCTTTAATTTCTGTATCAGATAAATCTAATTTAAAATCTGTATTAAAAATTTTAAGAAAAAATAAAATTGAAATAATAAGCTCCGGTGGAACCTATAAAGAAATTATAAAATTAGGTTTTGATTGTTTAGAAGTATCTAAATATACAGGATTCCCAGAAATAATGGATGGTAGAATTAAAACTTTACATCCCAAAATTCATGCAGGAATTTTAGTAAATAGAAAAAAAAAATCACATTTGAGAGATTTAAAAAAAAATAAATTTTACGAAATAGATTTAGTAATTGTGAATTTTTATCCATTTGAGGAAATTTTAAATTTAAAAAAAAACCAAAGCAAAATTATAGAGAATATTGATATTGGTGGACCCACAATGGTCCGTGCTGCAGCAAAAAATTTTAATGATGTGACGGTTGTTACAAATACAAAGCAATATCGAGAATTAATTTCTGAATTATCAAAAAATAAAGGATCTACTAGCCTCGTTTTTAGACAAAAAATGTCATCTGAAGCTTTTTCTGAGACGGCTTATTATGACTCGGTAATTTCGAATTATTTCAATATAAAAACAAATAATAAATTTCCAAATAAAAAACTAATTTATGGAAATTTAATTGAAAAATTAAGATATGGTGAAAATCCTCACCAAAATGCAGGGATTTATTCTAATAAAAATAATTTAGGCTTAAAAAAATTAAATGGGAAACAATTAAGCTACAATAATTATAATGACATTTTTTCTGCACTTTTAATATCAAAATCCCTTCCAAAAAATTCAGGTGTTGTAATTGTTAAACATGCAAATCCATGTGGAGTCTCAAGCAATAAAAATAAAATTAAAAGCTATCAGTTAGCTTTAAAATGTGACCCCGTAAGCGCTTTTGGAGGAATTGTATCTTGTAATTTTAAAATAAATAAAAAATTAGCAATTGAGCTTAATAAACAATTTTTTGAGGTTATTATAGGAAAAGGAATTGATAGAGTTGCTTTAAAATTATTAAGTAAAAAGAAAAATTTAAGAATAATTGACTCAACGAATCTTAAATCAAATGAAATGTATAATATTATATCAAACTTTGACACTTTGTTACTTCAAACTTTAGATAATAAAGTTTTTACCAAAAAAGATTTTAATGTTGTATCTAAAAAAAAACCAAGTACAAAAATGCTAAAAGATCTAATTTTTGCTTTTAATGTTTGTAGGTATGTTAAATCAAATGCAATTGTTTTAACAAGCGAAGATTCAACTATAGGTATTGGATCAGGCCAACCAAGTAGATTGGACAGTTGTAAAATTGCTATTGAAAAAATGAAAAAATTTTATAATTCAAAAAATAAAGATCAAATTTTAGCAGCCTCTGATGCCTTTTTTCCTTTTGTTGATGGCATTGAAACTTTAGTACAAGCAGGAATTTCTGCAATAATTCAACCATCAGGATCAATTAGAGATAAAGAAATAATTAAATTTGCAAATCAGACAGGTACTATTTTAGTTTTTTCAAAAACTAGACACTTTAGACATTAAGATATTTTATCAACTTTTGCAGCTAAGACAAAATCACTTTCATGTAATCCCTTTATAGCATGAGTAAAAATTTTAATTTCAGCATAACCCCATCCATAGTAAATGTCTGGATGATGTCCTTCTTTTTCAGCAATTTCTCCTACCTTGTTAACGAAATTTTGACTTTCTAAAAAATTTTTAAAATTGAATTTTTTGATCAAATAATATATTTTTGAATTATCAGCTTTTACCTCCCAGCCATCAACTTTTTTTAAATACTTATGTATTTCAGTTATATCAAAACTTGGAATATTGCCTTCACAAGGAATACATTTTTTATCTGCTAAATCACTCATATAAATTTATTTTTTGGAGCGGGCAATGGGACTTGAACCCACGACCTTCTCGTTGGCAACGAGACGCTCTACCACTGAGCTACGCCCGCTTATTTAAAACTGATTATAGTTAGAGGTTTTTTCTAATGCAAGCAACAATTAAAGTTTCATTTTTGTTAAAAATAAAATGATTGTATTATTTTTTGTTGTCATAAGTAAATTTTGATTTAATTTGTTAATTATATAAATTTTTATGAAAAAAATAGAAGAATTACCTAATAAAATTCCTGTTTTCCCACTATCTAATTTTATTATTTTTCCTGAAATTACTGTTCCACTGAATATATTTGAGCCAAGATATATTAGTATGGTTGACGACTCGATGAAAAATTCACGAATGATAGGAATGATACAACCAAAAAAAAATTCTAATACTCAAAACCCAGAATTATTTGACATTGGTTGTTTAGGAAAAATTACTAGTTTTAACGAAACAGATGATGGAAGATATTTAATTGTACTAAATGGTTTAAGTCGTTTCAAAATACAAAAGGAAGTTCAAAATAATAAACTCTATAGAGAATTTGAAGTAAGTTTTAACGATTATAGAAATGATATAAATACAAAGAAAGAAGAGATTAAATTTTCTGATCTTGAGCTTATTTTTAAAAATTTAAAATCATTATTTGAAAAAAATGGTTATTTAATTAATTGGGAAGAATTAAAAAAGCAGTCTTTAAATCAGACAATTAATACATTGGCAATGGCATCACCTTTTTCAATAGAAGAAAAGCAAGCTTTGCTTGAAACAGAAAATTTAAGTACAAGAAAAAAAAAATTAGAAGAAATTTTAAAAATTTATTCTGTAGACAACTTTAATAATACTACAGTTCAATAAATACAGTCTAAAACATCAAACCTTGATCAGCATATTTTTTTGCGATCTCATTAAAATATTTATTTTTTCCAATCAGTTTTAATATAGGGTTAAAATATTTTTTTTTACTTTTATTATCAAATTTAAAAAATTCATGAATAAAATCTACACCTGTAGCAAAAATATAATTTAGATGTTTAGTTTTTTTTTCAAATTCTTCATATACCCCAAAATCCAACTCTAAACCAAGTTCTATACGATCCTGAATAATTTTACTTAAGACTTTTGTATCTCTCAATGTCATATTAAATCCTTGTCCTGCAAGAGGATGGATTCTATGAATGCTGTCACCAAATGATAAAATGCTTTTATTATAATAGTTTCTTAAAATTGAAAAATTTAATTTAAATTTCTCTACTTTGCCAAAACTTTTAATTACATAATTTTTATTATACTTTTTAATTAAATTCTTAATGTCATTGTCACTAAAATTAAATTTATCTTTAGTTATTGAATAAACAATTGATGTTTCATAATTTGAAATAGGCAGAAAAGCAATAGGTCCTATTTCTGTAAAAATTTGGATTGCTCTTAAATTATTAAAGTAATTATGTTTTATTAATGTCGTATAAGCATAACTTTCATAATCTTTAATAATTCTATTGTAAAAGTATTTTTTTGAAATTTCGTTATTAGATTCACAATTTATAATTAATTTATATTTGTTTTCTTTTATGACTTTTTCATAAAAATTTTTCTTTTTGATAAAAATTTTTTTAAACAAAACATTTTTATTTAAATTTTCATTTAAAATTTTATAGAGATCAGCATGTTTAATTGTTGAGAAAATTGTATCACCGGAGTTATTAAAATTAAAAATTTTATCGTTATCAATTTTGTTGTAAAAAACATCTATCCCATCTATTTTCCATATCAAATTTTTTTTAATTTTTAAGATTTTATTGTTAAAAAAATCTAAATTGTTTTTTGAAATACCAATAATTCTAGATTGATACTGAAAATTATTTTTTCTATTATGGTAAACAAAAACTTTAATATTCTTATTAACCAAGTTTTTTGCTAGCGTTAAACTAGTAATGTTATCTCCTATTAAACAAATATTCATATTTAAAATTTAATTTTAACAATAATTATTAAATGATACAAAGTGATTATCTGATTCATTTTTATGGAAATAAAAAAAATAACTAACAATATCTTAAGTTTTATAATTAAGCGATTTATCGAAATATTTGGATTTTGCGTATCTTTATTGGGTCTAGCATTACTGGCATCGTTATTAACTTATTCACCTGAAGATCCAAATTTTATTTTTAGTGAGAATACTGAAATTAAAAATATTTTGGGATATAGAGGAAGTTTTGTATCAGATTTCTTTTTTCAATCTATAGGTTTAATCTCTATAATCTTTGCTATTGGATTATTTTTTAATGGAATAATTATTTTATTATCAAAAAAAGTTTTTATATTTGTAGAAAACTTATTTTATAGTATTTTATATTCAATTACTGGTTCATTATTTTTTTCAACTTACTACCAAAATTCTTTTTGGTTGTCTGTTAATGGCAATGGTGGATTCGTTGGCAATTTTTTAGAAAATACATTTTTTGCTTCCATAATTAATTTAAACAAAAATATTTCTTATTATATTTTAATAATAATAATAATTATATTATTTTTGATCAGTATTAATTTTAAACCTAAGCTTTTTTTTAATTTATTAAAAACAATAATTAAATTTCCTTTCAGAAAGAAAGCTGAAAATTTAATTATTAAAGAAAATGATTATGATTCAGAAAATTTTGATAATAAAAATGAAAATTTAGTTCAGGAAAATTTACCTTTTGTTAAAAAACAAACTGATACAAAAAACATAAAATCAAAATTTGTTCTTCCAAGTATTGATTTATTAAAAGCTCCTTTGAAAAAGGAAAGAAAAAAAATAAATGAAAAAAATAATATTGATTCTGATTTTTTAGAAAAAATTCTTTTAGATTTTGGTGTTGAAGGAAAAATTAAAAAGGTTAGTCATGGACCTGTTGTTACCTTAAATGAATTTGAGCCAGCAGCAGGTATTAAAGTTTCTAAAATAATCAATCTATCAGATGATATAGCTCGAAATACAAGTTCAGAGTCTGCACGAATTTCTACTATTCCTGGAAGAAGTACCATAGGAATAGAACTACCAAACTCTTCAAGAGAAAATGTTTTTTTAAGTGAAATAATTTCTCATAGTGATTTTTCAAATAAAGAAATAAAACTTCCTATAGCTTTAGGAAAAAGTATATCTGGAGTTCCTATCACCGGTGATCTTGACTCAATGCCCCATTTACTTATCGCTGGAACAACTGGTTCTGGAAAATCTGTATGTATTAATACAATTATCCTATCTCTTTTATATAGACATGGTCCTGATAAATGTAAGTTTATTTTAATTGATCCAAAAATGTTAGAACTTTCTACTTATGAAGGTATTCCTCATTTGTTGTGTCCAGTAATAACAGAGGCAAAAAAAGCTGCTTCAGTATTAGGTTGGGTAGTTAAAGAGATGGAAAGCAGATACAGGCTTATGACTCGAGAGGGAGTTAAAAATATCAACGGCTATAATTCAAAACATAAACTTGCAATGCCTTACATTGTTGTGATTGTGGATGAAATGTCAGATTTAATGTTGGTAGCAGGAAAGGAGATTGAAAATTATATACAAAAATTATCTCAAATGGCAAGAGCTGCAGGAATACATATTATCATGGCAACTCAAAGACCAAGCGTCGATGTAATAACGGGAACTATAAAAGCTAATTTTCCAACAAGAATATCTTTTCAAGTAACTTCAAAAATAGATAGCAGGACAATATTAGGTGAACAAGGTGCTGAACAATTACTAGGAAAGGGAGATATGCTTTATATGTCCTCAGCAAACAAAATAGTTAGAATACATGCGCCATTTGTCTCAGAAAACGAAATTGAAAAAATCAATAATTTTCTACGTTCTCAAGCTGAACCTGATTATGTAGATGAAATATTAAATTTTGCAGATGAAAAAGAAAGTTCAGAAAGTATTTCTGGCGGTAATGATAAAGATGAGCTTTACCAAGCAGCTTTAGATATAATTAAATCAGAAAGGAAGGCTTCAACATCTTTGTTACAAAGGAAATTGCAAATTGGTTATAATAGAGCTGCTAGAATAATTGACATGATGGAATTAGAGGGAGTTGTTAGTAAAGCAAATCATGTAGGCAAAAGAGATGTGCTTAAATGAGAAAAATAATTATTTTTTTTTTTATTTTTAATATTTATCCACACGCCTTTGCAAATTTAAAAGAGGATATAATTTTAAATTTAGAAAAAATAGAAAATTTTTCCTTTGATTTTGAGCAAACAATAAACAAAAAAAAAGAAAAGGGAAATTGCATAGTCGATTATCCTAAAAAAATTTTTTGTATCTATAATAATATTAAAAAAAAAATTATGGTTTCTAATGGTAAATCACTAGTAATAAAAAATGAACTCAGCAATCAATACTATGTTTATCCATTAAAAAAAACTCCACTTGAATTAATTTTAGATAAAAAATATTTAATTAGTAAAATTAAAAAATTAAATAGTAGATTGGTTGATAACAGATATATAAAATTTACATTAGAATCTAAAGATCAAAAAATTAATATTTTCTTTGATAAAAAAACTTTAAATTTAGTTGGATGGCAAACAGAAGATATATATCAAAATTTGGTGATTACTTTTATTTCAAATATCAAAATAAATAAAAAAATTGATAAAAATATTTTTAAACTTCCAAGGGCAAATTAAGCTGATTTAATATTAACAATTTCTGAATTGTAGATCTTCATTCCTCTTGCCAAATAATTATTCAAGGCATTTTTGTGGTCAAGAGAACATGTGTGTACCCAAGTTCTTTTTGTATTCTTTATAAATGATTTTTTGATTGCCTCACTCAGCATATATCCACCAATTCTTTTCCCCAAATATTCTTCTAAAATTCCAAAATACGCTATTTCTGCTTCATATATTTTGCAGTGATATATTATCTCAAAATAACCAACTACTTCCTCTTTATTTTTTAAAACATAAGTAAATAAATTAGGATTTGATACATATTTAATCCAATTTTTATCTGTCCAAGAAAGTCTATCAGTCCAGTTATGATTTTTACCTATTTGTTTATAAAAAAATTTATTTAATTGAAAATCATTAGAAGAAATTTTTTCCAATTTAAGATTAGAGTTCGGTTTTTTGACTTCAGATAACTCGTTTAATGAATTTATTTCTAAGTAATTTCTAGTAATTTTTTCCATTATTGAACCATTTTACCAACTTTTTCCCCACCAAAAATATGAAAATGTAAATGAGGAACTTCTTGGCCTCCATGTTCGTTTAAATTCGAGATAGTTCTGTAACCTTTTCCTGTATCTAAAGAAATTCCAAGTTTTTTTGCAACTATAGATATGCCCTTTAATAAACCAACAATTTCCTTTTCAGTTGCATTTGAATTGAAATCATCAAGATCAATATATTTACCTTTAGGAATAACTAAAGCATGAATTTTCTTTTGTGGGTTAATATCATAAAATGACAAAACATATTCATCTTCATATATTTTATCACAAGGAATTTCACCTCTTAAAATTTTTGCAAAAATATTATTATCGTCGTAACTCATTTTTTTCTTTTATCCAGTTCAGACATTACATCTTCAATTTTTATATTGTTGGCCTCAAGATACATTATTAAATGATAAAAAACATCTGCTGCTTCATGAGTTTTATTAACATCTTTCTCTACAGCATCTATCAGCTCATTAATTTCTTCTAAAACTTTTGCTTTACTAAGAGATTTGTCACTTAATAATTTATTTGTATAGGATCCATCGATGGGATTATCTTTTCTATCTCTAGCAAGCTTTAATAGGCTTTCTAATGTACTAAGCATATTAAATCCTAACAGGTATTCCTTTTGAGTCCAAATATTCTTTGGCTTGTTTTACAGAATATTTTCCATAGTGAAATATAGATGCAGCTAAAACAGCACTAGCGTTACCAAGTTTTATTCCATCTACTAAATGATCTAAATTACCAACACCTCCTGAAGCTATAACTGGAATATTTACCTTTGAAGATATTGTAGACATTAACTCAATATCATAACCTACTTGCGTTCCATCTCTATCCATTGATGTAATTAATAATTCTCCTGCTCCATTTTCCTCCATTTTTTTTGCAAATTCTATTGCATCTATTCCAGTTTTATTTCTTCCTCCATGAGTGAATATTTCCCATTTGTTGGCATTTTTTTTTGCATCAATTGCTACAACAATGCACTGTGATCCAAATTTTTTAGAACTATCATTTATTACTTTTGAATTTTCTACAGCTGCTGTATTAATTGAAACTTTATCAGCACCACAGTTTAATAGCTTATAAATATCATCTACATTTCTAACACCTCCACCAACTGTTAAAGGTACAAAACATTTCTTAGAAGTTTTCTCAACTACATCATAAATAGTATCCCTATTCTCATTTGAAGCAGTAATGTCTAAAAAACAAATCTCATCTGCTCCACCATCACTATAAATTTTAGCTTGTTCAACTGGATCTCCAGCATCTTTTAAATCAACAAAATTAATCCCCTTAACAACACGACCATTTTTAACATCTAGACAAGGTATAATTCTATTTTTAAGCATCTGTTTCTTTTGCTAGCTCCTCTAATTTAATATCACCATCGTATATAGCTTTGCCAACTATTATACCTCCAATATTTTTATTATTTAACTCTTTTGCTTTTTTAATATCATTTATTGATGATACACCACCTGATATAATTACTGGGCATTTTGATATATTAGCTACATTTTCAGTTTCTTCAAAATTTGGACTTTGCTTTGTCCCATCACGATTTATATCAGTATAAATTAATCTACTTACGCCAAAATCATTTATTTCTTTTAAATAATCTAAGGTTAATTTATTAGAATTTTCTTTCCATGCAGATATAGATAAATAACCATCTTTAGCATCTAAGCCTAAAGCAATCATCTTTGGAAATTTTTGACAAGCTTCTTTCAAAAATCTTTTTTCTTTTATTGCAGAGCTTCCTAGGATCACTTTTTCTACACCAACATCAATATACTTTTGAATACTTTCAAAGTTTCTAATTCCTCCACCTATCTCTATTTTAAAATTGAATTTACTTATTATTTTTTTAATAATTTCTAAGTTCACTGTTTCACCAGCTAAAGCTCCATCTAAATCAACAATGTGTAAATTTTTAAATCCATGATCTTTAAATTTGTTAGCTTGATCGATTGGCGACAGTCTATATTCAATTTTATTATTAAAGTCTCCCTTTACTAACCTTACACATTTCTTATCTTTGATGTCTATTGCTGGGAATATTTTCATTTTTTCTTATTTTTTATTTTCAAGTTATTATAAGCAAAACTTGTTGTGCCTGTTTCACCTATTCTATAGATGCCGATTTTAATGTAGGGTTTGCTTGGACCATATGGACCATCTGTTTTTTTTTTAGATAATGGTACATCAATATGTTTAGCTATCATTTCGTTATTTAAATAATAGAAAACAGATAAAGATTTTGTTTTTTTTTGATAATCAATACTTGCTTTAAAATTGTATTTTTTTCCAGGCATAAGATAAGCAGTTTTAATTTTTTTACATTTTTCTATCGAGCATTCACCCTTAGGAAACTTATATTTAATTTTCCAATCCATTCCTATGCCAATCCAACTTGGTGGTGCACCCTTGTTTCTTCCATCGTGTATTTGAAAAACTGTTGATCTGTATTGTGGTGCTCCTTTAATTAAAATATCTGTTTCAAATGTAGTTTTACCTTCGGGTAATCTATGAGTAATTTCTTGTCTACCAGAATAATTATATTTATATGTCGGTTTTTTATCTGTTGGACAACTACCAATATCTCCCTTGTCTAATTTGAATATAACACTTTCTAATTTAAATTCTTTTTTATTGAACTTTGTAATTGGTTTTCCATTAACTACTAAAGATTCTTTATCAACTATTCCACATGAAACTTTCCATTTATTTTTTATTTCCCATTCATCAGAATTTGCTTGAGTAAAATAAATAAAAAAAGTAAGAAATATTATTATTATTTTCATTTTATAATTTAATAAAATTATCAATTATTTTTAGTCCAAGGCTGTCACTTTTTTCTGGATGAAATTGAGTTCCAAATATATTTTCTCTTTCGATAGAACAAACAATGTTTGATGAGTAGGTTGTTGTTGAGGAAACTAGATTTTTATCATTTGGTATAAACTCATAGCTATGAACAAAATACATATGTGAGTTATTTTTTATATCTTTTAATATTTTGCTGTCCTTAATGATATTTATTTGGTTCCATCCAATATGTGGAAGTTTATATTTTCCATTTTTATTATCTATTTTGGCAACTTTTCCTGATATCCATCCTAATCCCTTTGTTTCTGTTTCTTCATAGCCTACATCTGCAAACATTTGTAATCCAACACAAATTCCAAGAAGAGGTTTCTTATTAGTTATTGCAAATTCATTTAAAGTATCCACTAAGCCATTGATATTATTTAATCCATCTACACAACGCTTAAACGAACCCTGTCCTGGCAAAACAACTTTATCGCTTGATTTAATTTTATTTAGATCTGAAGTTACTTCTATTTTAACTTTATCTTTTGCAACTTCTTCAAAAGAATTTATCACAGAGCTTATGTTGCCCGATTTATAGTCAACAATTGTAAGATTCATTAAAATTTATAAAGACCCTTTAGTAGATGGTATTACTTTTTTATTTCTTGGATCTATTTCCAATGCAGATCTTAAGGATCTTGCTAGTCCTTTAAAACAAGATTCAATTATGTGGTGGCTATTATCTCCATAAATATTTTCAACGTGCAATGTAATACCGGCTGATTGTGAAAATGCTTGAAACCATTCTTTAAATAATTCTGTATCCATTTCTCCAAGTTTTTCAACTTTTAGTTTAACATTCCAAATTAAATATGGTCGATTTGACATATCAATTGCTACTCTAGTTAATGTTTCATCCATAGGTAATAAAGCGTGCGCATATCTTCTAATTCCAACAAAATTTTTTGAAGCTTTTTTTAAACACTCACCTATAGCAATACCAGTATCCTCAGTAGTATGATGAAGATCTATATGTGTATCTCCTTTTGCTTTGATATTCATGTCAATCGATGAATGTTTAGATAATTGTTCAAGCATATGATTTAAAAAACCTATGCCTGTATCAATCTTATACTTGCCTTTGCCATCAATATTAACCTCAACATTTATTGAAGTTTCTTTTGTTTTTCTAGATATTTTTGCTTTTCTCTTCATAAAATTTTTATAGGTATATCCCCATTATTTCTTTATATCAATAATAGTAATCAAGGCCTTGAACTATTAAAAATAATATCCATTTATATAGCATGACAACGATAGTACTAGTTAGAAAAAATAATGAAGTTGTGGTGGCTAGTGATGGCCAAGTAAGTATGGGAAATACTGTAATTAAAAGCACAGCTAACAAAGTAAGAAAAATTGAGAAAAGAAATGTGATCGCAGGTTTTGCAGGTTCTACTGCAGATGCATTAACTTTATTTGAAAGATTAGAGTCTAAGTTGGAAAAACATGCCGGAAATTTAACAAGAGCAGCCGTTGAACTAGCAAAAGATTGGAGAACTGACAAGTATCTAAGAAGATTAGAAGCTTTAATGGCTATAGGAGATAAAGAAAAAAGTTTTATTATATCTGGAACTGGCGATGTCTTAGAGCCAGAAGGAGATGTTATTGGTATAGGATCTGGAGGAAATTATGCACTAGCTTCGGCGAAGGTTTTGATGGATACAAATCTCTCAGCTGAAGAGATTGCTAAAAAAGCAATTCAAGTTGCAGCAGATATATGCGTTTTTACAAATAGTAATATTTCAACAGAAAAAATTTAATGGAAAGCTCAAACGTTACAACACTTATTAAAAAAGATTCTAATAAAGATAAAAATGAAAGCTTTATAAGCTCTCTTTCACCTAGAGAAATTGTTTCTGAATTAGATAGATTTGTTGTTGGTCAAAACAAAGCTAAAAGAGCAGTCGCTATAGCTTTAAGAAATAGATGGAGAAGACAAGCTCTTAAAGATGAAATGAAAGATGAAGTTTTGCCAAAAAATATTTTAATGATTGGACCAACTGGAGTTGGAAAAACAGAAATTTCAAGAAGATTATCAAAGCTAGCTGAAGCACCTTTTGTTAAAGTTGAAGCAACAAGATTTACTGAAGTTGGTTATGTTGGAAGAGATGTTGAGCAGATAGTCAGGGATTTGCTTGAAATAGCAATCGCAATGGAAAAAGTTAAAAAAAGAAAAGAGGTTTATGCTCAGGCTCAAAAACAAGCAGAAGAAAAAGTATTAGACGCTATCGTTGGTAATAAAGCAACTGTAGCGACAAGAGAAAGTTTTAGAAAAAGATTAAGAAGTGGTGATTTAGACGATAATGAAATAGAAATTGCTGTAAATGAAAGTAATGCAATGCCTTCTTTTGAAATTCCAGGAATGCCAGGAGCAAATGTTGGTATGATAAACATTGGTGAAATGCTCGGTAAATCTATGGGCAACAAACCAAAAAAGAAAAAAATGTCTGTAAAAGAGTCTCATGAAATATTAATTAATGAAGAATCTGACAAATTAATAGAACAAGATAAAATAATTAAATCAGCAAAAAATTCTACAGAAAATAATGGTATTGTTTTTTTAGATGAAATCGACAAAATTTCAGGAAGAACTGATCGTGTTGGAGGTGATGTTTCAAGAGAAGGTGTACAAAGAGATTTATTACCATTAATTGAAGGTACTACAGTCAGTACAAAGTATGGCCCAATTAAAACTGACCATATATTATTTATTGCTTCAGGAGCTTTCCAACTTGCTAAACCATCTGATCTTTTACCTGAACTTCAAGGAAGATTACCTATCAGGGTAGAACTAGATGCTTTAACGAGTGATGACTTTAAAAGAATTCTTAAAGAACCTGATAATAGTTTAATAAAACAGTACAAAGCATTATTAAAAACAGAGAATGTAGATCTTGAATTTTCTGATGATGGTATTGATACAATAGCTAATCTTGCAACAGAAGTTAACTCGACAGTAGAAAATATAGGAGCAAGAAGATTACACACTATTATTGAAAGAGTCTTAGATGAAATAAGCTTTACGGCTACTGACAAATCTGGGGAAAAGATTGTTATAAATTCTGATTATGTAAAGAAAAACCTTGGTGAATTAGTGAAAGATACTGATCTATCTAAGTTTATTCTATAATTTTTTATATTCAAAATTTTGGGTATTTTCGTTTACTCGTACTTCAACTGCACCATTTCTTAAATGAAACTTTCTAGCCATTTCAGTTAAAGGTGATAGAGTTACCAATCTATTTAGATGATTTGATTTTTTAATCATTTTAAAAACTTCTTTCACTATAAGTTTTCCACCTCCTTTTTTTTTTGACCACACAGTATATGCAATAGCAATTTTACCTACTTTTTGATCTCTCATAGCACTTTGTAAAAAAGCATCTTTGCTTAACAAATCTAATTCTTTAACTGACTTGGGTATTTTATTTGTAAAAGCAAAACACATTACTGCATGAATTTCTCCTTTATACTTTACTCCGTATATCTTTCTTCCATAACTGGTTCTAAAATCATTATCTAATTCTGGTCTAACGGGATCTTCTGATGTGTTACAATTTTTTAAATGCACTAGTTCAGCTCCTTTGACCCAATCAAAAAAATTTTTTATTTTTTTATTTAATTCTTTTTTATTTTTTCTAAATCGTGCTTTGATACGAGGTTTGAGAAATTTTTTCTTAACTTTAATCATTGAAAAACTATATTATTTTTTTTTTAAAGTTATGTTAAAACTTCCTCGATTTTCTGAATTGATTGAATCAAAGTCAATTTCTTTTATCATTTTTATTAAATCTGCATCATTTTTTATAAACTCTGGTATAGAATATTTCAAAATTCCAAAATTAGCAGATTTATAGGGATCATCATTTACCTTTGATCTAGATCCCTTCCCAGTAATAATATTAATTTTACTCACTCCTTTATTATAAGACTCCTCAATAAAATCTTTAATTTTTTTATTTGCATCATTCAAAGTATAGCCATGCAAATCTATTGTTTTTTCAAAAAAAATATTTTCTTTTTTTATTTCTAGATCTTTATTTTCAAGCTTTTCCTTATTTTCTACAAAGCTTTGCCAGTCTTTTTTATCTTTATCTGATAATTTCTTATTCAATTAGTTTTGAGTATCTATTAATAACCAATTTGGATTTTTTGATGTTAAATCTCTAGAAAATTTCCAAGTATCATAAACTTTTTTTATTTTTTTAGGATCACCTGATAAAATTTTTTTTTCATTATCTTTTAAGCATGAAATTATTTCACTTATAAATTCTACTGTAACTTCCAAAATATTTTCTTTTTTTTCATGTTCTTTTATCGATGCAGAGTTAATTCCAATAAACGTTGTTTCCGTTACATGTCCTTTTTCTTTTCTGTCTAAAACAGCATCATTAAATTGATCGTATATTTTTTTTCCTAATAGTGATTTTATATCTTTTAAATTACCTTTTGAGAAATTTGTTATTATTGTTTCGTAAGCAATTTTTGCACCACTTAAAAATTCTTTTTTAGCATCTTCATCAAAATTCGCATTTTGCAGATTTACATTTTTTTTCTTAACTGGAAAGTCGTGTTCAAAACTAGATCCAATATTTTCTTCTAAACCTGTTTTTTTTCCTAAGATGCCTCTTAATCTTAAAAAGATAAATCCAGCAATCATTGCTAAAAGTATGATATCAATGTATTCAAAGCTATAATTCATAACTAAATAATATTTAGTATATTGCTTAATTTCAACTAGCAATTTACATTAAAGACAAATGAGCACAGTTTTATTATTATTAATTGGTATTCCACTGTTAGAGATATATCTATTTATCAAAATTGGATCTCATATAGGTCCATTCAACACCATATCCTTAATTCTGATAACAGCATTCGTAGGTGTTATTTATGCTAGATACGAAGGCTTCAACACTTTGAAAGCGGGTATGTCACAGCTTATTAAAAATGAAATACCTATTTATGAAATAGTTTCTGGTGCAGCTTTGGCTTTTGCTGCATTACTTTTAATATTGCCAGGATTTGCGACTGATATTTTAGGTTTTTTAATTATATTTCCTTTAACAAGAAAAATTATTTTTAAAAATATTTCTAAAAACTATAAAAGTAAAAATGTTAAAAATGAATTTATAAATGGTGAATTTGAAGATATAGATGATGAAAATGACAAAAAATTATAAAATATTAACAGAATTTATTAAAGATATGTCTAGTGAAACTCCTGACATTGAAAGTTATATGTTTGTAAAAGAAAATATTTCTAAATATCATCTAGACATAGATATTAAATCTAAAACTATAAAAAACAAAATTATTGAAGTAAATACAACTTTAAAATTTCATGATAAAGAACTAAATGAAAAAAAATCTCATTTTGAAATAGTTTACGCATCTATAGTAAAAATAAATGATGAAATTAAAAATAAAAAAGATTTAGAAAAAATTATACTGTGTGATGTTCAAAATGAAATCTACCCAAAATTAGAAAAGGCTTTTATAAACCTCATAAACGACTCTGGATTTCCAGGTATTAAGATAGAAAAGAAAATCGATTTTAATAGACTTTATCAAGAAAAATTTAATTGAAATAATTTTTTCTAAGATTTCTTTTAAGAAAATCTTTATGAAGTTTAATCTCGTCTGAAGTGGGTTTTATTACTTTCTTAAAATATGATTTTACATTATCTAGACTTAAATTATTTTTTTCTATATCCTTGCTTTGGAAATCAAGAGTGGGTTCTCTCTGATCTATTAAGTTAATATAAACTTTTGCCAGTAAATCACAGTCAATTAAAGCGGTATGTTTTTTTCTTCTAGAATTATCTATTCGATATCTTTTACAAAGTGCATCTAAACTAACGCCAGCACCAGGAAATTTTTCTCGCGCTATCTGTAAAGTATCTATTATATTTTCTGTATTAATTTTATTTTTGCCTATTAAAGATAGCTCGTTATTTAAATGAGAAAGATCGAATTCTGCATTATGAATTACGATTTTTTTATCTTCTATAAATTTCAAAAATTCATCTGCTATATCTTTAAATTTTCTTTTGTCTGATAAAAATTCATCAGTATAACCATGGATCTCTAAAGCTTTTTCTGAAACTTTCCTTTCTGGATTTAAATAGCAATGAAATACATTTTTTGTTGGAACCAAATTATCCATCTCAATACACCCAATTTCGATTACTCTATGACCATCCTTAACAGACAGACCTGTTGTTTCAGTATCTAAAACTATTTGTTTCATTTTTAAATATTTTTTCTTTTAATATTTTAACATTTTTTTTAATTGTTAAAGGTTTAAAATCATTTTTAATTATGAAATGAGATTTTTTATTTTTAAATTCTAAAGGTAGTTGTAATTTTTTTAATTTTTCATAAACTTCTTTTTTAAAATTTGGTCTTTTTTTTAAACGTTTTTTAACATCTTTTTTTTTAGTTTTAATAAATATTAACACATCAACAAGGCTATTAACTTTACCTTCTAACAAAAGTGGTATGTCTAAAATTACTAATTTTTTTTTTATATGTTTTTTAATAAATTTTTTTAAATTTCTATTCACTTCAGGGTGCACAATTTTATTTATTCTTTTTACACTGTTAACATTTTTTTCTATTAGCATAGAGATTTGCTTTTTTCTTATAGGGAAAGATATTTCGCAATTTGGAAATTGCTTTTTTAACTTTTTAAAACATTTTTTGTTTTTTTTATAAATTTTTTTAACTTCTTGATCTGCATTAAAAACTGGATAACCAAATCTTTTTGCCACATAACTTTTTCCTGAACCAATATCTCCGAGAATCCCTATTATAATCATAAATCTAATAATTTAATTGTTTCCTCATCTATTCTAGGCATTACCTTGTGCCAAATAGTAAATGCTTGATGTGCTTGATAAACAAACATCATTTTACCGTTTTCAATTTGATTTCCTAATTTTTTTGCATTTATTAAAAATTTAGTTTGAGAAGGATTATAAATAACATCATAAAATATTTTATTTGACCCTATCTTTTCAAATTTTAATTCAAGTTCATCTGCATTATTTAGGCCAACACTAGTAGCATTTATAATCATATCAAAATCTGGTATTCTTCCCCAACTACATATTTTTATATAAGAGAATTTTTTTTTAATTTCCTCTGCTTTTTTTTCTGTTCTGTTGCTCACAATAATTTTCGACACATTCATTTTTTTCAAAGCAATAATAATAGATGGAACAACTCCTCCAGCGCCTAAAATGAATACTGTTTTGTTTTTTAAATTATAACCTTTGCCTCTTATTGCTAATTCAAAACCACTTATATCGGTATTATGTCCTAAAATTTTATTATTTTCTTTGTATATCGTATTTACTGAGTGTGCTTCTTTAGCTTCCACGCTTAATTTATCAATAAAAGGAATAATAGATACTTTAAAGGGAACTGTTACATTAATGCCAGAAATTTTATCTTCTCTTAATTCTGATATTATTTTTTCAAGCTCAAATTCGTTTAATTGTTTTTTTTCATAAATTGCATTTATGTTATTTTTTTTAATCCAATGATTGTGTAGTTTTGGAGATAAAGAGTGTTGTATAGGATTTCCTATTACTAAATATTTTTTCATAAATTTTTTAGATACTCTTTTATTTTTTTAACTGGTAAACCCATTATCGTATTTTCATCTCCATCTATTTTAGAGAATAGATTTCTGCCCTCTCCTTCTATTTGATAGACATTGTAAGCATATAAATCTTTATCTGAAATTTTATTCAAATATTTTTTAATATCTTCCTCTGACATATGTTTCATTGTTAAAGCTGCTTTATCCGAATAATTCCATATCATCGAACCATTTTTAGATATACAAACAGAGCTGATTAAATAATGTTTTTTTCCATTTAGTTTTTTTAATATTGCTAATGCCTCTTCTCTATTGATTGGTTTAGAAATAATTTCACCATTTAAATCAATGATACTATCTGCTCCTATTACTAATTCATTATCTTTTCTTTGACTAATTTTATTTGCCTTCAATTCTGCTAAGTTTTTAGAAATATCTATAGGAAGAGCCCCTTGTTTTGTCATGCTTTCTTTTACTGTTTCTTCATCCACATTTGATGGTTCTGAAATACAATTTATATTGTTTTTTTCTAATATCTTTTTCCTTACTTCGCTTTTTGAAGCAAGAATTATTTTTTTATTCATTTTCTTTAGAAATTTCGTATATTTTAATTACTGAGGCAGCCGTTTCCTCGACTGACTTTCTTGTTACATCTATCGTAGGCCAATTATATTTCTTAAATGTTTTTTTAGCACTTTCTACTTCAATAGAAATTTTATCTAAATTTATATAATCTATAGTTTCAGTCTCTTTTAATGTATTCATCCTATTTTTTCTAATATCAAGTAACCTTTGAGGTTCACTTGTTAAACCTACCACACATGAAATTTTTGGGTTTTTCCTTAAAAGGGAAGGTATAGAATTTTCATTTACGAGAGGAATGTTTGATGTTCTTAAGCCTCTGTTAGCCAAGTATATCGAAGTAGGAGTTTTACTGGTTCTACTTACTCCAAGTAATATTATATCTGACTTACCTATATCACCTATAGAATTACCGTCATCATGATTCATTGTAAATTGTATTGCCTCAATCCTATTATAATATTCTTCATCTAAAACGTGTTGTCCGCTTGGTATATGAGAAGCTTCTTGATTAAGTAGTTTCGAAAAGCTTAATATTAAATCACCTAATGCTCCAAAACATGGAATTTTAAGTTTATTAGCCTCTTCTGCTAAAAATTTTGCAAGTTTATTATCAACAACGGTATATAATATTATTGAGTTTTTATTCTTTTTTGTAATATCTAAAATCTTTGTAATTTGATTTTGAGTACGTGTGAAAGAATATTGATGAGTTTTATAATTAAAATTTTTAAATTGTGCTTTTAAAGCTAAAAAAATTCTATCTAATGTTTCACCAGTAGAGTCTGATATTAAATAAATTTGATATGTATTACTCATTAATAAAGTGTTTATTTTGTTGTATAATTATGATTATTTTTATTAGTTAGAATGTTTTTAATAAAAATATGTAAAACTTTAATTTTATTAACATAATTAAACATGTTTATAACTAATATACATTTAATCTAATAAAATTAAATATATTCATAAAAGCCCATTATTTTATGTATAAATATTGAATAAACTGTTTATAAAAAGTAATACTCTTTATTCACATAATATATAACTAATACTAAGATATATAATTAATTATTATAATATATGAGTCCTATTAAAAACTGCATCTTAAATAAAAAAACTGATAATACACCTATATGGATAATGAGGCAGGCTGGGAGGTATTTACCTGAATTTAGAGAGATAAGAAAAGTAAACCCAGATTTTATTAAATTGTGTCTTAATGAAAATATTACTCCAGAAATTACCTTACAACCACTTAAAAGATATGAATTAGATGCAGCTATAATTTTTTCTGATATTTTAATGTTACCTTATGGTATAGGACAAAAAGTTGAGTTTCAAAAGGGTTTCGGCCCTATACTTAGTGATCTTAATTTAGATTTTATAAATAAAACTAGTGAGGATATATTTACAAAAAAATTAGATCCAATTTATAAAGCAATAGAAATAGTTAGTAGGGACAAAATTATAACTAATAAAGATTTAATATGTTTTGTTGGAGCGCCCTGGACGTTATTAGTTTATATGTTAAATAAACAATCTCCAAAAAAGGAACTTAATAAAAAATTATTAGAAGATAAAGTTTTTATAGATGAATTATTATTAATTATTGATAAATTTTTAAAGATACATATTCACAACCAAATTAAGAGTGGGGCAACCATTATCCAAATTTTTGACAGTTGGGCCGGACTAGTAAATAAAAAAGATTTAGAAAAATTTATTTATAAACCAACTATTAGTCTTATTAAATTTATAAAATCATTAAATACTCCAGTAATTTGTTTTCCGAGAAATGTTGAAAATTACAAGGAATATGTAGAAACAGTAATGCCTGATGCTGTAAATATTGATTATAATGTAGATCCACAAAATATTTTAAAAAATATAAATATTCCAGTACAGGGAGGTTTAGATCCACAAATACTTTTAACAGATAAAGAAAATTTAAAAAAAAATGCTTTAAAATATTTAGAAATTTTTAAAGATCATCCTTATATATTTAATCTTGGACATGGTGTGCTTCCTACTACAGATCCAAATATGATGGACTACTTAGTTAAATTAGTGAAAGATTTTTAAATGCAATCAGATCATCCAAAAGTTAAATATGGAAAAACAGGAGTGCTTATAATAAATCTTGGTACTCCAGACTCAACGAGTTGGTTGGATATAAGAAAATATTTAAAAGAATTTTTATCAGATAGACGGGTAATTGAAGTAAATCCCATAATATGGCAAATAATTTTAAATGTTTTTATATTAAATTTAAGACCCTCAAAAACAGCAGAGGCGTATAAAAAAATTTGGATGAAAGATAAAAATATGTCGCCACTTAGGTACTATACTTTAAATCAGTCTAAAAAATTAAAAAGTAAAATTAATAATGAAAATATAATTATTGATTATGCAATGAGATATGGAAATCCAAGCATAAGCAGCAAAATGTACAAACTCCAACAAGATGGTTGTGAGAATATTGTAATTCTGCCTTTATACCCTCAGTATGCAGCCGCAACAACAGCAACTGTTTGTGATGAGGTTTATAGAAATTTAATGAAAATGAGATGGCAACCAAGTATTCAAATTATTCCTCACTATGAATCCGAACCATTATACATTGAAGCATTACTAAAAAGTTTAAATAAAAAAATTTCTGAAATAAAATGGACACCAGATTTGATAATTGCATCTTATCATGGAATTCCTAAAAAATATTTCGATAAGGGAGATCCTTATCATTGCTATTGTCAAAAAACATCACGTCTTTTAGAAGAAAAATTTAACAATAAAATTCCTATAAAAACAACATTTCAGTCGAGATTTGGACCACAAGAATGGTTACAGCCCTATACTGATAAAATGCTTGAGAACTTACCAAAAGAGGGAAAAAAAAATATTCTAGTGATTTGCCCAGGCTTTGCATCTGATTGTGTAGAAACTTTAGAAGAGATAGCAATCCAAGGCAAGGAAAGTTTTTTGAGTAATGGAGGATCAAACTTTGATATAGTTCCTTGTTTAAATGATAATAATGATCATATCGATTTGTTAAAAAATTTAGTTGAAAGATATTTTTTTTAGAATGAATTTTTATTTAACTTTAAAAGCATTGCATCTTATAGCTGTAATTTCTTGGATGGCAGGCTTATTATATCTACCAAGAATATTTGTATACCATGTAGAAAATATAGAAAAAAAAGAAACAACGGACATATTTGAGGTTATGGAAAAAAAATTATACTTTTATATAATGAGACCAGCCATGATTTTAACTTGGCTTTTTGGGATTATACTAATCCACAGTATTGGCATAGAAGCTTTTTCTTATTTGTGGCTACAAATCAAGCTTGTTCTTGTAATAATACTATCAATTTACCATGAATATCTTGGAAAATGTTTAAAATCACTTAAATCAAAGACTAATACTAAATCATCAAAATTTTTTCGAATTATTAATGAAATACCAACTTTATTACTAATATTGATTGTTTTTATAGTGATTTTTAAACCTATGTAGTTGAAATAATTAAAAAGATATATATATTATAGCTATCTTTAATCTTACCCCACATTATGAATATTCAAGAACTTAAAACAAAATCATCCGAGCAGTTAATTTCTCAAGCTGAAAAATTAGGTATAGAAAATGCTAGTACACTAAGAAAACAGGAAATATTATTCGCAATACTTAAAAAGTTAGCAGAAAAAGAGGAGATTACTGGCGGTGGAGTTTTACAACTACTTCAGGATGGATTTGGTTTTTTAAGAGCAATTGAATCAAATTATTTACCTGGACCTGATGATATATATATTAGCCCAAGCCAGATAAGAAAATTTGGTTTACGAACTGGGGATACTGTAGAAGGCCCTGTTAGAGCTCCAAAAGATGGAGAGAGATATTTTGCTTTATTACAAGTAAGTAAAATTAATTTTGAAGATCCAGAAAAAGCTAGACATAAAATTGCCTTTGATAACTTGACTCCGCTGTATCCTAATAAGCAATTAGTTATGGAAGTTGAAAGTAATAAAGTTGAAAAAAAACCTGACTTGACCCCAAGATTAATTGACCTAGTCAGCCCAATCGGCAAAGGTCAAAGATCTTTAATTATTTCTCCACCAAAAGCAGGTAAAACTATGATTTTACAAAGTATAGCTAATTCAATAGCCGCAAACCACCCAGAGTGCTATTTAATGGTTTTATTAATTGATGAGCGACCAGAGGAAGTAACAGACATGCAAAGAACTGTAAAAGGAGAAGTTATAAGTTCTACATTTGATGAACCAGCACAAAGACATGTGGCTGTAGCTGAGATGGTTATAGAAAAAGCAAAAAGATTAACTGAACACAAAAAAGATGTGGTAATTTTATTAGACTCAATAACCAGGCTAGGTAGGGCATATAATGCTGTAATACCAAGTTCTGGTAAAGTATTAACTGGAGGAGTGGATGCAAATGCCCTTCAGCGGCCAAAAAGATTTTTTGGAGCTGCTAGAAATATAGAAGAAGGAGGGTCTTTGACAATTATATCAACTGCTTTAATCGACACAGGAAGCAGAATGGATGAAGTAATTTTTGAAGAGTTTAAAGGAACTGGAAATAGTGAGACAATTCTTGATAGAAAAATTTCTGAAAAAAGAATATTCCCTGCAATTGATATAACTAAATCTGGCACTAGAAGAGAGGAGCTGCTTTTTAGTAAAGACGATCTTCAGAAAATGAATGTTTTAAGAAGAATAATAGCCCCAATGGGTACAATGGATGCTATAGAGTTTATTAACTCTAAATTGAAAAACACAAAAAGTAACTCTGAATTTTTCAATTCTATGAATAAACCAGCTTAATAAAACCTATATATATTTTAATTCTTTCATTGTTTTATTGAATAACTTTTCCAAGTTATTTATTACTTCAGTGTCACATTTTTCCCATTGCTTTGATTTTCCTACATTAAAAAATGGTTGATTGTTTTTATTATATAAATTTTCTTTAAAACCAACTTTTTGTTCAAGTTTTTTAAGATTAGAAAAATTTACCATTTCTATACACTCTTTTATTCTGTCATCGTTGATTTCCAAATCACATATTTTATTTAAATATTTAACAATTCCTTTAAAACAATCGAATGTGTTAGACAACAAATACTCATACTTGACTATAAGTGCACTACCATAAGGGAAATTTTTCCATGAATTATAATGCTGACCCCAGTCTCCTCTGACCTCGCCAGCTAAATTTGATTTTGATAAATCTAAGGCACCCATATCATCTTTTGTGCTCATCATTTTTAATGTTTCATTGAGTGGTAAGTTTAAATATTTTGAGTAAGAAATTAAAACATCTCTTGGATCCCTAACTAAATAAATTGCACCTAAGGTATTTTCTTTATTAGTAAAAGGGAAATTTTTATATGTTCCTAGAGCACTATGAGTTTTTAAAAAATTTATTTTATTATTGAGGTTAATATATTCTTGTGCTGGAATCCATGATTCTGCAACTTCATCAAAATTAACTGGTTTATTACCAACTTGAAGAAATTGATTAAACTTAGGAAATAAAGGTATTTTTTTTAGTATATCAAATTCAAACTCTTTTTTTTTTGAATAGATATATGAACATAAAAAAGATCTAACCCAAGTATTTCCACTCTTTGGATATGAAGCTAGCCAAATAATCATTATTTAATTTAATTATATATATTTTAATTCCTTCATTTCTTTTTGAAATTTATTAACAATTTCTTCCACTAAACTACCATCTAAAACTTTATTCCAGTCATTGTTAGGACCTAAGTTAAAGAATTTTTTACTATTACCTGTTATTTTATTTTTAATACCTTCTTTAAACAATCCCTTATTTTCCATTTTTTTTAAACTTTCAAAAGATGTTGTATTTATTACATTCTCGATTTTTTTGTCACTAATATCTACGTTAAAGAATTTCTTCAAATATATTGTAATTTTTTCAACTTGTTCTTTTGGGTTAATTAATAGATCTTCATAACGAATTAATAAAAAATTTTTTTTTGTATTTTTCCACGAATTATAATGGGCACCCCAAGATCCTATTAGAGTTAAAAAATTTGTATTACTTGAATTATTATCTAAATTTGTTCCTATAGCCTGGTCATGAGAAAATAACATTTTCTTTGCTAGTTCATAGCTATTAATAGAAAAATGATACTTTAAGGAAGTAATTACATTTCTAGGATCTCTTACAATATAAATTACTCCGGCTGTATTTTCATTGTTTGTAAATGAATCATTGCCAATTTTGCAGTTAACATGGTGAGTTTTAAAAAACTTAATTTTTCCATCAAGATTAATTTTTTCTTGTGAGCTAATCCAATTTTTTTTAATTTGTTGAATATTATGAAAATTAGAAACTAAACCTAAAAATTGTTTTCTTACTGGATATTGTTCAATCATTTCCATCTTCTTAAAATCATGAGAACCATCTTGAGAATATAACAAAGATGAAATTATAGACCTCACCCATGTGTTTCCACTTTTTGGATATGAAGATAGCCAAATTATCATTATTTTTTTATTATATCTTTTGTTCATAATTAGATTAACAAAAATATTTAATTCTATGTATAATAAATCTATGACTATTTATGCATTATCATCAGGACCAGGCGTTTCAGGAATTGCGGTTATAAGAATTTCTGGGAAAAAAACGTCAGAAGTCATTAGAAATTTAACCAATGGTGAATTGCCGCCTCCTAGAGTAGCTACACTTAAAAAAATAAACAATATCAACACTTCTGAACTGATAGACGAGGGTATTATTTTATGGTTTCCTGGCCCAAATAGCTACACAGGAGAAGATATGGCCGAATTGCATGTTCACGGCAGTATCTCTGTAATAAATTCAATACAAAAGGAAATTTCAAACATAGACGAGTGTAGATTGGCAGAGCCAGGAGAATTTACAAAGCTTGCTTTTCAAAATGGAAAAATAAATTTGTTAAAAGCTGAAGGGATTGCAGATTTAATATCATCAGAAACAGAAATACAAAGAAGACAAGCAATAAAAATAATGAATGGTTTGTCTGCTAATGTATTTAATGAAATGAGGGAAAACCTTTTAAAAATTTTGACAAAAGTTGAAGCTAAAATAGATTTTCCTGATGAGGATTTACCAAAAGAAACTCTAGATAATATAAAAAAAGAATCTAAAGATATTCAAAATAAAATAGAAAAGATTCTTAATGATCAGAAAATTGGAGAAAGAATTAGGGATGGTTTTAAAATTGCAATAGTAGGACCAACTAATGCTGGAAAATCAAGTTTACTTAATTTGTTATCAAAAAGAGAAGTGGCGATTGTTTCTGAAACAGCTGGAACTACAAGAGATGTCATCGAGGTTCACCTTAATATTGATGGATATCCAGTTATAATTTCTGACACTGCAGGAATTAGAAAATCTCAGGACGAAATAGAGAATAAAGGTATAAAAATTGCGTTTAAAAGAGCGGAAGAAGCTGATTTACGACTAGTTGTTATAGAGCCTAAAAACCTGAATTTTACTGGATTTTTGAAAGATTTGTTCGATAAAGACTCAATTTTAGTTATAAATAAGTCCGAACTAATCAAAGCTAAATTGGACAACCAAATATCTAAACTCAATCATGTATTAATTTCTATAAAAGATAATAAAAATATAAATCATCTAATTACGAAAATAAAAAATAATTTAAAAAATAAGTTTATTACCAATGATGATATTTATATAACAAGAGAAAGACATCGAGAACATTTAAAAAATTGTTTAATGAGTCTAAAAGAATTTGATAAAAAAAATAGCCTCGAAGATTTTGATAAGGCAGCAGAAGATTTAAGGTTGGCTACAAGAAATCTAGGTATGATTGTTGGAAAAGTAGGTGTTGAGGAGTTATTAGGTAGTATTTTCAACGATTTTTGCATAGGAAAATAACGTCAATTTTCCTGTGTTTTTTTAACATTTTTGATGAAACCCTTTGGGAATTAAGAGTTATTTTGTAAAAAAACAGAAATCTTGTAAAAATTATAATCACATATAAATTTAAATAATGAAAAATGATTTATCATTTGATGTAGTAGTAATCGGTGGAGGACATTCAGGATGTGAAGCAGCTGCCGCCGCAGCGCGTCTTGGTGTAAATACAGCACTCTTCACCCACGATATAAAGACTATTGGAGAGATGTCATGTAACCCAGCTATAGGAGGTTTAGGTAAAGGTCATCTTGTTCGAGAGATAGATGCCCTAGATGGTGTTATGGGTGATGTTGCAGATAAATCTGGAATACAATTTAGATTATTAAATAAAAGCAGAGGCCCAGCTGTCAGGGGACCTAGAACTCAATCTGATAGATCACTATACCGTAAATTTATGCAAGAAAAACTTCTAAGTTACTGTAATTTAAGCGTTTTTTCAGATCCTGTAATTAAGTTTATATTTAAAAATAACTGTATAACTGGCTTTCATACATTAAAAGGAAACAATGTAACTTGTAATAAGATAATCCTAACAACTGGCACTTTTTTGAATGGTTTAATACATATTGGCGACGAGAGGACACCTGCCGGAAGATATAATGAAAAACCAAGTACTGGCTTAAGTGAACAACTTCAAAAATATAATTTTAAAATAGGTAGATTGAAAACAGGGACTCCACCAAGGTTAGATTCTAGAACTATTAATTTTAATAATCTTGAAAAACAGTTTGCTGATAGTGATCCTTATTTTTTCTCTTTTTTAACTAAAAAGAATTTGAACAAGCAAGTATCATGTTCGATGACTTACACAAATGATAAGGTTCATAAGATTATAGAAAAGAACTTATCAAAGAGCGCAATGTACTCTGGCAGCATCCAAGGTGTAGGACCTAGATACTGTCCTTCAATTGAGGATAAAATTGTAAAATTCTCGGATAAGTTAAGACATCAAATATTTTTAGAGCCAGAGGGTCTAAATGACCATACAATATACCCAAATGGTATATCTACATCTCTACCTGAGGTTGTGCAACATGAAATACTTAATAATATCAATGGTTTAGAAAATGTTAAGGTCATTAGGCCAGGATATGCAATAGAATATGATTATGTAGACCCAAGGGAGCTTTTTTTAACATTAGAGACTAAAAAAATAAAGAACTTATACCTTGCTGGTCAAATTAATGGAACTACAGGTTACGAGGAAGCTGCAGCCCAAGGCTTAATAGCTGGAATTAATGCTGCTTTATCTCTTAAAAATCGAGAACCTTTTATTTTAGATAGATCTGATGCTTATATAGGCGTTATGATTGATGATCTAGTTACTAAAGGTGTTGCAGAACCCTATAGGATGTTTACATCAAGAGCTGAGTACCGATTAAGTTTAAGAGCAGATAATGCAGATTTAAGACTTACACAAAAGGGTATTAATATTGGTCTAGTTACAGAAAGTAGAAGACATTTATTCGAGGATAAATTTGCTAAATTATCCAAAATATCTCTCCAAATGTCTACTTTTAATATTTCTCCATCTAAGGCTGAAAAGCATGGTATCAATATTGCAAAAGACGGTATTTTTAGGTCTGCTGAGGAGATTTTAACCTATAAAGGTGTTGATATGTCTAAGGTAAGAGAAATATGGCCTGAAATCGCTAGTTATGGCAGTGAAATCGACGAACAAATTGAAATTAACTCCCATTATAGAGGTTATCTGAAAAAGCAAAAAGCAGATATTCTTGCCTTTAAAAGAGATGAAAATTTAGCTATTCCAGATAATCTAGATTATGACCAATTTTCAGGTTTATCAAATGAAGTAAAGGCTAAATTTAAGCAAATAAGACCAAAAACTATGGGTCAAGCACTCAGAATCGATGGAATAACTCCAGCCGCTGTATATATTTTGTTGTCACATGTTAAAAGAAAGTCTATTAAGCAAATAGCTTAATGGAAGATAATTTTAATAATTATTCATTACTAAATAAAATAAACGTTTCACGTGAAACATATTTGGACTTTGAATCATATATTTCTATGCTTTTAGATAAAAATCAGCATATAAACATAATTAGTAAAAAAACAGCCAAAATCAACATTATTAGAGAAAGACACATAATAGATTCAGCACAAGCTATTGATTTTGTTGATTTAAATAGTAATACAACCTATGATTTAGGAAGTGGTGGAGGCATGCCAGGTATTGTTATTGCAATTATATTTAAAAATTTAAAGAAGAGCATGCAGTTCACCTTGTATGAAAAGAGCCACCATAAGAGTAAGTTTTTAAAGGAGGTATCAAAAAAATTAAAGCTTAATACCAAAGTTATTCAAGAAGATATTTTTAAATCAACAAAACTAAAATCAGGAACAATTTTAGCAAGAGCATTCAAACCTTTACCTCTAGTTTTAGAATTAGTTCATAAAAATTTTAGTACTTATAAAAATTTAGTTATTTTTATGGGGAAAAATGGAAAACAAGTATTGAAGGAAGCTTCCAAGAACTGGGATTTTGAGTATAAGGAAAAGAGGAGCATTACTAGTGAAGATTCTTTTTTATTGAACATAAAGAATATAAAAAAAAAATGACACAGACACAAATAATATCAGTAATAAACCAAAAGGGTGGAGTTGGAAAAACAACAACAGTTATTAATTTGGCAGCAGGACTTGCTCTTCAAAATAAAAAAATATTAGTTGTTGATTTAGATCCACAAGGCAATGCAACAACTGGATTAGGATTATCAAATTCAGAGGACTCTGACAAAACTATTTATACAGTTTTAAATGGAACAAGAATAATATCTGATGTTTTAAAAAAAACGCAATTCAAAAATTTAGATTTGATATCATCCAATGTAGACCTCTCGGGTCTTGAAGTCGAAACAGCTGGTGATAGTAAGAGAGCATTTATTCTAAAGGATCAAATAATGGCTTATTTAAAGGATTCTAGTTCTATATACGATTACATATTAATTGATTGTCCGCCATCTTTGAGTTTATTAACAGTGATGGCCTTGGTGGCTTCAAACACCTTAATTGTTCCTCTCCAAACAGAATTTTTTGCTTTAGAGGGTCTTACACAGTTAATGAAAACAATTGATAGAATTAAAGTCAATTTAAATTCAAAACTAAAAATTGAAGGAATTCTTTTAACTATGTATGATAAAAGAAATAAACTTTCTTCTCAGGTTGAGAAAGAAGCTAGAGACTATTTTAAAAACAAAGTTTATTTAACTGTTATCCCACGAAATGTTAGGTTGTCTGAAGCACCATCACATGGAGTGCCAGTTTTGATTTACGATAAATCGTGTCCAGGAAGTAAATCTTATTATAGTTTCACAAAAGAATTTTTAGAAAAACAAAAATCATATGATAGTGCAGCTTGATGGATACTACTAAAATTAAAAAAGGATTAGGTAGAGGTCTTTCTTCATTAATTGGAGACACTAAAGTTGAAACAAATATTAACAAATTACCGATTAGTGACTTAACAAGAAATAAATTCCAACCACGAAAGAATTTTAATAAAGAAAATCTTGACGAACTCACAAATTCTATAAAAGAAAGAGGTATTATTCAGCCAATAATTGTTAGAAAATCAAAGGAAAATAGCTCAAAATATGAAATAATTGCTGGTGAGAGAAGGTGGCTTGCTGCCCAGAATGCAGGCTTACATGAGGTTCCTATAGTTATTACAGATGTTGATGATTTAAAATCACTAGAGTTCGCTATAGTTGAGAACGTTCAAAGAAATGATCTTAATGTTATTGAGGAAGCCGAAGGTTATAAACGTTTGATAAATGAGTTTTCATACGATCAAGAAAATGTAGCTAAATTTATTGGAAAAAGCAGGAGTCATGTAGCTAATTGTTTAAGGTTACTGGCACTTCCTAAAGAAGTTCTAGAGCTAATTGAGAATAATAAACTATCACCTGGTCATGCTAAAGTTTTAGTTGGATTAGAAAACTCAATATTTCTAGCTAAGAAAATAATAGAAAAAAAATTATCAGTAAGACAAGCAGAAAATTTAGCTAGGATTTTCAAAACTAACAGGACAGCAAGAATTAATAAAAAAGATCCAAATTTAAATCAATTGGAAAACTCTTTAAGAGAAAAGATAGGACTTAATGTTCATATTAAAAACAAAAAAAACAACTCAGGTTCGATACTTTTTGAATACAAAGGTTTAGATCAATTAAACAAACTTATCGAAATTATTAAATCTCACTATTAATTTGTTTGTGTAATAATAAAATCAGATAAAATATTTAGAGAGTTAGTAGAATTTTTTTTTATTAAAAGCTCTATATTATTAATTTCATAAATTAAATTTTGAATATTTTTTTCTGACCACAATACTGCCTGTTGTTTCACTATTTCCTTATCCTTCCAAAAAATTGGTGGTTTATATGATGATATTATAGAATCTATATTTTTAGATAAATTTTCCTGTTTTTTGATTTCATGTATCCTTTTTGATTTCATTAATAAAGTTCTGACTATTAATATACAGTCATCAATTGAAAAATTATTTTCATTCAAAATGTTTACAGTTTTTTTTTGATTTTTGGCAAGACAATTATCTATCAACTCAGAAACACTATAGTTTTCTGCAAGGTTTGTAATTTTAATTATTTCATCTCTACTAATCTTTGTCTTATTTTTTAAATAATTTTCAATTTTATCTAATTCATTTTTTAAATTTTGTCTGTCTCCGTTACATCTACTTGATAATAAATTAATAGTTTCTTGAGAAATCTTTATATTCTTGTCCTTAAAAAATATATTTATTTGTTCATTTAGCGTTTTTATATTATCTGCATAAAATGGTATGCATATAGTATTCTTACCTTTTTCAAATAAAGATCTTAATTTAGATTTTTTGTCCAAAATAGATGAATTTAAAACAATTGTTATATCCTTAATTTCTTTCTCTATAATGCCTTCAATTACATCTTTTACCTTATCTGTTGATCTTGAAATAATTATAAGTTTTTGATCTTCAAAAAAGGATTTTGTATAAATTTTTTCTAAAAAACTATCCTTATTATTTAAGATTTCACTTTCTTCATATCTAAATATTTTGTCATTAAATTTTTTTTCTAATTGATTTTTTATTATTTGATTTTTAAATCCTTCGTTTTCTCCATAAAATAAATAAAAATTATTATTAAGAAAATCAATTTTGTTAATTTCGTAAGATTTAAAAATCATTTAAAGTGTATAAAAATATGAAATTATATTTTCTAAAATTTCGTTTGTTAAATTATCCTCAATATTTTTCTCATATTGTTTTAAATCGAATTTGTTAGAGCTATTTTTATAATTAAAGCTTTCCGAAAATACCTTATTTCCAACAATTTTTTCATCATTTAAGATACTAATTTCTGAAATAATGGTCATTTCAAAATTAGATGGATTACCTTCGCTGTCTTTTGAAATTATATTAATATTTTTTTTTGAATTTATCTTAATAGAATAAAAATTGTTTGAATCATTTTTTTTGTATGAGTCCAAATTATTTTTGATTTTTCTACTTATTTTTGTTTTATCCTCAACTTTAAATTCTAAAATATTAAAGTTTAAATTCTTTGATGAATAAATAGATTTATAGCCACAACTTGTAATTACAAAAGCAGAAAGTATTAGTATAATTATATTTTTTTTCATTTTACTATTAAGTTAAGTAATCTATTTTTAACATATATAGTTTTAACAATTTTTTTGTCTTCTATATATTTCAATATTTGGGAATCTTTAATAGATTTGTCAATTATATCTTTTTCATTGATATTCACATTTGCCTCAATTATTGATCTTTTTTTTCCATTAATCTGTATAACAATGTTAATAATTTCTTTTTCTAAATATTTTCTATCTAATGTTGGCCATTTTAAATCATTATCTATTCTTAGATCTTTGATACACTCAGAGGTTATATGAGGCAAAATTGGTGTTATTATTTTTAATATCTTTATGTAATTTTCCTGTAGCGTTTCAGAATTAATTTTATTGTTTTTTAAATACTTGATTAAGAAGTTATAAGTTTCGTACAAATTAGCTATAATTACATTATAATGAAAATTGTCTAAATTTTTTTGAATTTTATTTATAGTAATATTTGTAAATTCATTTAATTGCATTTCATTTTCTTTAGATCTTTCTTTTAATAAAATCTTTGTTTTTATTTTTTGATGTAATAGCCAAAATTTTTGAACAAATTTATACGAAGCCTGCATTCCTTGTTCTGACCACTGTACATCTTTTTCTGGAGGGCTGTCGGAAAGTATAAACAATCTAACTGCATCAGCTCCATAATTTTTTATTATTAACTCTGGATCTATTGTATTTTTTTTTGATTTAGACATCGACTCAGATGCCCCAACTATAATCTTTTCATTTTGATTTTTTTTATTATAAAAATTTTTTCCATCTTTAGAAATAACTTCTTCGGGGCTTAACCAGTTGTTGTTAGAGTCCCTATAAGTTTCATGGCAAACCATACCCTGTGTAAATAAACCTTTAAATGGTTCAACAATTTTAAAATTTTTATTATTATAACTTAAGGCTTGCATAAAGAATCTTGAATATAATAAATGAAGTATTGCATGCTCTACACCACCTATATACTGATCTACAGGCATCCAATAATCTATTTCTTTTTGATCAAAACCATAATTTGAATTTTTTGGAGAACAAAATCTTAAAAAATACCAGGAAGAACAAACGAAAGTATCTAAAGTATCAGTTTCTCTTAAACATTTTTTTCCATCTATTTTAATTTCTCTCCAATCCTTTTCATTATCAAGTGGATTTCCTTTGTTATTTAAATTTATATTTTTAGGCAATATTACTGGTAGTTGATCATCTGGAATTTTTACAATATTATTTTTTTCATCGTATGCTATTGGTATTGGACATCCCCAATATCTTTGTCTTGAGACTCCCCAGTCTTTTAGTCTAAAATTAACTTTTTTTTTCCCAAGTTTCTTTTTTTCTATTATTTCAATCGCTTTTTGAACAGATTCTTCAGGAACTTTTAGATCATTAAGAAATTTTGAGTTTATTATTGTTCCTTCTCCAGCATATGCCTCGTTTTTAATCTTAAAGTTGTCATCCGCTTCTTTAGGTTTTACTACAGTGAGTATTTTTAAATTATATTTTTTTGCAAACTCAAAATCTCTTTGGTCATGTGCTGGACAGCCAAAAACTGCGCCAAAACCATAATCCATTAATACAAAGTTTGCAAAATAAACAGGTACTTTAATATTCTCATCAAAAGGATTTATTGCTTCTAAATTAGTTTTAAAACCTATTTTTTCCGCTTGAGCAATAGACTCTTCAGTTGTTCCTGTTTTTGAGCATTTTTCTTTAAATTTTAAAAATTCCTTATCATTTTCATAATATTTTGACAAAGGATGATCCACAGATACTGCTAAAAAAGAAAAACCAAATAAAGTATCAGGTCTAGTAGTAAAGCATTTTATATTTTTAATTGGTAAATCTCCTTTGATTTTAAAATCGATTTCACAACCATATGATTTTCCAATCCAATTTTTTTGCATTATTTTTACTTTATTAGGCCATTCATCTAATTCTTTTAAACCATCAAGTAAATTTTCAGAAAACTTTGATATATTAAAAAACCATTGATTGAGTTTTTTTCTCTCAACAACGGCACCAGATCTCCAACCTTTGCCGTCTATAACTTGTTCGTTTGCTAATACTGTCTGATCAACTGGATCCCAATTAACATAGTTTGATTTTCTATATACTAATCCCTTATCATATAATTCTAAAAAAAATTTTTGTTGATGTTTGTAGTAGTCTTTTTCACATGTTGATATTTCTCTATCCCAATCAATTGAAAGACCTAAATTTTTGAGCTGGGCTTTCATTATATCTATGTTTTTGACCGTCCATTCTCTTGGATCGAGATTGTTTTCTCTAGCTGCATTTTCTGCTGGCATTCCAAAAGAGTCCCAGCCCATTGGATGAAGAACATTAAATCCCATCATTTTTTTATAACGTGCTAAAACATCTCCGATAGTATAATTTCTAACATGACCCATGTGAATTTTTCCTGATGGGTAAGGAAACATTTCTAAGCAATAAAATTTTTTTTTATTTTTATCTATTTTTGCTTTAAAAACTTTATTAGTACTCCAGTATTCTTGCCATTTTTTTTCTACTATTTTAAAATTGTATCTTTCGTTTTCCATTTTTAATTAAAATATTAAAATTATAATTGAAATTTTTTATTTAATTTATTGTGGTTGATTTTTTTTACCTGGTATTTTAATTGGACCTCGTTCTTTTGCTTTTTTCTTCAAATCT
>CACHGH010000004.1 GCA_902579215.1 uncultured Pelagibacteraceae bacterium
ATGACGATATGTATAAGGGTTTTAGTGCTGGAAGTAATCCAACAGGAAAAGTAAATGAAGATGTGAAGAATTATTTATTATCAAAACATTATGATCTTTCAAATTATAGATCTAAAAATTTTAACGAGTTTATTAATGGTAAAATTAAAATGGATTATGTTATTACAGTTTGTAATAATGCCAATAACGAAGTCTGTCCTATTTGGCCAAATAAAGATCAGATAATTCATTGGGATATAGAGGATCCTGCTAAATTACTTAATGAAACAAATGACTTAAATAAAAAAGACAAAATAATTGAAAAAGTTTTTAACCATATTAATAAAAATATAAAGGAACTACTTAATGAAAAATAAAAATCGTTATTTTCTTGCTGAATTAATAGGAAGTTGTTTTTTAGTAATGATTATTGTCGGCTCAGGTTTAATGGCTGAAAACTTAACTAATGACGTTGCTGTGATGTTAATTGCAAACACAATAGCAACAGGAGCAGGTTTATTTGTCCTTATTACAGTATTTGCTGATGTATCAGGAGCTCACTTTAATCCATTTGTAAGTATCGCAATGACAATAACAGGAAAATTAAAAAAGAAACTACTACCCTACTATATCATTGCTCAACTGGTTGGTTGCTTGATTGGCGTTGGTTTAGCTAATTTCTTTTTTGAACATGAAATTTATGAATTATCTACTAAGTCAAGAGATGGAATTTACATATTCACATCTGAGATAATAGCAACATTGGGGCTTATAATAATAATTTTTGGCTCCATGAAGTCAGGCAAAATTGCTGTTGCTGCTAGTGTTGGTCTTTATATTACTGCTGGTTATTGGTTTACTTCCTCAACTTCATTTGCAAATCCAGCTGTAGCAATTGCTAGAACATTTACAGAGTCTTTTACTGGTATTAGTTATTTAAATACTCCTTATTATATTTTAGCAGAACTTGTGGGAATGTTAATTGCTGTATTTATTGTTAAAAAGTTATTTTTAGAGAAAAATTGAAAAATATAAAACTTACCAATCAAATAAGTTTGATTAACAAAAAATTTAAGAAAAAAGAGTTTTATCATTATCTTAAAACTTCTAATCTTTCATTAGTAATACCTAAGATTAAAGACAAATATATAGTAGTATCTCAAAAAAGAGTTCCGATTAACAAAATTAATTATGAGTTTCCTTCTGGGATAGTAGAAAAAAAAGAAACAACTCTGCAATCAGCTTATAAGGAATTAAAAGAAGAAACAGGGTATAAATCAAGATCAAAATTGAGTAAAATTATAACTTTTTATACTGAGCCTGGGCGATTAACTACTAAAATTACTGGTTATTTTACGAAAGACTTAATAAAAATTTCAAAGCCAGAAAAAGGTATTAAAATTCATTTATTTAATCAAAGCGATATATTTAAATTAATATTAAATCAAAAATTCAATAATAGTTCTCATATAGCAATGTTTTTATATCTAATAACAAATCTTAAAAATCAATAAACTACAGGTTGTATCAAATTAACTTTCAGATTTATGAATTATGTGATTAAATTAATCATCTAAAAATTTGGAGGTAGAGATGGGAAAAAAATTAAAAAAAAATGAGAAGAAAAAAACAAAAATTTTAAAAGCAATTGATAGACTGAAAAACAAAATTACGGCTAAAGAAAAAAAATTGTCAAAAGTTAATATTAAAATTGCTGGTTTAGAAAAGAAGGTTGCAGAAAAAAAAGCAAAAAAGCTTGCTAAGAAAAATGCAAAGCAGTCTCCTGCATCTGTAAATAATTAAAATTCAATAAATCCTCTTTCTCCCTTGTTATTTAAGCAAAGGGAGAAAGTAGTTAATTAACAAAATTTAAATTAAACGGAGAGGGATATAATTAGTTTAAATGCTTTAAATTTTGTAATTACATTTTAAAAAAACTAAGTTACAAAAATATTTACTTATTATTAAAGTTTAATTAAATTCAGTTTATTTTGAATTATTTGAATAAATTACTCTTGGCTCTAAAAATAATTCTCTAGCAAGAGCTTTAAATCTTTTAGTAACTTGTTTTGAGATTATTTCTTGATGTTGTGATGGAATTTTCAAAAATACAGCATTACCTCTTTTATACAATTTAAACTCTTCAAGAAATATCGTAGATATCGAAGTCAATGATTGTGAAAATCTCAATGCAGCTCCCACTTGTTTGCTTGAAAAAATTTCATTATTATTTAGAAAAGTTAGGTACTCCATTTTTGGATTATATTTGATACTGCAGTAGCGCCAATAACATGACAAAGCTAATTGTATTCTTTCTTTGTGTGTCAGTCTAAGTAACGGAGTGTTTATCGTTTCTTGAAATACCAATTCGGCTTTTTGAAATGCTCCTAATCCCCAATCCATATGGCTTAATACACATGCTAGATATAATAATTTCTTATTAAAATGTTCATTGCCTTCAAAAACTGGCTGAATAAAATCATAATATTTTTTATAGTTCGATCCTAGATCACCTCTTTTTTTTGCAACATTCTCAAGTGCTTTGTAAAAGATTTCAGATTCTTTTACATCTTTAAAATAGTCAATTGATAAAGAACCTTCACGCAAACCACTTATAGAACAAATTATATTTCTTGGATTTGTAACTCTCATAATTTCATCAAGTATAATGCAACTATAGGGTAAATATGGTGTTCTAGATTTTGAAATATACTCAACTGTTTTAAGTTTAGATTTATTAAAAGATGAAATTTTATCAACAAACTTAGATAAAACATTGTTATCAATACTATATTGATGAATTATATGTACCGGATGATTATTTTGAAAAAGATGTAACTTAAATAATGCGCGCCAAGTACCTCCAACTAAATATAAATTATTAAACTTCTTTTTTGAGAGCCATTTTTCATCTCTTAATAATTTTTTAATATATTTTGCTAAATTTCTTTTTTTAACTATAGGATTATTTAATAATCTTAAAACACCAACGGGTAATGAGGTTGTATTGGTTACAATATTGTTTTCAACTCTGGCTAACTCCAAACTACCACCCCCAAGATCAGCAACTAATCCATCAACATTTTCAAAACCTATTTTTACTCCCTCAGCTGAGCATGTAGCTTCTTCTTCGCCTGATAATATATTAATCTTAGTTTTAAAAAGTTTTTCAACTTCATCAATAAAAGGTTTTGTATCAGTTGCTTCTCTTATAACTGCTGTTGCAATAATCTTTAGATTTGTGATTTTTGAAATATTTAAAATTTCAGAAAATCTTTTTAAAACTTTTAAAGCATATTCAGTACCAGATCTGTGAAGTTTTTTCGATTTATCTAAATTTTTTCCAAGTTCACAAACAGCTTTTTCATTAAAAAAAGGCACACGAGAAGAACTGAAATCTTCATAAATTAGCATTCTTATAGAGTTTGATCCAATGTCTATTATAGCTAATTTTGCCTGTTTAAATTTTAAACTATTTTTACTTTTAATTACTTCCACTTTTAATCAATCTTAAGTGCAGTTGTTTAGGCTGCATTTTTAGTTTAGCTTTACCTCTTCCAGATAAGCTCGGATTATTCATAAAATATTCATGAGCTGAAAAGGAATCGTTATTACTATATTGAATTTTTTTATAATTACCATCAGCATTGAGCTCCCAGCTCTGATTAGTATCAAGATAATTTGCTAACATTATTTGATCTAAAATTTGCTCATGAACAGTTTCATTTTCAATTGGCACTAGAAGTTCTACTCTTCTATTTAAATTTCTCGGCATTAAATCGGCTGAAGAAATATATACTTTTGCATTTCTATTAGGCATTTTTTTTGTACCATTACTAAAGCAGTAAATTCTAGAATGCTCTAAAAATCTTCCTATGATACTTTTCACAACTATGTTTTCTGATCTATCTTTAACTCCTGGTCTTAAACAACAAACACCCCTTACAAATAAATGAATTTTTACACCAGCATTCGAAGCTTCATAAAATTTATCAATAATTTCTGGATCTACTAAAGAGTTCATTTTTGCCCAAATAGCTGCAAATTTTCCATTTTTAGAATTTTTAATTTCAGCATCAATATTTTCATTTAAGGTTTGCCTCATATTTACTGGCGAAATAGATATTTTATTTAAATTTTTTGGTTTTGCGTATCCTGTTACATAATTGAAAAACTTTTCAACATCTGATGCCATTTTCTTATCACAACTAAATAAAGACAAATCAGTGTAAATTTTAGCATTTACTGGATGATAATTGCCAGTTCCTAAATGAAAATAAGTTTGTATTTTACCCTGTTCTCTTCTTAAAACTAATGATGATTTTGCATGAGTTTTATATTTAGCAAAACCATAAACAATTTGAACACCTACTTTTTCTAAACTTCTTGATAGTTGAATATTAGCTTCCTCATCAAATCTAGCTTTAATTTCAATTAAAGCGGTAACTGTTTTTCCGTTTTCTGCTGCTGTTATTAAAGCTTTAACAATTGGTGAGTCTAGAGTTGTTCTATACAAAGTCTGTTTAATAGCTATAACTTTTTTATCATTTGCTGCTTGGTTTAGAAATTCAATTACTGAGTCAAATGTTTCAAAAGGATGATGAACAACTAAATCTTTCTTTTTAATAGTTTCAAAAAAGTTATCATTATATTCTTTTAATCTTTCAACTTCTCTAGGTGTAAAATGCTTAAATCTTAATTTTGGATTTTTTACTTTACATATTTGATCTATATCTTGAATTCCAACAAGGCCAGATACATCGTAAATATAATCGGGATTTATATCTAATTTATTAGTTATAAATTTTACCAATTCATTATCGCTATTTTCGAGGATCTCTAAACGAACAATATCACCCGTTCTACGTCTTTTTAAAGCCAATTCAAAAGATCTAACTAAATCTTCCGCTTCTTCTTGAATTTCTACATCACTATCTCTTATTACTCTAAAAATCATTTTCTTTTCTAAATCATGATCTGGAAAAATTTCATTAGCAAAAAAACTTATTACATCATCTAGAATTACAAATTTCTTATGATTTTTTGAAGACTCTATTTCAATAAATCTAGATAATGCTTTTGGTATTACTATTATGGAGTTTAAAACCCTTTTTTTATTTTTTTTTCTTAATTTCATTACAAGTGCTCTTCCTTGATTGATTATGAATGGAAATGGGTGCGCAGGATCAATTGCTGATGGTGTTAATAAAGGGTAAATCTCTTCATTAAATATTTCTAGAAGTTTTTTTTTATCCTTAGTATTTAAATTAACAGGTTTAACTAAACTGATATTATTTTTTTTTAATTCTATAATCAGTTGAGTAAAAATTTTGTTCTGTTTTTTTAATAAATTTTTAGTTTCAAGTACTACCTCATCCATCTGTTCTTCAGGTGTCAAACCATCAGAACTTAATGAGTCAACTTCTTGTTTTATTTGACTATATAATCCAGCAACTCGGACCATAAAAAATTCATCTAGATTAGACCCAGCAATTGATAAAAATTTTACTCTTTCATAAAGTGGATTTTCAGTATTTTGTGCTTCTAGAAGTACTCTATCGTTGAATTTTAACCAAGAAAGCTCTCTATTCAAATATTTAGATTTCAGCTCTTCTTTATGTTGTTTTTTTAAAGCAGTCATATATTTAGATTTTATGTATCAATTATACGTCATGAGACACGCAAAATCTAGTTGGGATGATTTAAGTATTAATGATTTTGATAGACCACTTAGTAAAAGAGGCAAGAAAAATGCAAAAATGATTTGTGAATTTTTTGTTAAAAAAAAATTTAAATTTGATTATGCATTAATTTCATCATCAAAAAGAACAAAAAAAACTTTTCAAATTTTGTCCAAGAAAATTGATAGGCCAAAAAAAGTTAATTTTTCAAAAGATTTATATTTAGTTGATGAGAATGCAATTACAAAAAAAATTAAAGAAATATCCAGTGAATATAAATCAATTTTGATTATAAACCATGAACCATCAGTGAAAAATTTAGTACGAAATCTTACAAAAAATCATAATACGAATAATTTTAAACTAATGAATTATAAATTCCCAACAGCAGCATTTGCAAAAATTGATTTTGATATTAAATCCTGGAATGAAATTGAGAAAAAAGGAGTTTTAAAAGAATTTATAAGACCCAAAGATCTTCAAGATTCTAAAGAATAACCAGCTGATCTCACTGTTCTAATTAAAGGTTTTGTATTTTGTATGTTAATTGCTTGTCTCAATCTTCTAATATGAACATCTACTGTTCTAGACTCAACATATATATTTTCCCCCCAAACATTATTTAGAAGTTGTTCTCTTGAATAAACTCTTTTTGGATTTTTGATAAAAAAATCTAATAGTTTAAATTCAGTTGGACCTAAAGTAATTTCCTTATCTTTTCTATAAACTCTTTTTGTAATCCGATCTATTTTTAAATCAATAAATTCTACAATGTCTGATGATGATTGAGGCTTAGATCTTCTCAATAAAGATTTAATTCTAGCATTTAATTCTTTTTGACTAAAAGGTTTAGTTACATAATCATCTGCACCTGTATCAAATGCTTTTAATTTGTCTTCTTCCTCCCCTTTTGCAGTTAACATAATGACTGGAATATCATTAAACTTATTATCTTTTTTTAAGTTTTTACAAATTTCAACACCAGATAATTCAGGTAACATCCAATCCATTAATATCAAATCTGGCTGTTTTGATTTTATTTGTTTAAGAGCATCTTCTCCATTTTCTGAATGACTGACTTTATAACCTTCTTTTTCAAGATTGTACTTTAACAAACTAACAATTGATGCTTCATCTTCAGCTATAAAAACATGAGCTGACATAAATCATTTTTCTCCAGTTACAATTGGCTCGGTGCCCTTAGGTCTGTCACCTTCTAAATATTCACCTTTAGCTAAATAATAAATTTGTTCTGCAACATTTGTAGTATGATCGCCAATACGCTCAACGTTTTTGGTCACAAACAACAAGTGAGTTCCATCCTCTAAATTTTTTTCATTTTCTTTAAGATATTTTATAACTTCTTGCATACATAGATTTGTTAGATCATCTATTTGCTCATCACCTTCCCAAACATTTACTGCCATTGGCGCAGATCTTTCTAGATAAGCGTCTAATGTTGATTTTAATTGTTTTTGAACACCGTTAGATACTCTATTTAATGAATCTACCAAATTCTTTGGAAGATTTTCATTAAGCAAAAGTGTTCTCTTGGATATATTTTTTGCTAAATCACCTATTCTTTCTAAATCTGAAGACATTTTCAAAGCTGTTACTGTCTCTCTTAAATCAATTGCCATAGGTTGTCTCAATGCAATTAAATTTACGACTTGTTGTTCAATCAAAGTTTCATATTTATCTATTTTTTCATCGTCTTGAATTACTGCTTCCGCAAAGTCGCTATTTCTTGTGGTAATGGCTTGAATTGCTTTACCCAAAGCTTCCTCACATGCACTTCCCATTTTAATGATATTAGCATTTAGATTTTTGAGTTCTTCTTCGTAAGATTTAACTGTATGTGGTGCTTCAGACATTATCCAAACCTCCCGGTTATATAGTCCTGGGTTTTTTTATTATCAGGATTCTTAAATATTTTATCAGTAGATCCATGTTCTATCAATTGTCCTAAGTGAAAAAAACCTGTATTTTGAGATACACGTGCCGCTTGAGCCATAGAATGAGTTACAATTATTATTGTGTGCTCTTTTTTTAATTCATCAATCAATTCTTCAATTTGTGCTGTTGCTATAGGATCTAATGCTGAACAAGGCTCATCCATTAATATAACTTCAGGTCTTACAGAAATTGCTCTAGCAATACAAAGTCTTTGCTGTTGCCCTCCAGATAATCCAGTTCCAGGTTCATGCAACCTATCTTTTACCTCTTCCCATAGTGCAGCTTTTTTTAAGCTAGTTTCAACAATTTCATCCATTTCTTGTTTTGATTGAGCTATACCATGAATTGTTGGACCGTAAGATACATTTTCATATAAAGTTTTTGGGAAAGGATTAGGTTTTTGAAAAACCATACCAATTTTTTCTCTTAGTCTTACTACATCACAACCTTTATCATTGATATTAAAGTCATTAATTAAAATTTCTCCTTTAACACTGCAGATATCAATTACATCATTCATTCTATTAAGACATCTTAGGAAAGTTGATTTACCACAACCAGATGGACCAATTAATGCCGTGACTTGATTTTCCTCAATATCTAAACTTATATTAAAGAGTGCTTGTTTTTTTCCGTAAAAAACATCAACATCTTTTGCTTTAATCTTTATCATTTTAACTCCATTTTTTCTCAAACTTATGTCTTATTATTTGGGCAAATAAATTCATTATTATTAAAAAGCCAAGTAAGACCATTATACATGCTGAAACTTTTTCTACAAATCCCCTTTCAGCACTTTCAGCCCAAATATAAATTTGAACTGGTAAACTTGCAGCAGGATCCATAGGTGATCCAGGTATCGTGTTAACAAAAGCAACCATTCCAATTAAAATTAGGGGTGCAGTTTCTCCTAAAGCTTGAGCTAAACCAATTATTGTTCCTGATAACGTACCAGGCATAGAAAGAGGAACTGTATGATGCATTGTGGTTTGCATTCGACTTGCTCCCATAGCAAGTGCTGCCTCTCTTATACTTGGTGGAACCGCTTTTAAAGATGCTCTAGCAGCTATAATTATTGTTGGTAAAGTCATTAAGGACAAAGTGATACCTCCAACTAATGGGGTAGACCTTGGTAGTTGAAATATAGCTAATAAAATGCCTAACCCTAATAGACCAAAAACTATAGATGGAACTGCTGCTAAGTTATTTATATTTACTTCAATAAAATCAGTGAATCTATTTTTAGGGGCAAATTCTTCAAGATAGATTGCTGCTAGAACCGCTACAGGAAAAGCTATCATTAAACAAACAAGTATAGAAAAAATTGAGCCCATAAATGAACTTGCTATTCCAGCTAGTTCTGCTTCTCTTGAGTCAGCATTTGTAAAAAAGCTAATATTAAATTTACTTTCAACCTTACCATTTGCAACAAGTTGATCAAAAATTTTTAATTGATAATCGCTTACTCTTCTTTGGTCTTCAGGTAAATCTCTTGGATAATTTCCTTTAAAGACTTGGTCTAAGTCATCAGATGCAGTTAGGTAAACTTCTTTGGTTTTTCCTAATAAATTTGGATCTTTTAATAATTCTTGTTTTATCTCTCTTTCAAAGAAATAAGAAACCATTCTTTTTAATTGATTTTGTTGATCCTCATTAGCGTTAGGGTCTAAATTCCACATTGATTGAAGTGCTATTTCGTAATAGTCCGCATCTTCGATATCTTGTTTTGTTGGATTTTCATCTAACATCATTAATTCAGCATCAAAGGTTACTGGAACAATGAGCCAAGTTTTTTGAAAAGCAGAATAGCCAGTTGAAAAAATTTTAAAAATAAAGATTGTTAAAAATAAAAGTGCCATAAAAATTGCACTTTGACCGTATAAGCGAAATCTCTGCTCAGCCTTGTATCTTTTATTTAATAATTGTTCTTTATTTTTATTCATATTTCTCTCTATATTTTTTAACAACTCTTAAGGCCACAATGTTTAAACAAAGCGTTACTAAAAATAATGACATACCTAAAGCAAAAGCAGCTTGTGTTTTTGGGTCGCCAAAAGCTTGATCACCAATTAGAATAACTACAATTTGAGCTGTAATTGTTGAAGTAGACTCTAATGGATTTAAAGTTAAATTAGCAGCTAAACCAGAGGCCATAACAACTATCATTGTTTCACCAATAGCTCTTGAAACACCAAGTAAAATAGATCCAACTATCCCCGGCAATGCTGCAGGAAAAATAACTCTCTTGATTGTTTCTGATTTAGTTGCTCCCATAGCATAACTTCCATCTCTTAAACTTTGAGGTACACTTGTAATTACATCGTCACTTAAACTTGAAATAAATGGTATGATCATAATGCCCATTACCCCTCCTGCTGCTAAAGCACTTTCAGCTGAAACTTCAAGACCCATAGAGGTTCCTAATTCTTTTAAAAATGGGCCAACAGTTAGGGCAGCAAAAAAACCATAAACAACTGTTGGTATACCAGCTAAAATTTCAATTAAAGGTTTTGCGTATTGTCTAACTTTATATGATGCATATTCAGCTAAATAAATTCCACTCATTAATCCAATTGGGATAGCAACGCACATAGCAATAAATGCAATAAAAAATGTGCCTGCAAAAATAGGGACCGCTCCAAAAGTATCAGAATACATTGACGGATCTAAAGCCTCAGAAGAATCTCTAACAAAAGCTTTTGCTGGATACCAGTGAGTTCCAAAGACAAAATCAAATAATGGAATTACTTTAAAAAAATCTATAGTTTGAAATATAAGTGAGAAAACTATTCCAACAGTAGTTAATATTGCGGCTAATGAAGCTGTAAATAAAACTGCGTTCAAAAATTTTTCAACTGGTTCTCTTGTTCTAGAATTAGATGAAATTCTTTTATACGCATAAGCAACAGAGGCAATGATTGCAGACAATACTATAACAACTTTTGAACTTTGAGCTATTGATCGAAGACTTAAATATTTTTCAGCTGAAGCTTCAATAAAAGGTGTAATTTCTCCAGTGAATTGACCTCGAGACAATGCTTTTGTTTTTTCGTATATTAAATTTAATTCATCATCAAGATAACCTTGATTTGAATAATCACTTAAAACTAATAGTTTTACAATTGTGGGCTCAAAAATTGCCCATAAAGAAAAAATTATAAAGGCTGGTATTGCACACCAGATCGCAAGATAATAACCATAAAATTGAGGTAATGCAGTTAATCTTTTTTTGGTAGATTGAATTGTGTATGCTTTTTTACGTCCAAAATAATAACTTGTGAAACCTAGAAGAACAATAAATGTAAACAATATTAAGTTCAAAGAATCTCCTTTATTGAGGACTTTACTCTTATTTTAAAAAAAGGGGGTCTAAAAAGACCCCCTTTTTAATCATTTGTTAACTGAGGAATAATTAATTACCCATAGCAACTAGTTTGGTAGCATTAGTTCTAGTTGTTTTATACAACTTAGAGTCTAATGGCACTAAACCAATGTCTGCTAGGTAACCACCTTTTCCAATAGCTTTCTTTGTTGTGAATTCTTTCACAAACTCATGTAAGCCTGGAATTACTCCAACGTGAGCTTTTTTCACGTAGAAGAATAAAGGTCTAGCAACAGCATAACTGTAGTCTTGAATAGACTTCAATGATGGTTGTCCACCATCAATACTTGCTGCTTGTAATTTATCTTTTGCAGCTAAGAAATAACTGAAACCAAAGAAACCAAACATATCTTTATCTTGAGTTAACTTTTGGATGATTAAACTATCATTTTCTCCAACTTCAATAGCAGCACCATCTTCTCTGTAAAGTTTTTGAGGTTTTTTGTATTTTTTATTTCCAGCTTCAAAACCAGCTTTATAAAGAGCTTTAGCTTCTTTAGTCATACCTTTTTTCATCACTAAAGAATTCCAAGCATCTCTAGTTCCTGATGTTCCTGGTGGGATCATCACTGAAATTTTTTGTTTTGGTAAACTAGAGTCAATTTGGTCCCAAGTTTTATAAATATTTGGAACTAATTTACCATCAACAACTGTATGAGCAGCTAGTGCTAAATACAAATGTTCTTTAGTAAAGTTTACTGGTTTTGCATCTTTGCTGTAAGCTAATGTAATACCATCGTTACCAATTACGATCTCAACGATTTCATTTACACCATTTTTCTTACATAGAGCTTTTTCTTTATCTTTCATAGCTCTTGATGCGTTTGTAATATCTGGATGTTGTTCACCTACACCAGCACAGAATAGTTTAGCTCCACCACCAGTACCAGTAGATTCGATTACAGGAGTTTTAAATCCTGAACCACCAAATCTTTCAGCAACAACTGTTGCATAAGGGAATACCGTAGAAGAACCAACTATCTTAATTTGATCTCTTGCTTGAGCAACAGTTGCAATTGAAAGTGCAACTAAAGAAGCAATTACTATAGTTAGTTTTTTCATTATCTTTAATCCTTTCGTTATTTATTAATTAAAAGATGTGAGACTCCTATAAATTTATTGAATCTTTAATATTACAAATTTGTTACACTTTTGTTAAAAAGGTAACTTTTTAGTTGTAATTTTTTGATATAATTATCTGATCAGTATCAGCTTCTAGACCACCAATACATGAAACAGGGTTTACCTGTTCACTAAGAGCGAGTTCATTGCTTGGACGTAAAGTTATTTCTAGTTTTACTAAGTTTACTAATTCTTCTCTAATTTCTTCATCATATCTCCAGCTAGGCCATGAACTTGGGGTTGAAAATATAGAGGTTAAATAACTTGTAGCCATAGTATATCTGTAATTACTCAAATTTTCATTCCTCAATAAAAAATTTCTTACAGAATTAAAAATATTCCTACATCTAAAAGAATCTGAAAAATAATTTTTCTTCTTGAGATTTTCATTCATAGGAACAGAAACAATTAAATCAATTGAATTTTTAGAATACGAGGTAACTACGTCTGTATAAAATTCAGCTTCAGTAACTTCTAAATGATCTTTTATAGAAGGATATGAGGTTTTTAAATCTGCTTCTAATCTAAAAATTCCAATATCAAAAACTGTAAGTTGCTGATTTCTTAGTATGGTTGTGATATCTTTTGAAAAAGCACTTGTTATTAAAGAGCTTAAAAAAATAACATAAATCAAAATATTTTTAAATATTTTAACCATATATAAAATTAATTAAAAGATTAACATTAATCAAGTAAAGAAATGTTAAAAAAACCTTCTAAAATTATTATAAAATAATACTTTTTAAATCTAAGTTTTCGCTGGTAAATAAATTTGGATTTCAGTTCCTTTATTCTCTTCACTTAGAATCTCATAGTGTCCACGATGTTGAGTAATTATATGTTTAACAATAGCTAATCCTAAACCAGTTCCACCAACTTTATTACTTTGTTCAAGATCTACTCTAAAAAATCTTTCTGTAATTCTAGAAATAAATCTTTGAGGAATGCCAACACCTTCGTCTTTAACACTGATCATAAAATTTTTTTCTAACAATTTACCATCACTAATTTCACTTGATATAAAAATAGACTTATTTTCCATTGAATACTTAATTGCATTATCTAAAAGATTAGAAAAAACAGTTTGTAATTTTTTTTTATCTCCAATAACAATTGTTGGATTTGCGAGAGATAAATTAATGTTTAATTTCTTTTTTTTTAAAATAATCTCAAAATTACTGATGATTGTTTTGAAAAGATCATTTATATCAACTAAAGTGCTTGGCCTTATATGTTCTTCTAATTCAATTCTTGTGAGTATTAAAAGATCATTAACTAAATTTTCCATTCTATTTGATTGATCAGTGATTATTTTCATAAATTTTTTTTTAGCCTTTTCATCATCAGACGCTGGACCTTCAATAGTTTCTAAAGATCCTTTGATTGCCATTAAAGGTGTTCTTAATTCGTGACTTACATTGGCTACAAAATCAGTTTTAAATTTTTGTGCTTTTGTAATTTCAGTAAAATCTTTAAAAAATAACACAACAGAATCTGGTTCAGTAAATAAATGAGTTGGGCCAGGGATGATATAAATCTTATAAAATTGATATGATGGCAAGTCTATTTCAACATCAATATTTTTTGTTTTATTTTCAATTATAGCTTTTTCAATATTTTCTATTAATTCTGGTTTTCGAATTACAGAAGAAATGTTTTTATCAATTAAACTACTTCCAAATCTTTTTAATGCACTTGGATTAGCATATTTAATTATATTAAATTTATTTAATGCAAAAAACTGATCCTCAAGCTCATCAATAATTACTCTTTTAGTTTTTTCTTCTCTTTTATTAATTATTGTGGCTGTATTTATTGGTTTGTTTTTTTTTTGATTAAGTAAATATAGAAGATAAATTATAACAACTATAAGTAGAATGACGAAATATTCCATAAATTTAGATATGTTAATTTTGCATCATTAAACTTTTTAATGCAAACAAATTAAGAAAAATTAACTAATGATTTGGTGAAATATTATTAAAAAATATTTTTGCTGTTTCTTCCCAAGTGAATTTCTTTGCAAATTCAAGACAATCATTTCTGTCAACTTTTAAAGCTTTATGGGCTGAAACTTTAAGATCATTATCTAAACAATTTATTTTGGATCCTTCAAATATATCTTTAGGACCTGGAACAGGATACGCAGCAACAGGAGTACCACAATTTAAAGCCTCAGTAACTACAATTCCAAATGTATCTGTTTTACTAGGGAATACAAAAACATCAGAAGATGCAAAATATGATGCAAGTGCACCATTTGTTTTTTCTCCTAAAAAAATATCTTTAGGGAATTCTTCTTTTAATTTTTTTAAATCGGGTCCTTTTCCTATTATTATTTTTGTACCTTCTAAATCACATTCTAAGAAAGCTCTTATGTTTTTTTCAACTGCAACTCTTCCAACATAAATCCAAATTGGTCTTTTGTGATGTAATTCAATTTTTTTAGGTTTCTTAAAGGCTCCGTGATTTCCCCCTCTGGTCCAAGTAATCATTTTATTATTATCTATACCTATATCGATTAATTCTTTTCTCATGGATTCTGTTGTTACTAAAATTCTCTCGGCCTTGTTATGAAAATTTGCTAAGAATTTTTCAGCCCATTTTGCTGGTATAATAGGAAAGTAAAGTTTTAGATATTTATCAAATCTTGTATGGAAACTCGTAGTAAACTTTAGATTATTTTTTAAACAATATCTTCTTGCCATCGTCCCTATAGGACCTTCGGTAGCAATATGTATTGCATCAGGTTTTATTTTCTTTATTAAACTACCAACTCTTGGCCATACATTTATAGACAACCTAATTTCGTTATATTTCGGCATCGGAAAAGTTAAAAATAAGTCTGGTGTAATATATTCTATAATATGACCTTGTTCTTTTAATACATTGCCTGTTTCATGTAAGGTTCTTACGACACCATTTACTTGTGGAAAATATGCATCTGTCGCTATTAAAATTTTCATTAACTATGAAGCTTTTTTTAAGTCTTCAGTTTTAATTGGTTTAATTATTTCTTTAGCGTCTAAATATTGTTCTCTTATTTTGTCCCAATATAATATTTCAAAACTACCATCATAATTTTCGGCTAATGCAGTGCAGGATTCAACCCAGTCTCCACAATTTAAATAATTGACCCCATTAAAATCTCTATCTTCAGCATGATGGATGTGGCCACAAATAATTCCATCAAATTTTTTTCTTTTTGCATAATCTGAGACTGTTTTTTCATATTCACCAATATATTTGACTGCGTTTTTGACTTTATACTTTAAAAATTTTGCAAGAGACCAATATTCTTTTCCTCGCAACCTTCTAAAAAAGTTAATTATTACATTTAATTGTAACAATAAATTATAGGCTATTGATCCAAGTTTAGATAACCATTTAGCATGTTTCATAACACCATCCCAAGCATCACCATGAACAACGACATATTTTTTTCCAGAATTTGTTTCATGAATAACTCTATTAACCATTTGGATGTCACCAAAATGCATTGGAATAAATTTTCTTAACATTTCGTCATGATTACCCATTATGTAGAAAACTTTAGTACCATGCCTTGCTTTTCTTAAAATTTTTTGAATTACATCATTATGTTCTTGAGGCCAAAAAAAACTTTTTTGCATTTCCCAAATATCTATAATATCTCCTACAAGATAAAGATTTTCAGATCTTGAGTTTTTAAAAAACTCTAAAAGTTTATTTGCCTGACATCCCTTGGTACCTAAATGCACGTCAGAAATAAATATACTTTTGTATTTAAGTATATTAGGCATTTAAAAAACTTTTTTTTAACACAACTGTAACACGAATCATGTAATTCTTATTTCATTTTAATGTTACAAATTTGTTAAAAATTTTTTAAGGATTAATTATGTTGTATTGTTTAATTTACAATTTGAACTCTTCTGCTGGAAGAAAATCAAAGTTCATAAATAAAGTTTTATCTAAATTAAAAAAAAACAATTCTGTAGACTACTTTGAGACCAATACAATAAGTCAAGCTAAGAAAATTTTTAAAGATTTTAATCAAAAAAATTATGATCGACTAATAATAGCTGGTGGTGATGGTTCAGTTTCTTTTGCAATTAATGAATTAATTAAAAATAATTTTAATTTTAAAGACGATTTTGCCATAGGTTATATTCCTGCTGGCACTGCAAATTTGCTTCAAGCTGAATTATCAATGAATAAAAAAGTTGACGATATAGTCAATGTATTGATTTCTAACAATTATAAATCCTCTAATCTTGTAAAAATTAACGAGAATTATTTCTTTTTAATGGCTGGTATAGGGTGGGATGCAAAAATTGTTCATTCAATTAATTCAAAAATTAAAAAAATTCTTGGTAAAATTATTTTCGGCATTAAAGGTTTTCAATATTTCTTATTTATGAATAATAAAAAATTAAATGTAACTTTTGATGGGCAATTTTATCAAGCAGATTGGATATTATCTTCAAATACCAAATATTACGCTGGACATCATAAAATAAATAAAACAAATATTTTTGAAGATAAATTAGTCACCTATATTTTTAAAGATTTGACTAGGGTCAGTTTATTATATTCTATATTCTTAATAATTCTTAATGGTGATTTAAGTAAAAACAAAAATGTTATTACTACTTATTCAAAAAACATCACCATTGATGGAAATGATTTGATACCTGTTCAAATTGATGGAGATAATTTTGGTTCATATAAAAAAATTCATTTAAATCAATCAAATAAAAAAGTGAATTTTCTTATAAAATAATCATTTTATTCACCCATAAACAGTCTTATTTTAAATCTTTTAAGAACTTACTTTTCCTAAATAGTTTACTAGTACCACACCTATAATTATTAAGATTATACCAATAGTTCCATAAATATTAGGTAATTGATTATATTTTAAAATACCAAAGATTGTTACTGCAGTAATTGTTAATCCTCCATAAGTTGCATAAGTATAACCTACTGGAATTATATTCATTGCTTTAGATAAGCAAAAAATACAAAGGACGATTGATATAATACAAAAAATTGTAGGAAAAATATTTGTAAATCCATTGGTGGTTTTTAAAAATCCATTAGCTGAAATTCCAAGTATTATCGCTAGAAATAAATAAATATATCCAGATGTAGTATTCATATTCTATTCACTATCCTCAACATAAATAAATTTCAAACCAATTACATAGATAAAAATCACAGCATACATCAATAAACTGTATGTTGCTATTGGCACTAGATAAACAGGATCATTAAATATTAAGCCCGTTACAACAATTGCTAAAGTTCCATTTTGTAATCCGGTTTCGATTAATATTGTTTTTTTGGCGGGTTTCTCAACTTTAAAAATACTACATAATAGGAGTGCCCCGGCTAAAACCATTACATTTAAAACAAATGTTACCATACCACTTGCTGAAAAGTATCCTAAAAGATTGTCATATTCTTGATAAATTGCCATAAACAAAAAAACTAAAAAAAGAATAAAAGATAAATTAATAAAAAATTTTTCAAATCTAGCTATTAAGTTTGGTAGCAAAATCTTTAAAATCATTCCTAGAACTACTGGCACTGTGGTTATTAAAAAGATTTGGATAATAATACTGCCAATTGAATATTCAAAAGGTAAAACTTGTCCAGTTACAATTGGATATGTAAATGAAAAAATTAGAGGAACGGTAACAAAGCAAAGCAAGCTAATAACAGCAGTTAATGAGATGGATAGCGCGACATCACCTCCTGCAAACTTTGAAATTACATTTGTTGTAACACCACCTGGTGCAGCTGCTAGTAATATAAGCCCTACCTTTAATTCTACAGGTAAAGGGAAAATTAAAGCGATCGATATCGCTATTAAAGGAAAAATAATTACTTGAGATAATGCTCCTACAAAGAAGTTTTTTGGCTGAGTGAGGATATTCTTAAAGTTATTAATTGAAAGACCCATTCCAAGTGAAAGCATTATAAATGCTAAAATGATTGGTCCTGCAATTTTTACTAGTTCCATAATGTTTAATTTACACGACCATAGACATCTTGATACCTAACAATATCTGTCTCTTTTAGAATTGGTCCAGTTTGTACCTCTATTATTTTAACTGGTTTTTTATATTTATTTTCTATTCTATGAATTGCGCCCCTAGGTATGAAGACTGACTCATTAGGTTTTTTCTCAAATTTAGCTTTGTTAATTGTGATAAGTGGTTTACCATCAGTAATCATCCAATGTTCAGATCTATGATGATGTTTTTGTAGACTTATAGATGATTTAGAATTGACTATAAGTTCTTTAACCAAGAAATTTTTTCCCTCAAACAAGTTTATATAGCGTCCCCATGGTCTATGATAAACGTTCTTTTTTTTATAAAACTTAGATTTATCTCTTTTATAAATTTTAGATATTTCTCGCCAACTTCCTAAATCTGTCCAAGGAATATCAAGCTTAATAGCGTTTATATTTTTTGATTTCTCTAAGATTGCATAATCAAAAGATTTTTCCACGGCTTTTTTAAAGGCATTTTTATTCAAAAAGTATGTATTATTTTTAAATTTAGATTTAGATACAGCAGCAAAGCAACTCTTATAAGTTTTAGGTTGGAATTTTTTAAAATTATTAATAATAGAGTCTTTTCTTAAGTAAAACATACCTGAGTTCCAGTATCCCTTTTTTTTAATAACTTGCTTTGCTCTAGATAGGTTTGGTTTCTCAATAAATTTAGTAACTTTATTAATATTTTTATTTATTTTTTTAGTTATAAAATATCCATATTCGCTGGATGGATTTGAAGGTTTAATACCAAATATAAATACATTTTTATCATCAAGATTTGTTTTATTTTTTTTAAGTGATTTATCCATTATGCCTGACTTTTCAATTAGATGATCTGCTGCAAAGAACATTAATGGCTGATCATTTGGAATTTCATTTATTAATGCAGAAGATAATATCGCTGGTGCGGTATTTTTTTTTGCAGGTTCTAATATTATTCTATAGTTTTTAATTCTTGATTTTTTCAAGGCATTTCTCACCTGTTTTAAATACTTTGAATTTGTACTTATTACAGGATAATCAAAAAAAGGTTTTTTAATTCTTTCAAGAGTTTTTTTGATTAAAGTCCATCCACCAAAATCTATAAATTGTTTGGCTTGATGGTTCTTTTGGTTTGGCCAAAGTCTAGTCCCTGCTCCACCACATAAAATAACTGGTCTAATTTTCATTAAATATCAGCGTATACCTTAACTTCATTTTTACCACCTGGGTGCGTAGGTGCTCCTAGGTAAGCAGGACCAACAGTTTGTGCATACTTCCACAATGTTCCATTACCAAAATTCATTTTTTTAGGTTTCCATTTTTTTCGTCTCTTTGCTAATTCCTTTTTAGAAAGACGAACATTAATTGTTCCTTTCTTAGCATCTAAATCAATTATGTCGCCGTTTCTAAGTAATGCTATAGGACCTCCAACAGAAGCTTCTGGCCCAACATGACCAATGCAAAAACCTCTTGTTGCTCCAGAAAATCTACCGTCAGTAATTAGAGCAACTTTTTCTCCTTTTCCTTGCCCATAAATAGCTCCTGTTGTTTGAAGCATTTCTCTCATACCAGGACCACCCTTTGGTCCTTCGTATCTAATAATGATTATATCACCATCTTTGTATTTTCTATTTTTTACAGCTTTATAGGCAGACTCTTCTGTATCAAAGCATCTTGCTTTACCTGTGAACTGTAATTTTTTTAATCCGGCAACTTTTACTATTGCACCTTCAGGAGCTAGATTTCCTTTTAAACCAACAACTCCACCATCTTGTGATAAAGGATTGTTGTGCTTTCTCATAACTTTTTGTTTTGAATTAAATTTAACTTTTTTCAAATTTTCTCTCATTGTTTTGCCAGTAACTGTCATGCAGTTGCCATGTATATAACCACCATCGAGCAAAGTTTTTAAAAGCATTGGAACTCCTCCTGCTTTCCACATATCTTTTGCTACATATTTTCCACCTGGTTTTAAATCTGCTAGATAAGGTGTTTTCTTAAATATTTTAGCTACATCCATTAAATCAAATTTAATTCCTATTTCATTTGCTAAAGCAGGCAAATGTAATGCTGCATTTGTAGATCCACCAGTAGCAGCAACTATTGTAGCTGCATTTTCTAATGATTTACGAGTAACTATATCTCTTGGTCTAATATTTTTTGCTAATAAATTCATTACTGCTCTACCGCTTTGTAATGAGTATTTATCTCTTTGTTCATATGGAGCTGGTGTTCCCGCTGAATAAGGTAATGCTAAACCTATAGCTTCAGAAACACAGGCCATTGTATTTGCAGTAAATTGACCTCCGCATGCACCAGCACTAGGACAAGCTTTTAATTCTAATTTTCTCAATGCAGAAGCAGACATCTTTCCTGATGAATATTTACCAACACCTTCGAATACATCCACTACTGTTACATCTTTTCCATTAAATCTTCCTGGTAATATAGATCCACCATAAATAAAAACACTCGGCACATTTAAACGAACCATTGCCATCATTAAACCAGGTAATGATTTATCACATCCTGCAACACCTACTAGAGCATCATAACAATGTCCTCTAACTGTAAGTTCGGTTGAGTCTGCAATAACATCTCTTGAAATTAATGAAGACTTCATTCCTTCGTGGCCCATAGCAATACCATCAGTTACAGTAATTGTACAAAATTCCCTAGGAGTACCACCAGCTTGATGAACACCTTTTTTAACCGATTGTGCTTGTCTCATTAACGCTATATTACAAGGCGCCGCCTCATTCCATGTCGATACAACTCCTACGAATGGTTTAGCAACATCTTTTTCGGTTAAATTCATTGCATAATAAAATGATCTTTGAGGTGCCTTATCTGGTCCAACAGAAGTATGTCTACTAGGTAATTTTTTTTTATTAAATTTAGGCATTATAAACTTTTTATTGTAAGTGATATTTTTTTTATATTGTTTTGTAGATTATTATAATTAGTTTTTTCTTGTTCAACAATATGTTTCGGTGCGCGTTTAACAAAGTCTTTATTTTTCAATTTAGACTGAATTTTATCCATTTCTGCTTGATATTTACTTTGTTTATTTAACAGATTTTCTTTTATTAAATTTAAATCAATATTTTCATCAAAATAAATTTTGAAAACCTTACCTTTAATAACTAATGATGCAGATGGTTTGTTTATATCTTGAGGTAAAAAATTAGAAATACGACCAAGTTTTTTAAGCACAATTTCATTTTTTTTCAAAAAATCCTTATTTTTTTTATCAATTTTGGACATTGATAAATCAATGAAAGAACCTGGGCTAACGTTTAGCTCATTTTTGAATGATCTTATTTCAGATATGAAATAAATTAAATATTCAACATCTTTACTGCTACTGTCTTTTTTAATTTTTCCATCTGGCCAATTATTAAGCATTAGGAAACTTTTACTTGATCTATCAAGCTTGTTTTTCAGCCAAATTTCCTCAGTGATGAATGGTATAAATGGATGCAATAATACAAGTATTTCTTTAAAAACATAGGCTGCCATTTCTTTAACTTCTTTAATGTCTTTTTTACTATCAGAATATAAAATTGTTTTTGATAGCTCTAAATACCAATCACAATAAGAATGCCATACAAAAGCATAAATATGTCTTGCTGCTTCATCAAAGCGATAATCTTTAATATTTTTTTCTACTATTTTTTTAGTATTGATTAATTCAAAATGTATCCACTTATTTATATTAATTTTGCTTTTGGGTGCTTTTTTAATGTTGTTAAAACTGCATTTATTATGAATTAAAAAATTATTTGCATTCCATAGTTTGTTTAAAAAATTTCTATAACCTTTAACTCTTTCTTCAGATAACTTAACATCTCTTCCAGGTGAGGCCATTGAAAGTAATGTAAATCTTAATGCATCCGCACTATATTTATTTATTAAGTCTAAAGGATCAATAACATTACCTTTTGACTTAGACATTTTTTGTCCTTTTTCATCTCGTACTAATGCGTGAACATAAATATCTTTAAAAGGTTCTTTATTTAAAAATTCCATACCAAACATAATCATTCTTGCTACCCAAAAGAAAATAATATCAAAACCAGTAACTAAAACTGAAGTTGGATAAAATTTTTTTAAATATTCATTATTTTTTGGCCAACCTAATGTCGCAAAGGCCCATAACCCAGATGAAAACCAAGTATCAAGAACATCTGGATCTCTTACTAAAGTAACATTTTTTTTATAAAATTTATTAGCTTTTTTTATTGCTTCTTTTTCACTAGTAGCTACAAAAATTTTTTTATCAGGTCCATACCATGCAGGTATTTGATGTCCCCACCAAAGTTGCCTAGAAACACACCATGGTTCAATATTATTCATCCATTGAAAATATGTTTTTGACCAATTAACAGGAAAAAAATTTGTTTTTTTTGATTTTACTATTTTTTTTGCTTTAACTGATAATTTTTTTGCATCAACAAACCATTGCTCAGTTAAAAAAGGTTCAATTACTGAATTTGATCTATCACCATATGGAACTTTATTTTTTGTGTTTTCTTCCTTAACTAATAGATCTAAACTTAAAAGATCTTCTAAAATCTTTTTTCGTGCTTCAAATCTATCAAGACCACTATACTTAATTGGAGCATTTTTATTAATTTTACCATCCTCAGTAAAAATATTAATTATTTTTAGTTTATTTCTTTTTCCAACATCGTAATCATTAAAGTCGTGAGCGGGAGTAATTTTAACAGCTCCAGTTCCTTGTTCAGGATCGGCATAATTATCAAAAATAATTTTTATTTTTCTCTCTACTAAAGGAACAGTTACCTCTTTTCCTTTATATTTTTTATATCTTCCATCTTTTGGATTTACAGCTATAGCAGTGTCTCCTAGCATAGTTTCTGGTCTTGTTGTTGCTATAGTTATAAATTCGTTAGTTCCGTTTATTGGATATTTAATATGGTATAATTTTGAATTTACTTCTCTCTGATCAACCTCAAGATCTGAAATGGCTGTTTTTAATACTGTGTCCCAATTTACCAACTTTGTTGATTTATATATAAGTTTTTTTTTATATAATTCCTCAAATACTTTAATAACACTTTGCGAAAGATTCTCATCCATTGTAAACGCATTTCGTGACCAATCACATGAACAACCAAGTTTTTTAAGTTGATTTATTATAATATCGCCATATTGCCCCTTCCACTCCCAAACTTTTTCAATAAACTTTTCTCTTCCAAGATCACTTTTTTTAATACCTTCGTTTTCTAATTTTTTTTCAACTAAAGCTTGAGTTGCTATTCCAGCATGATCCGTCCCAGGCTGCCATAAAGTTTCGTAACTATTCATTCTATGGTATCTAGTTAATAAATCTTGAATAGAGTTATTGAGAGCATGACCCATATGCAAACTTCCGGTAACATTTGGTGGAGGTATAACTATTGAAAATTTTTTTTTATTCTTCTTGGGTTTAAAAAGGTTGTTTTTTTCCCAATATTTGTAAATACGGTTTTCTACTTCAGAATGATTATATTTATCAAAACTCATATGTCTTTTTAGTTTATAAATTAATCGTTTGAATAAACAATCATCAATTTATAGCTAAAATTTATAGACTAATAAGAAAAAACAATTATATAAACATATGTTAAATTGATTTAATATCCTTTTAGATGGCAACGTGGCGGAATGGTTACGCAGAGGATTGCAAATCCTTGTATCCCGGTTCGATTCCGGGCGTTGCCTCCAAAAAAAGAGTTGTTTTAAATTAAAAAAAAAGTAAGTTGAAAATGTTATTCCTCGGTAGCTCAGTTGGTAGAGCAGTTGACTGTTAATCAATTGGTCGCAGGTTCGAGTCCTGCCCGAGGAGCCAGAAAAACTAACCTACCTTTGATATACCAACGTTTGAAATCTGTAAATTTTTACTAAATTTAATTTTTTGTTCGTTATTAAGTTCAGAATATAATCTTACTAAAAAATTATAATTTACATTTAAATGACCTTCTTTTGATTTATCTAGATTAGCTGCGTAATCTGGAAAATCCTCAAAGAAATAATTAATTGGTACTTTTAAATAATTTGCTAATTGAAGAAGTCTAATAGAACTTACTCCATTTGTACCTTTTTCGTATTTTTGTATTTGTTGAAATGTAACATTGATTGCTTTTGCCACTTTAGTTTGTGTTAAACCTAATGCTAGTCTTCTAAGCTTTAACTTATTACCTAAGTGCTTGTTAAAATTATCTTCCATTAAGACCCCTCTTAAATATATATTTTAGAAGATTGAACTATTTATTTAGAGTTAGTGCAAGCCCTAAAATAATTTTTTTTAGACCTAAAATAAGAGCTTGACTCCCTTTAAAAAAGCCTTTTTCTTATTTAGAAAAAACACCTAGTTTAGAATGATTATAAAATTTGACTTAAAAAAAGCTTTGTTCTTTCGTTTTTAGGATTGGCAAAAAAATCTTTTGTACTTGCTTTTTCAACTATCATACCTTCGTCCATGAAAATAACTTCATCAGCAACCTCTTTAGCAAAGCCCATTTCATGTGTTACAACTATCATTGTCATTCCTTGTTTAGCTAAATTAACCATGGCATCAAGTACTTCTTTAATCATCTCTGGATCTAATGCTGATGTAGGCTCATCGAATAACATAATCTTTGGTTCCATACATAAAGCTCTTGCTATAGCGCATCTTTGTTGTTGTCCACCAGATAATTGTCCTGGAAATTTTAGAGCTTGGTCAGAAATTTGTACTTTTTCTAACTGTTTCATTGCTAATTCTTCTGCTTTTTTTTTGGGATACTTTTTTACCCATATTGGTGCAAGAGTACAGTTATCTAAAATAGAAAGATGTGGAAATAAATTAAATTGCTGAAACACCATACCCACTTCAGCTCTTACTTGCTCTATATTTTTTGTATCTTCAGATAGTTCTGTACCGTCTACAACTATTGATCCTTCTTGATGTTCTTCTAATCTATTTATACATCTAATTAAAGTTGATTTTCCAGAACCAGACGGACCACAAACTACAATTTTTTTATTTTTTTCAACAGAAAGATTAATATCTTTTAAAACTTGAAAATCACCAAACCATTTATTCATTTTTTGAATTTTAATAATAGGATCTGACATTTTTATCTTTCAGTTTTAAATTTTAATTCTAAATTATAACTATACTTACTCATAGCATAGCAAATTATCCAGAATATTATAGCAGCAAAAACATAACCTTCCATAACAAAACCTAACCATTTTGGGTTCGCCTTAGCCATAGTTATCATTCCAACAAAATCGGCCAATCCTACAACAAAGATTAATGGGGTATCTTTAACTAATGCCAAAAATGTGTTTGCAATGCCTGGAATAACAAATTTTAATGCTTGAGGTAAAATAACAAATATATGCATTTTCCAATATCCCATTCCAAGAGATTTAGCAGCATCATATTGACCTTTAGGCAAAGCTTGTAATCCTCCTCTAATAACTTCTGCTACATAAGCAGCTTCAAAAAGAGATATAGCAATAATAACTCTAATTAATTTATCTATAAATAAATCATCTGGTAAAAACATAGGAAACATTACAGAGGCCATAAATAAAACTGTAATTAAAGGAACTCCTCTCCAAAACTCAATGAATGAAATTGCGATATAACGTGTTGTTGGTAAATCAGATCTTCTTGCCAAAGCTAATATCATACCTATAGGAAAACAGAATATTAAACAGAAAAATGCAACAATGAATGTTAAGGATAATCCACCCCACGATCCAGTATCTATCCATGCTAATCCAAATGATCCACCAGAAATTAAATAATAAATTAAGATAAATGCAATAACCGGATAAACTATTATATAGAATAGTGGTAAAAGTTTTTTTAATTTATTACCTACAAAAAAACCTGCAAACGCTAAAGCTATCAAAACTATAAAAGCTAAATTTATTCTCCAGTGATGTTCGTTTGGATACATTCCATAAATAAATCTTCTTAACCAAATTTTAACAAAAGTCCAACAAGCACCCTCGCCAGTGCATGCCTCTTTTGTGTCTCCACTAATAGTTGCATCAAATATTAGCCAGTTTAAAGATGGTGGAATAGTTATAATTAAAACAAAAATTATTAAAAGTGTTAAAACTGCATTAAAATTATTTGTGTTGATATGTTTGTTTAACAAATCTAAATTTTTAATCCCAGAATAGTCTATTCTTATTAAGTATAATCCAAAACTTCCTAAAATTAATGGAAGAAAAAAGTTAAGTGTTTCAGGTAAAAAAGATGTTATATTTATTTTGAAAGATGATTTTAAAATGACATCTATGATACTTACAAAAATTAAAAAAGTACCTATCAAAAGATAAGTCTGTAAATTTTTTTTATTTGGTTTTATAAAATTTAATTTTTCCATTATTTCTCTTTTATTGCTATTCTTTTGTTATACCAATTCATAAACAATGATATGACCAAGCTTATTGTTAAATAAGTAAACATAACAATCATAATTATTTCTATTGCCCTTCCAGTCTGCATTAAAGCTGTTCCAGCAAACACTAAAACAAGATCTGGATATGCTATTAAAGCAGCAAGTGATGAATTTTTTGTTAAATTTAAATATTGGTTTGTAGTAGGTGGAATAATAATTCTTAAAGCTTGTGGCATAATTATAAGATTTAAAACTTGCTTTCTATTTAAGCCAATTGATGCAGCAGCTTCTTTTTGACCTTTGCTTATTCCTTCTATTCCTGCTCTTACACATTCCGCAACAAATGTTGCAGTATATAAAGATAATGCAAGAACTAATGCCATAAATTCAGGTGGAATTCTTGCTCCACCTTCAAAAATAAAAGATGTTTTTGCTAGCTGTTTTAAAACAGGTATTTCGACCTCAGCACTAACACCTCCTATAAGAAATGTTATTGCAGGTAAAATTAATATTAAAGCTATCGATATATATAAAACCGGTAACTGTTTTCCTTCATTGTCTCTAAGTTTGTTTGAGTAATTTTTAATTAAAATAATTGCTACAATTGCTACTATTATTGAATAGATAAAAATATTTAAATTTTCCCATATTAAACCTGGTACATACAATCCTTTAAGAGACAAGAATATTACACCAAATAAAGGTTCTGTTTTTTCAGGTAATGGCATTGTTCTTAATGCAGCAAAATACCAAAAGAATATTTGTACTATCAATGGGATGTTTCTAAAAAACTCTATATAGCCAGCAGCAGTTTTTCTAATTAAGTAATTTGGCGATAATCTTGCTACACCAACTATTACACCAATCACTGTACAAAATATTATACCTGTAACAGCTACTAAAAGAGTATTTATTAATCCAACTAGATAAACCCTTGCATATGAATGTGACCCGTCATATTCGATTAGAGAAAAATTTACATCAAAAGAGGATTCTTGGCGTAAAAAGTGGAAACCAAATTCAATTCCTCTGGTATCCATGTTTGTTTGAGCGTTAAATATAAAATACGCAAATATTAATAATGTGAAAGTAAAAACTATAAATTGTGGAGTGTAATATTTATATTTTGATGTTCCATATATCTCCACCGTATTTCTAACTCTAAATTCTTTTAAAAAGATACCTCCAATTGCAAAAAATACGAATGGGGTAAAGGTTACAAAAGGCCTTATATATGCATAGTAGAAATCACTATCAGACTCAAAAATAGCACCAAAAAATAACTTATAAAATAAGTCTACAGCACCTAATAAAAAGAAGAAATAAGATAGTAGTTTTAATTTCATATAATTTAAGACAATAAAAAAAAGGGCTAGAAAAATCTAGCCCTTTTTAAAGTTTATTTGATAATTATTATCTAGCTGGAGATACGTAAAGAATTCCACCTTTTGTCCATAATTCGTTTGGACCTCTATCAGGTAAAATACCAGTATCACCTAGGTTTCTCTTATAACTTTCGCCGTAATTACCAACTTGTTTGATAATTCTTAAGCTCCAGTCATTATCTAAACCTAAAGCTAAACCTAGCTCACCTTCTGCACCAACAAGTCTTTTGATTGCTGGGTTGTTAGAAGTTTTGCTAGCATCAGCATTTGCAGATGTAACTCCATATTCTTCAGCCTCAATCATAACGTTTAGTGACCATCTTACGATATCTTCCCATACATGGTCTCCTTGACGTACAACTGGTCCTAATGGCTCTTTAGATATTGTTTCTGGCAATGTGATATGATCATCAGGATTAGACATTTTAGTTCTTTGTGCAGCTAATGCTGATTTATCAGTTGTGTAAGTATCACATCTTCCAGCATCATATGCAGCAACAACTTCGTCTGCTTTTTCAAACGCAACAGGCTCATATTTAATTCCTCTTGAATCAAAGAAGTCTCTCATATTAAGCTCTGTAGTTGTTCCTGTGTTCGTACATGCAGAAATACCATCTTTAAACTGATTTACAGACGTAATTCCTGAGCTTTTTCTAACCATGAAACCTTGACCATCGTAAAAGTTTACTCCTACGAAAGTAAGACTTAAGTCAGCATCTCTTGAAAGAGTCCAAGTTGTGTTTCTAGATAACATATCGATCTCACCAGCGTTTAGCGCTGTAAATCTTTCTTTAGCAGTTAATCCAGTGAATTTAACTTTATTAGCATCACCAAGTACTGCAGCCGCTACTGCTCTACAAACATCAACATCTATACCAGTCCAGTTTCCTGATGCGTCAGGATTTGAAAATCCAGGTACACCTTGAGAAACACCACATCTTAAAAAACCTTTCTTAAGAACGTTTTTCATTGTTTTTGACTTTTTAGCAGCCATTGTTTCTGATGCAAAAACAAACATCATTAAAACCATAGCAACTAAAGAAGTTAGTTGTTTTATGTATTTTGACATTTTTCTTCCTCTTTATTTAGTTTATTTGTTAACAAATAATTCAAAATTAACTTTTGAATAAATGAATTTAATCATGATCTATTTTCTGCTTCAAGCTAAATAAACCAAAAAAAGTGAGTATTTTTAGAGACTTTTTGGCGCGCTCTGAAGGATTCGAACCTTCGACCCTCGGTTTAGAAAACCGATGCTCTATCCAGCTGAGCTAAGAGCGCAAAATATTATATAAATATAGTATATTTATATTATTAATTTAATTTTTAAAAAGAAATTTTTTTATAATAATTAACAAAGTCAATAGTTCAACCCTGCCGATAATCATAAATATAATCAAATATAATTTATTAATAAATTGCAAATCAACGAAATTGAAATATGACAACCCATACATAGATGAATTAACAGTATTCATTAAGGTTAATATTGATAGTTTAAAAGAAGTTTCAAATTCTATTCCTGAAATAGACAATAACATAGTTAAGATAAAAAGTGATATTATGAATATTAATACTGTTAAAAAATATTTGTTAACTTCACCACTTTTAATATTAATGTCAGAAAAATAGTTTTTATTTGTAAAAACATTTTTTGGCCTTGAATGTGATAATAAATCATTAACAGAAAATTTGAATAGGGAGTATAATTTCAAAAATCTGATGCCAGAGCTTGTGGATAAAAAAGAGCCACCAATTATAACTAAAATCAAAAAAATAAATGATAGATTTTGTGGAGCATTATCCAGAGAAATTCCTATGTTAGATATACTGCTTGTTAATGATAAAAATATTGAACTAAAATTATAATCTACATTAAATAATAAAAAGAATAAAACAATTATGAATATTAGGTAGAATAAAAGGTATATATCTTCTTGAAAAAAATTTATATTTTTATTTTTTATAAATATTAAATTATAAGATAAAAAAATACTGAAAAAAGAAATTAACATTGTTAGTGAAAAAATAATTACTTTTACATTAGTATTTAGTATACCAACTAAGTTATCAGTTGGTAAAAATCCACCTGATGAAATAAGACTCATTGCTAAATTAAATGATATAAATGATCTTATGTCGATAAAGTAAAAAATAAGGAATATAATAAATGTTAGAGAAACATAGAGAAATAAAATTTTGAATGATTGTTTTAGTGTCTCTGATGTATCAAATGATAAAAAATTTGTTACTGATTTTTTTAAGTTATTATCGAAAATATCAATTAACAAAACAATTGAAAATAAAAAATACAAACCCCCTACCCACTGTGATGAAGATCTCCACAAAATTAAACTTTCATCTATGTACCTAATATTATCAAAAATTGTGAAGCCTGTAGATGTGAAACCAGATATGGCTTCAAAATATGAGTTTACAAAAGATAAATTATATATACTAAAATAATACGGTAAAGAAATTATCAAGGGTAATATCAGATAACCAATAATTACTGTCAAAATTTTACTATAAATAGTTATTTTAAAAACATCTTTTTTTTTTATTAAAAATGTTAGTCCAAAAATTAAACTAATTATTAGCGTATAAATGTAACTATTTAAATTAAGAAAAATATTAAAGTAATAAGAATATAAAATATTAAAAAAAGATAAAATTGAAATAATTAAAAAAAAAATTCCGATATAAGTTAAGCTAAATCTGCTCATCAAATTTACATTGAGCTTATTCTAAACATATTTTCCACAAGTGATATTTGATCTTTTTTGGAAACAAAAACAACTACATCATTTTTTTCAAAAACAAAATTTGATCTAGGTATAATTATGTCTTTATCTCTTAAAATTGCACCAATTTTAATTTCTTCTGGTAAATTAGAATTTTTAAGTTCTTTGTTGATCAGTTCTGAAGTTTCAATTATTTCAGCTTCAATAACTTCGTATTCACCATCTAAGATACTATAAGCAGTTTCTATTGTTCCTTTATGAACATGTTTCAATATACTAGAAACTGTATTCATTCTTGGATCTATTAAATCATCTATTTTTAAAGATGATTGAAGCAAGGAATAATTTGGTTTGTTAATTAATGCCATAGTTCTTTTGTCTTTTGAAAATTTTTCAACCAAGACACTAACCATTAGATTGTCTTCATCATCATTTGTTAAAGCTAAAACTGTTTCAATCTCTTCTAAATTTGCTTCGGTTAAAACATCTTCATCTAATCCATTTCCATTTATAATTATTGAATTATTAAGTTGACTTGCAATAAATTCTGCTCTTTCTTTATTTTTTTCTATTATTTTAATTCTTACAGAATCCAAAGAATTTTCTATATTTTTTGCTAAATTAAAACCTATGTTTCCTCCACCAATTATTAAAATTTTGTTTGCGATTTTTTCATTATGTCCAAAAGCTGAAAGTGTTAATTCCATTTGTAAAGAATTTATAATCACATATGCTTTATCATTTTCTTTTAAAACATCATTTTTTTTTAAATAAATAAATTTTTCATTTCGGATTACACCTAGAATGTTTGCTTCTAGTTTTGGGTATTTTTTTGTTAAATCATTTAGTTTAATGTTTATTAATGGACATGATTTATTTACTGATATTTCTAATAGCCTTATTTTATTATCGGCAAAAGGAACATTGTCCATAGCACCTGGTGCTTCTAGTTTCCTTTGAACGGATTTAGCGATTTCAAGTTCTGGAGAAATAATCACGTCAATAGGTAAATTTTCTTTACTATAAACCTTTGAAAATTTCGGGTTAAGATAATCTTGAGATCTAATTCTTGCAATTTTTTTTTGAATTTTAAAAATGGAGTAAGCAATTTGGCATATTAGCATATTAATTTCATCATTACGTGTTACTGCTATTATCATATCGGCATCTTTGGCGTTTGCCTGCTCTAATACCGACGGATAAGTAGCTTTTCCAACTATTGCTTTTACATCGAGACTATCATTTATTTTTTGAATATCCTCACTAGATTGATCTATAACAGTTATAGAGTGATTTTGTTCGCTCAATAATTTAGCTATTGTAAACCCTACTCTTCCAGCTCCACAAATTATAATATTCATATTTTAATTTAAATCTTTAACACCAAGGCCTTTTAATTTTCTATGTAAAGCAGATCTTTCCATGCCCACAAACTTGGCAGTTTTTGATATATTTCCACCAAATTTTTTCAACTGTGTTGTTAAATACTCTTTTTCAAAATTTTCTCTAGCTTCTTTTAGTGGTACCGATAAAGTATTTTCAACTTTAAAATTAGTATCATCATAAGTTTTTAAAGACTCTTTAATTATATTGGAAATTTTCTCACTATTTCCAGGAGAAAGAATTCCTATTCTCTCTATTAAATTCCTTAACTCTCTAACATTACCAGGCCACTGATAATTAATTAAATACTGATTGTTTGTATCAATAAAAAATTCCTTTAAATTATAAATATCAGATATCTTTTTAGAAAAATATTCGATTAATAAAGGAATATCCTCAACTCGATTTGCTAGAGGTTCTATATCAATTTGAAAAACATTTAGCCTATGAAACAAATCTTCTCTAAAATTACCTGCTTTAATTTCATTTTTGATGTCTTTACTTGTTGAACAAATTATTCTTACATCAACATTTATATCATGATCACCATTAATTCTTTTAAACTTTTGGTCTATTAAAACTCTTAATATTTTTGATTGTGTTTCTAAAGGTATTTCAGAAACTTCATCTATTAAAAGTGTACCACCTGAAGCTTTTTCTAACGAACCATATGAAATAGAACCATTGTCCTTTTCTTCACCGAATAATTCTTGTTCGTATTTTTTTACATCAAGTAACGCACCATTTAAAATAACAAAAGGTCCCTTTTTTCTTTTTGAGAGTTTATGTATTTTACGAGATATTAATTCTTTTCCCGAACCAGTCGGTCCATTGATGAATATTCTGCTTTCTGAGGATGAACATTTAGAAATTTGATCTTTAATTTTTTCTATATTTGAACTTTTTCCTACTAAATCAAAAGAGTGAAAAAGTTTATTTTCAAGTTCTTTATTTTTATTTTTTAAATTAATATTTTCAACTGCTCTGTTTATAAAATTTAATAATCTTTCTTGATCAAAAGGTTTTTGTATAAATTCAAATGCTCCTGATTTTAATGATTTTATCGCCATTTCTATATTTGCATGACCAGAAATCATTATAACAGGAATGTCTTTATTTTTAGTTTTAATATGATTAAGTAATTCAATACCATCATTATCACCTTTGTCTAATTTTACATCTATAATTGCAACGTCTGGTAAATTTTTATCAATTTCTTTAAGTGCTTGGTTATAGTTTGCAGCTACTCTAGTTTTGTAACCAGCATCTTTAATTAAATCGTTCAGGATATTTCTTATATCCACGTTATCATCTATAATTAATATTTCACTGGACATTATTTGGGAAATTTAAAATTACTTTAGCTCCTTGGTCATGGGTGATAAATTTAATAGTACCATTGTGATCATTTATAATTTTATTAACTATCGATAAACCTAATCCGCTTCCGTATGATTTTGTAGTAAAATAAGGTTTAAAAATATTTTTTATATTTTTTTCAGAAAATCCTGTTCCATTATCGGTTATTATAATTTCTATATAATCACTTTTAGACTGTATTTCTATATCAATTTTTTTAGCTAAATCAGGGGTTTTTATAAATTTTTCTTGAATACTTTCAATTGAATTTTTAATTAAATTAAAAAATACTCTACTTAATTGTTCGTTGTCACAGTTTAAATATATCGATTCTTTATTTGATTTAAATAATATTGAAATTGTTGCATCTATTTCTTTAAGTAATTTTATGTTTTGAGTCAAAATAATACTAATATTATTTTTTTTAAATATAGGTTTTGGCATTCGAGCAAAATCTGAAAATTCGTTGACGAGACTTTCTATTTGATTTATTTGTTTTAAAATAATTTTTAAATTTTCATTAAAATTTTCTTTTTCAGCATCGTTTAATAAGTTGTTGTACTTATTTTTAAGTCTATCAATAGTTAACTGAATGGGGGTTAAGGGGTTTTTAATTTCATGCGCTAATTTTCTTGCAATTCCTTCCCAAGCCTCATGACGTTCATTTATTAGTAATTTATCTTGCTGCGATTTAAGTCTTTCAGTCATTAAATTAAAATTTTTATTTAACAACTCCAATTCTTTATCAGTTTTTACTTCAGGGACTTTTATATCTAGATTTCCACCACCTATACTTTTTGATGCTGAAATTAAATTATTTATAGATCTAAAGAATCTTGATGAAAATCTGATCGCTATAGTTACTGATAAAAATAAAAGTAAAGAAACTACTATTAAATAAATTATGATAAAAGAAATCTTAATACCTGTTCTTTTATTTTCAACTGTATAGTAAAAGCTTAATGCTTCTTGTGACTCTGTTAAATACTGAGAAATATCTTCTTCTAAAAATTTCACCACGTATAAAAAAGAATTATCAAACGAATTTAACTTAATAATTGCAGCAGATTTATTCTCAAATGCATTAATTATTTTCAAAGGCCTATCATCAGTAAGAACTAATTTTAAAGCTCTGTCAGCCGGTGGAACATATTCGTTATTGTCCTCTAATGTTGTGAAAATTAGTTCTCTGTCATTGTTTATGACATGAATTTCATCTACGTCTCTAATTATTTTTTGTGTTGTAAGAAATTTTTTAAAGTTTTTAGGATTGTTGTTTAAAAAGTTTACACTTTTGTTAATATCAAATGATATCAAAACAATATCAGATTCAATTTTATTTCTTACTTCTTCAACATAATTTTTTGCAAGTTCATAAGAATTGTTTACAGCAGTTGTGATTTTTTTATCAAAGTATTTTTCTAATGCAAAAGAAAATAAAAATAATGAAAAAGCGGATATTAATATTGATGGTATTAACGTAAATAGAGAAAAAAAGGTGATATATTTAGAGTTGGATTTTGACCCATCTACATCGATATCATTTCTAATAGATTTTTTAATTTCAATAAAAATTAAGAAAAAGAAAAATAAAAGTAAAATAATGTTTACAATTAGTAGATTTTGAAGATTTTCGTCATTTAACTGAATTATACTTTTGTCTATGAAAGTTAAAAATGTTAAAAAACCGACAAATAGTGTTACAAAGAAAATTATAATTATAAATATATTTTTTTTGATTAATTCAAGCATTATGTAATAAATTCAAAATCTATAATAAGTTGATATGAATAATTGTTTTATATTACTAGCTGCAGGACAAAGCAAAAGGTTTAAATCCAATAAGCCTAAACAATTCATATCGTACAAAAACAAACCTTTATATGAGCATTCTATAGATAAAATTTTAAAATCAAGTCTTTTTAAGCATATTATACTCGTTGTAAATAATAAAAAAAATATATTAAAAAAGTATCCTAAATCAGTCAAAATAATTAAAGGTGGTAAAGAAAGAAGTGACTCATCATTTCTAGCTTTAAAATATATAAAAAAACACAATGTAAGAAATGTTCTGATTCATGATGCGGCGAGACCAAATTTTTCAATAAATCTAGTCAAAAAATTATTAAAAGAATTAAAAAAAAATAAAGCAGTAGTTCCTTATATTAATTCAAGAGACTCGATTAAATACAGTTATAAAAATAGTATATATAATCTTTTTCGAAAAAATTCTCTTTTAACTCAAACTCCACAAGCATTTAGATTTAGGGATTTATATTTACTGGCGAAAAATAATAAAAAAATAATTCAAGACGAATCATCATTATTTATAGATAGAAATATAAAGTTAAAGTTTATAAAAGGTGAAAATAGAAATTCTAAAATAACTTATTCTGAAGATATTAAAAAATTTAATATAAGATATGGAATAGGTTTTGATGTTCACAGATTAGTACCTAAAAGAAAACTTTATTTAGGAGGTATAAAGATTAAATCTCATTTAGGAACTCTGGGACATTCTGATGGAGACCCTGTCCTTCATGCCATCACAGACTCAATTCTTGGTGCTTGTAAAATGGGAGATATTGGTCAAAAGTTTTCTGATAAAAATAAAAAATTTAAAAATATAAGATCTACTATACTTTTACAAAATATAATAAATGAAGTTAAAAAAAAGGAATATTTTATAAATAATCTTGATATAAATATAATTACTCAAACACCAAAAATTTCCAAATATAGAAATAAAATCATAAAATGTATTTCTGATATTTGTGATATATCCGCAAATCAAATAAATCTAAAAGGAAAGACTACTGAAAAATTAGGTTTGATTGGAAAAGAAAAAGCTATAGCATGTGAGGTAATAACTTCAGTAATAAAATATGATTAGTCAAATTAATTTTTTATTTGTTACTTTATTTGGTATAGGAAAGATTGGAAAAATACCAGGTAGTATAGCATCGTTAGTTACAACATTATTTTTATTTTTTATATTCCATGTTTTAAAAATTTCTCCAAATATTGTTTTAATTTTTATAATTATAATTTTTTTTTTTTCTCTTTATTCTGTTAATATTTTTATAAAAGATATGGATAATAAAGATCCTAAAGAAGTAGTAATTGATGAATTTATAGGTCAATCAATTCCTATTTGTCTTTATGAAATTGCACACGAAGGATTGAATGAACCTAAGCAGGTATTAACTTTTTATTTTATTATGTTCATTTTGTTTAGAATTTTTGATATCACTAAACCCTACCCTGTTAGCTACTATGATAAAAACTTTAAAAATAGTTTTGGTGTTGTCATGGATGATGTCTGTGCTGGTTTATATGTTGTGGCTGTACTTGTTTTATATATGGTAATCACCTCATGAAAAAACTTGCTCAAAAGGTTGTTAAAATATTAAAAAAAAAAAAAATTAAAATATCTTTTGCAGAATCTTGTACTGGAGGTTTGCTTTCGAGTTCTATTACATCAATAAGCGGCTCATCTAAAGTATTTACTATGGGATTAGTTACTTACTCAAATCAATCTAAAGTAAACATTCTTAAAATTCCTAAAAAAAAAATAATGAAACATGGTGCTGTAAGTTATGAAACTTGTTTATATATGGTAAAAAATTTGAATAAAATTAGCAAAACCAATATTTCTGTATCAATAACTGGTATTGCTGGACCCAAAGGTGGGACTAAAAAAAAACCTGTCGGTCTAGTTTTCATCGGTATAAAAAAAGGAAACAAAGTTTTAGTTATAAAAAACTACTTTAAGAATAATAAAAGAGACTTAATTCAAAAAGCTGTAGTAAATAAGGCTTTAAATTTAATTTTAAGTTTTATTAAATAGATCTTCTGCTCTTTTTTGAAAAGAATCAGCAATTTTATCTAAACCAAATTGAAATGATTTAGTCATAACTATATTTAAAAAATGGTTTTTTAATTCAAAATCAACCTCGAATAAAACTTCTGTAATCTTGTTATCTTCTCTAAATTTCCATTTATTTTCTAAATATTTTAATGGCCCATCGAGATTTGTAACATAAATAGAGTCTTCTTTTTTGTTGAATTTAACATCACTTTTGTAGGTATCTTTAAATGGTCCTTTTCCTATTGTTAAATCTGCAACTATTAATAAAAGTTCACCTTGTAGTTTTTTTTTATGTACTTTTGCGTCTAAACAAAAAGGAACAAAAATTGGATATTTTTCTATATCAAGAACTAAATCGATTAACTGATCCTTGTTACATTCAATAGATCTTTTAACTGATGCTTTGGGCATTAGTTTGATCTATTCTATTTTTTTGTAGTTTAGCAAAATCTTCATCTGCATGGTAAGAAGATCTTGTAAGTGGTGATGAAGAGACTAATAAAAAATTTTTTGATTTAGCTATTCTTTCTAATTCTTCAAATTCTTCTGGTCTATAATATCTATCTAAAGGATGGTGCTTAACAGATGGTTGAAGGTATTGACCTATTGTTAAAAAATCAACCTCAGCAGATTTTAAATCATCCATAACTTGTAAAATTTCATCTTTTTTTTCTCCTAGCCCAACCATTATTCCAGATTTAGTAAAAATATTTTTATCAATTTTTTTTGCATTTTTTAAAAGTTCAAGCGAGGCAAAGTATCTTGATCCTGGTCTAACTTTTCTATAAAGGCTAGGAACTGTTTCGATATTATGATTAAAAACATCAGGTTTAGCTTCTATAACTTTTTTATATGAATTACCTTTTCTTAAAAAATCTGGAGTTAAAACTTCAATAGTTGTGTTTGGATTATATTTCCTAGTTTCTTTAATTACATCATAAAAATGGTTAGCACCACCATCATCAAGGTCGTCTCTATCTACAGATGTTATAACGGCATGTCTTAAGTTTAATTTTTTCACTGCATTTGCAATTTTTAAAGGCTCTAGGCTATCAAGTGCTTTTGGTTTTCCAGTAATAACATCGCAAAAGGCACATGCTCTGGTACATGTATCTCCCATAATTAGAAAAGTCGCATGTCTCTTACTCCAACACTCAGTGATATTTGGACAATTAGCTTCTTGGCAAACGGTTTTTAAATTATGTTTATTAACTATTGTTTTAGTTAAAAAAAATTCTTGGCTATTAACTAGTTTAGCTCTAATCCAATCAGGTTTTTTTTTAATTGGATTTATTGGTTTGTTTACTTTTTCTGGATGTCTAGCTTTCATCTTTTTTTAATATATAGATAGTTTCGTTATCCCTACCATATAAAAATTTTTTTCTTATTAAAGTTTCTATATAATCTAGGTCAATTTTATCTACTAATAATGAATTTTTAAACTCTAAATCAACAATTTTTTTGGTTAATTCATCTTCTTCATTTTTAAGATTAGTAAGTTCATGTTTTTTTTTAAAATATGAAAATAAACCTCTTTCACCACCAAATAAGTTAATTAAAAAATAGATCATTAAAAATGAGAATAGATATATAAGTAAATTTTTTTTAATTTTTAATAGCATATTTAAAGTTTATTCATTTTTGATTTATTTCCTAGTTCTTCTTCTATACGTAATAATTGGTTATATTTAGCAACTCTTTCTGATCTTGATAAAGAACCACTTTTTATTTGATTTGAATTTGTTCCAACTGCCATATCAGATATAAATGTATCCTCTGTATCACCAGATCTATGAGAAATTATGGTCTTAAAACCTGCTAAATGTGCAAACTTTATAACTTCAAGAGTTTCAGTGACAGTTCCTATTTGATTTAGCTTTATCAATATTGAATTAGATGAGTTGTTAAGAAATCCTTTGTTTAGTCTTTCTAAATTAGTAACATAAAGATCATCCCCGACAATTTGAATTTTTGAGTCGATTTTGTTCATGAAATCTGACCAAGAGGACCAATCGTTTTCAGAAAAAGGATCCTCGATTGACTTTATCTTAAATTTTTTAATTAATTGAACATACTTTTTAATTGTTTGTTCGGTAGATAATAATTTTTTTGAATGAATAGAATATTTTTTATTTTTATATAATTCATTGGCGGCAACATCAAGACAGATAGATATATCTTTTCCATTTATAAATCCTGAAACACTTATAGATTTTAATATTAATTTCAAAGCTTCTTCATTGCTATTTATCATTGGAGCAAAGCCACCTTCGTCTCCTACTGATGTTGATAAACCTTTTTTTTTAATAATTTTTCTTAAATTGTTTATAACTAAAAAGCACATTCTTAGAGATTCTGAAAAAGATTTAGCACCATCAGGTCTGATCATAAATTCTTGAATTCTCAAGCCATTATTTGCATGAGATCCTCCATTAATGATGTTCATCAAAGGATACGGTAATTTGTAATTATTTTTAAGTAAAAATGACTTATATAATGGAATCTTTCTTAATTTTGCTGAAAGTTTTTTAACAGCCATTGATACAGCTAATGTGGTATTGCCTCCAATTTTACTTTTTTGTTTTGTTCCATCTAATTTAATTAATATATGGTCTATTTTTTCTTGATTATGAACAAATTGATTTTTTATTTTTTTTGATATTTTTTTATTAATTATTTCTACAGATTTAAATACACTTTTTCCTAAATATTTTTTATTGTAAATGTCCCTTTTTTCAAAAGCTTCAAATGTTCCAGTTGATGCACCAGAGGGAGAAATTGCTATAGAACTTATATTATTTGAAAATACTTCTGCTTCAACTGTTGGGTTGCCTCTACTATCAAAAACTTGTCTTCCAACAACTTTTGTAATTTTATGCATTATTTTTTTTTACTAAGCTATCAATTTCAACAATTTGATTTAATAAATTTTCTAATTTACTTAGAGGTACCATATTTGGTCCATCTGAAGGTGCATTATCAGGATCTTGGTGTGTTTCAATAAAAATTCCTGCGACACCCACTGCTGAAGCTGCTCTTGATAAATGCTCTACAAATTCTCTTTGGCCTCCACTTTTTTCTCCCATGCCACCTGGTTGTTGCACTGAGTGAGTTGCATCAAAAATTACTGGGTAACCATTTTTTGCCATAATAGGAATAGATCTCATATCCGAAACCAAAGTATTATAACCAAAGCTAGCACCACGTTCTGTAACTAAAATTTGATCATTTCCTGAATCAGATATTTTTTTTGTAACATTAATCATATCCCATGGCGCTAAAAATTGTCCTTTTTTGACATTTATAATTTTTTTTGTTTTGGCAGCTGCAATCAGTAGATCTGTTTGTCTGCACAGAAAAGCTGGAATTTGAAGTACATCAACATGGTTAGAAACAATTTTACATTGTTCTTCATTATGAATATCGGTTAAAATTGGAGTATTTAAATCTTTTTTAATTTTATCAAAAACTGGTAATGATTTTTCTAAACCAGCGCCCCTCTTACCTTTAATGCTTGTTCTATTAGCCTTATCAAAAGAAGTTTTATAAATAAAACCTATGTTTAATTTACTAGAAATTTCACTTATTTTACCAGCCATATCCATAGCATGCTGTTCAGACTCAAGCTGACATGGTCCAGCAATTAAGGTTATCTTATTATTATTAGATATTTTAATACCATTACAATTTACTTCTTTATTTTTCATTTGTAGAATTTTGCAGCTTTGATAAATGATGAGAATAAAGGATGTGGAGTTAAAGGTCTAGATCTAAATTCTGGATGAAATTGAACTCCTATAAACCATGGATGGTTTTTAAGCTCAACTATTTCAGGCAGTTTATTATCTGGTGACATTCCAGAAAAAAGCATGCCTTTATTTTCAAATTTTTCTTTTAAATTACTATTCACTTCGTATCGATGCCTATGTCTTTCAAATATAGATTTTGATTTATAAATTTTTTGTATCAATGAATTATGTCTTAATTTAGCTTCATATAAACCTAATCTCATTGTACCCCCGAGATCTATGTTTGTTCCTTTTATTAACCTTCCATCTTTATTCCACTCATTTAATAAACCAACTACGGGAAAGCATTTTTTATCAAGTTCACTAGAGCCAGCATTTTTGATCTTTAAAGTATTTCTTGCAAATTCAATTACTGCCATTTGCATTCCAAAACATATGCCTAAAAAAGGTATTTTATATTTTCTTGCATATGTAATGGCAGATACTTTTCCTTCTGTTCCTCTTTTTCCAAATCCACCAGGAATTAAAATTCCAGATACATTTTTTAAAACTTGTTTAATTTGATTAGATTTTAATTTATCAGATTCAATTCTTACTAAATTTACTTTTATATTATTGCTTATTCCTCCATGAATTAAGGCTTCATCCAATGATTTATATGCATCTTTCAAATTTACATACTTACCTATAATCGCAATATTTACTATTTTTTTTGTATTTAAAACAGTTTTAGTAATTTTCTTCCATGGTAATAAATTCACTTTCTTTTTTGGTTTTAACTTAAAGTACTTTAAAACCTGCTTATCTAATTTTTCATTATAAAAGCTTATGGGTGCTTCATAAATTGTTCTAACGTCAACAGTTTCTATAACATTTTCAATTGATACATTGCAGAATAAAGATATTTTTTTTCTTTGATCAAGGGGAATACTTTTTTGAGATCGACAAATAATTATATTTGGTTGAATGCCAAGACTTCTTAATTCTTTAACTGAGTGTTGTGTTGGTTTTGTTTTAATTTCATCTGAAGATTTTAAAAATGGTACAAATGTTAAATGAATAAATAAACTTTTATCTCTACCAACCTCATTTGAAAATTGTCTTATTGCCTCTACAAATGGTAAACTTTCTATATCACCTACGGTTCCGCCAATCTCACAAATAACGAAATCTTCGTTAGTTATATCACCTCTTATAAACTCTCTTATTCTATCAGTAACATGTGGTATAACTTGAACTGTTTTTCCTAAATAATTACCTTTACGTTCTTTTTTAATTATATCGCTATAAATTTTTCCAGTTGTAATATTGTCTGATTTTTTTGCTGAAATATTTGTAAATCTTTCATAGTGACCAAGATCAAGGTCTGTTTCTGCGCCATCATTAGTTACAAAAACTTCACCATGTTGAAATGGACTCATGGTCCCTGGATCTACATTTAGATATGGATCCATTTTTCTTATTCTAACTTTATAACCTTGAGATTTTAAAAGATAAGCTAATGAAGCAGAAGATAATCCCTTGCCTAAAGATGAAACCACGCCGCCAGTAACGAATATATATCGCGCCATGGAATTATCTTATAACTATTTAATTTGCAAATTGAAAGTATTAATTTTAATTTTCTGGAATTTCCGGTGTATCGCCAGATTCCTCTTCTATTTTATCAATTACTGATATTTCTGGTTTTAAATCCCCTCTAGATACTATTGTAAGGCTTAAACTGCAAATAATAAATAATGCTGCCACAATAGATGTTGCTTTAGTAAAAAAATCACCTGCTGTTCGAGAAAACATAAAACTATCTTGTGATACACCAATACCTAAGGCTCCACCCTCAGATTTTTGAATCAAAACTAAACATACCAATACTAAGGCAAGAACTACATTGATGACTAATAGAATGTTTTCCATAAGGTCTAGATAAAGGTTTTTTTGACTATATCAATAAAATTTTTAGATTTTTGCGAAGCGCCACCTATCAAAAAACCATCTATAATTTTAATTTCTTTAAGTTTTTGTATATTGTTTGAATTTACAGATCCACCGTATAAAACTTTAGGGAATTTTAATCTAAAGTTATTTTTTAATTTGTTTTTAACAAAATTTATAGTTTGACTTAAATCTTTTGATTTGGGTATTAATCCTGTTCCAATGGACCAAATAGGCTCATAAGCAAAAAGAATTCTATCTTTCTTTTTAACACCTTTAAGTGCTCTTGAAATCTGTCTTATTAAAACACGATTAGTATCTTTTTTTCTTTTTTGTTTTAACGTTTCTCCAAAACAAAAAATTATATTTAAATTATTTTTAATTGATGATTTTATTTTTTTATTTATGTCATCATCAGTTTCACCTGTGGATCTATTTTCTGAATGTCCAATAATTACGTATTTAACACCAATTTTTTTTAGCATTTTAGAACTTATAGATCCAGTATAGGGACCACTTGACTCTTCATGGTGACAGTTTTGAGCGCCTAAAATTATTTTTGAATTTTGTATTTTTTTATAGAAAGTGTTTAGAAGTGTATATGGGGGACAGTATATTAACTTAAATTTTTTATTTTTACTCAATTTTGAAAATTTAATAACATTATTTATTGAATTTAGTGATTTTATATCACCAAACATTTTCCAATTTGCTATAAAATACATATATTTATTTGTCATAATGAAAATTTTAATCTATAGGTTTGTCATTTAGAGATCAATATCTTAAAAAATACCAATGTTAAATAATATTCGAAATTTTTCCAAAACTGTGTTTGCCAAAATAATACTGGTGATAATTATTATTCCTTTTGTTTTTTGGGGTATGGGAGGCGTTTTTAATACAGGAAACACAAACAACATAGTTAAAATAGATAATCAAAATATATCTACACAAGATTTTATGGATCATTTAAATGACATGAGATTAGATCCAGATACTATTAGAGATAATATTGACAATAATTTAATTGAGGAAATTTTAGCGGGTCTAATATCAAAAGTATTGCTTGATATGGAGATTAAAAATCTAGATCTTCAACTATCAGAAAAAAATTTAGGAAGAACAATTAAAAATAATAAAAATTTTTTAGATGATGATAAAAAATTTTCTAGGGTAAAATATGAAAAATTCTTAATATTAAATAACATAGATGCTCCAAGTTTTGAAAAAAGAGTTTATGAAAATGAATTAAAAAAAAGGTTGTTTAATTATATAAGTGGTGGAATTAAATCGCCTTTATTTTTAACAAATCAAATTTTTGAAGAAGAGACGAAAAATATTGATGTAGAAGTGCTGGAGTTAAACGGTATTTATAAGTCAAAAAAAAGTTTCACAACAGTTGAGATTAATAAATTTATTGATGAAAACAAAGAAATATTAGAAGTAGATTATATTGATTTTAGTTATGTAAAACTTAACCCAAAAAATTTAACTGGATCAAATGAATTTAGTGATCTTTTCTTCAATAGAGTTGATGAAATTGAAAATAAAATTTTAAATGGAGAAAGTTTTGAAAGTATAGTTTCTCAATATAAATTGAAAGCACTAAGTAAAAAGGATTATACACATAATTCTGGAGACGATATAGATAAGTCCATCTATAGTAAAAGAAATGAAACCAAAATACAACTTATTGATAAAGATGACTTTTATTTAATGTATGAAATTAAAAATATTAAAAAAATTCTTCCAGAAATAAATAATAATAATTTTAAAAGTAAAGTTGTAAATCTTATTTATGAAAAAAATAAATATGATTATAATAAAAAATTAATTGAGGAGATTAATAGCAAAATTTTTGATAATAATTCTTTTATAAAGTTATCAAACAATAAATCTATTCCAATAAAAAAAATAAAGATAAGCTCTATTCAAGATGACAAAAAATTTACTAGTGACTCCATAAAGCTTTTATATTCTTTACCGATAAACTCATTTACTTTGGTAACGGATGATAAAAATAATATATATTTAGCTAAAATATTAAAACAATATACCAGAAATATTAAAAAAAGTTCGGATGAGTATAATAAATATTTTATAAAATCAAATGTTAAGATTAAAGAAAACATTTACTCGTCGTATGATGTTTTAATTAATGGTAAATATAAAGTGAAAATTAATGAAAAAACAATTGAAAGAGTAAAAAACTATTTTAGATGATGATTAATAGAAACTTTAAAGATTTCAAGTTTCAACATAAAAGAAATCAAAACCAAATTTTATTTACATCAAAAAAAGTAAAAGGAAATAATCAAATTTTAAATTTAATAGATAATTTTCTTAATGAAAAAAATAGCTTTGTTTTTGAGTCAGTTGAAAAAGGTGTTATTAGAGGTAGATACACTATATTTGGGAGAAAGCCTGACAAAATATGGGAATTTAATGATAAAAATTCATACACTGTTGATAAATTTAATAAAAAGAAAAAAATAGAAGGAGATCCAAAAAAAAATATTGAAAAAATTATCGAAGACTTCAAGTTTAAAACACCTAAAAGTTTACCTCCAATATGCTCATTAATATCAGGATATTTTTCATACGATATAATAAGATATTTAGAGAAAATACCAAATACATGTAAAGATGATCTTAAGCTGCCAGATGTAAGAATTATAAGACCTAGAGTTTTAATTATTCACGATAATCTACGAAAGAAAATTTTTTATATAGTTAATGTTTTTAAAGATGAAAAGATTAATGATTATAAGAAAAAATACTTTGATATTAAAAGTGAATTAAATTTTTTAATGTCATTATCTGAAATTAATTCAATAAAAAAAAATAAATAAAAATAAGAAAATAAATCTTCTTATTAAATCAAATACTTCAAAAGAAAAATTTATATCAATAGTTAATAAAGCTAAAAAATACATTAAAATAGGCGATATATTTCAAGTAGTTTTAAGTCAAAGATTTGAATCGAAATTAACAAAGGAACCTTTAGAAATATATAAAAAACTTAGAGTCACTAACCCATCTCCATTCATGTACTTTTTTAATTTTGAAGATTTTCAAATTATTGGTGCAAGTCCTGAAATTTTGGTTAGGCTTAGAAACAATCAAATAACCATACGTCCAATTGCTGGAACAAGACCTAGAGGTAAAAATAATAAACAAGATAAATTTTTAGCTAAAGATCTATTAAGTGATAAAAAAGAACTATCAGAACACTTAATGTTACTAGATCTTGGCAGAAATGATGTTGGTAAAGTTGCTAAAGTTAACTCTGTTAAAGTAACTGAAAAATTTAAAATAGAAAAATATTCGCATGTTATGCACATTGTTTCTAACGTTATTGGAATATTTAATAAAAAATACTCAAAATTCAATTCTCTGTTATCAGGATTTCCTGCTGGAACAGTTTCTGGCGCACCAAAAATAAGGGCAATGGAAATTATTGATGAATTAGAAAAAACAAAAAGAAAAATTTATGCGGGTGGAATCGGTTATTTTTCTGCGAACGGTGAGTTTGATACGTGTATAGCATTAAGAACTGCATTGGTTAAAAATGATAAATTTTATGTTCAGGCTGGTGCTGGCATTGTAGCTGATAGTAAACCTGAAAATGAGTATAAAGAAACAATTAATAAAGCTAAAGCATTGTTAAGTGCATTGAAATAATGAAAATACTTTTAATAGATAACTACGATAGTTTTACATTTAATCTTTATCACTACATATCCTCACTGAAAGTAAAAGTTGATGTAGTTAGAAATGATAAAATTAACACTAAACAAATTTTAAAAAAAAAATATAATAAAATAGTAATTTCTCCTGGTCCTGGAAATCCCAATCAAGCTGGTAACTGCATAAAAATAGTTAATTCACTTTATAAAAAAATACCAATTCTAGGAGTTTGCCTAGGGCACCAAATAATAGGCCAAGTATTTGGATCAAAAATAATTCAAGCAAAAAAACTGATGCATGGCAAAACAAGTATAATTTTTTCTAAAAATTTAGGCATTTTAAAAAATATTCCAAGTAAATTTGAAGCTACAAGATATCATAGTCTTATTATTGATAAAAAAACCTTAAATAAAGATCTTATTCTTACAGCAAAAACTTCAGATGGAATAGTAATGGGAATTGAACATAAAAAATATAATATACATGGTGTTCAATTTCATCCAGAAAGCATAAAAACACCTATTGGTATTAAAATATTAAAAAATTTTATAAATTATAAAAAATGATAGAAAAGTTTTTAAATAAACTAAAAGCTAAAGAGAATTTAACTTTTGATGAAACTAAAGAAGTATTTGAAATTTTAATGAGCGGCAATGCTACTGATCAAGAAATATATAATTTTCTTATACTGCTTTCAGCAAAAGGCGAAACTGCAGATGAAATCGCTGGTGGTGTGTACGTTCTAAGAGAAAAATCTAAAAGAGTTAACATTAAAGACTGTATAGATACGTGTGGAACCGGTGGAGACGGAAAAAACACATTAAATATATCAACCGCTTCTGCTTTATTGTTATCAAGTATGGATATTAAAGTTGCAAAGCATGGAAATAAAGCAGTATCTTCAAAATGTGGTTCAGGTGATGTTTTGGAAGCTTTAAATATAAAAATTAATTTAGAACCAAATGATATTGAAAACCAGATTAATAAAAATAATTTTGGTTTTATGTTTGCTCCAAATTATCATAGTGCCATGAAACATGTTGGTCCAACAAGAAAAAAGATAGGCAAAAGAACGATATTTAATATGATTGGTCCATTAAGTAGTCCAGCGCTGGTTCAAAGGCAAGTTGTAGGTGTTTTTGATAAAAAGTTACTTAATGTATTTGCAAATGGACTTAAAAATTTAACTATTAAATTTGCATGGATTGTAAATAGTGAAGATGGATTAGATGAAATTTCACCATATGCTAAAACAAATGTCATGCAATTAAAAAATGGCCAGATAACAGAAATTTCAATTGATCCAAATGAATTAAATATTAATGCAGATAAATTCGATAACTTGTTAGGTGCTGATGCAAAATTTAATGCTGAAAAAATTATCAACATATTTAAAGGAGAAGATAACGATTTTTCAAAAGCCGTATGCTTAAATGCTGCTGCAGGTTTAATTGTTAAAGAAAATCACACGCAGTTTGCAGAGGCTTATAAAGATGCGAGAAATCATATATTATCAGGTAAAGCTATACAACATTTAAATAAAATTCAAAATGGCTGAAAACATACTTGAAAAAATTATAAAGAATAAAGTTATTAAAATTAACAATCTAAAAAAAAATATAAATTTGGATTCTCTTATTGATAAAATTAAAGAAGTTAAATCATTTATTAATTTTAAAGAGAAAATCGAAAATAACTCTTATAAAGACAAAATATCAATTATAGCTGAAATAAAAAAAGCAAGTCCCTCTGCAGGTATTATTGTAAAAAATTATGATCCAGTAAATATAGCAAAAATTTATAATGATAATAATGCTACATGTTTATCAGTACTTACGGAGGAAGATTTTTTTTTAGGAAACTTAATACATATCAGTAAAATTAAACAAAAAGTTAAATTGCCAATTTTATGTAAAGATTTTTTCATTGATAAATTTCAAATACCTTTGGCAAAAAGTTACGGAGCCGATGCAATTTTAATTATTCTTGCAGGAGTTTCGGATAATTTGGCAAATGATTTATACGAAGAGGCGTTAAAATTTAATATGTCTGTAATTATTGAGGTCCATACAGTGGATGAAGCCAAAAGAGCTTTAAAGTTTAATGAAGCTTTAATTGGGATTAATAATAGAAACCTCAAAACTTTAAAAACCGAAATAAATACAACTTACGATATTTATGATTGTTTAATTAATCATAAAGGTCCTTTAATTTCCGAAAGTGGAATTAAAACAAAAGAAGAACTTTTAGAAATAAATAAAAAAACCAAAATTAATACTTTTTTAATTGGTGAATCATTATTAAAAAATTTAGAAAAAAATTCTATTTTTTCTGTTCTTTAAACAAAAAAAACCGCTATTTTGTTGATTTTTAAGCTATTGTTAATCTATAAGAACTTTTGTAGAACAGAATCTGTACGATATTTGTTCTATGTTAACAAAAAAACAAAAAAACCTGCTTTTATTTATCAACAAGAAGTTGAGATCTTCTGGTGTGTCTCCATCTTATGAAGAAATGAAAGATTCTTTAAACCTAAAATCGAAATCAGGAATTCATAGATTGATAAGCGCTTTGGAAGAAAGAGGCTTTATTAAAAGACTTGCGCATAAAGCCAGAGCTTTAGAAGTAATTAAGCTTCCCGAGACTGCATCAGCCAATGATATTTACAACAATTTTTCTCCAAGTGTTATTAAAGGTGGTTTAGATGATGATAATAAAAACACTATTGATTCTACAGAAATACCTGTTCTAGGTAAAATAGCTGCAGGTACTCCTGTAGAAGCAATTCAGAATGAAGTTGATAGAATTCCTTTGCCCGAAAATTTAGAGAAAAATGGTGAATATTTTGGTCTTAAAGTACAAGGTGATTCAATGATTGAAGCTGGGATTAATGAAGGAGATACTGTTATAATCAAAAAAACAAACATTGCAGATAATGGCAAAATCATTGTAGCTTTAATTGATGATCATGAAGCAATGCTAAAAAGAATTAGAAGAAAAGGAAAAACTGTAGCATTGGAGAGCGCTAATAGAAATTACGAAACAAAAATTTTTGGTCCTGATAGAGTAAAAGTTCAAGGAATACTTGTATCTTTATATAGAAACTTCCAATAAAATAGTCTAAAAATTATTAATGACAAAAGTAGCAACTAGATTTGCTCCATCGCCAACAGGTCCTTTACATATCGGAGGCGTTAGAACGGCTTTGTTTAATTGGTTGTTTTCAAAAAATAATAAAGGTACTTTTCACTTAAGAATAGAAGATACAGACAAAGAAAGATCTAAAAAAGAGTATCAAAATCAAATAATAAAATCTCTCAGATGGATCGGCATTCAGTATGATGGCGAAGAATATATTCAATCTACTAAAATCAAAAAACATGTAGATGTAGCTAATGAATTATTAAAAAGTGGTAACGCATATAAATGTTACTGTTCAAGTGAAGAAATAGATGAACAAAAAAAAAGAGCAAGACAAAAAAAAATTCCTTACGTCTATGATAGAAAATGGAGAGATAAAAAAGACTCTGATGCTCCTAAAGATATCAAGCCAGTAATTCGATTTAAAAGTAAAATAGATGGAACATCTGTATTAAAAGACTTAGTACAAGGTGATGTTGAAATAGATAATAATACTATTGAGGATTTTATTATTTTAAGAAATGATGGAACTCCAACATATAACTTATCAGCATCCGTCGATGATCATCAAATGAATATGACACATATAATTAGAGGTGATGACCATAAAATAAATACCTTTAAACAAATACAAATTTATCAAGCTATGAAATGGGAGTTGCCATCATTTGCACATATACCTTTAATACATACTATTGAAGGAAAGAAGCTATCAAAGAGAGACAAAGCTTCTACGTTAGATGATTACTCTAAAATTGGTATTATGCCCGATGCTCTTAGAAACTATCTTCTTAGATTAGGATGGTCTTATAAAGATAAGGAAATATTCACTTTAGACGAAAGTATTAAACATTTTAATCTTGAAGGAATTGGTAAATCTCCCTCAAAACTAGATATGAGTAGAATTTTATCAATGAATGAACACTACATTAAAAATATCGATGAAAATGATTTATTCAAACAACTTACTGAGTATTGCAAATTATATAAAAGTGAAATTAAATCAGATAAAAAAGATAAGATTAAAAAATCCCTTAGCTTCCTAAAAAACAAAGCTAAAACCCTGGAAGATATATTTAATAATGGTCAATATATAATAGTTGATGAGATTAATTTTAATCAAGATGATATTAAGTTAATTGATGAAAAGGCCAAAAAAGTCATTTCTGATTTCAATACTCAATTTGCTAGTATTGATAAACTTAGTAAAGAAAAATTAGAGCCAATAGTGAATAAGTTGATTAAATCAAACGATACTAATTTTAAAGGGGTTGGGCAGCCATTAAGAATAGCTTTAACAGGTTCAAAATTTGGACCTGGCATATATGATATAATTATTTCACTTGGAAAAGAGGAAGTAACAAAAAGATTAACCAATAAGAAACTTGGTTAATACTGCAGAAGCTTCATCAGAGGATGAGGTTTTTGATCTGATTTTAGTTAAAGTTTCCTCACAATCATTAATTTGTTTTTTCATTAATTCTGGATTTTTTAAAAAATAGACAACTGAATTAAAAATTTCTTTAGCATTACATTCTTTTTGTATTAATTCTGGAATTATTTCTTTGTTATTAATAATATTAATGATGTTAGCAAATTTAATTTTAACTAACATTTTGACAATTAAAAAATTCAAAAAATTCATTTTATAGATAATTATAGAGGGAACTTTTGCATTACAAATTTCAAGAGAAACTGTACCAGATTTAGAAACTGCAAAAATAGATTTATCTAGTATTTGTTTTTTAATATTTTCGTCATAAATGACCTCAGCATTTTCAACATTTGTATTATTTATTTTTTCACTTATTAAATTCTTATTCTCATCAGTTGCGTGAAAAACAAAAGTGAAATTATCAAATTTTTTATTCATCATATTTATAAAATCTATCAAAATAGGTAATAGTAAATTTACTTCAGATAATCTACTGCCAGAAAAAAGAGAAATAATTTTTTTATCATTTGATATGATGCTAGATAGATCTATTTTATTTTTTGACTCTTGTTCTAATAATGGATGTCCGACGAAAGTATTTGGAATATTTTCTTTATCAAAATATTTTTTTTCAAAATCAAATAATAATAAAATATGATCTAAGAACTTCTTAAACTTTTTAACCCTTCCCTCTCTCCAAACCCAAACTTGAGGAGCTACATAATGTATTGTTTTAATATTAGGATTAATGCTTTTTACTTTTTTAGCAACTCTCAAAGTAAAATCTGGACTATCTACACTAAATAAAATATCTGGATTAAATTTTATTATTTCTTCAACAGTTTTGTTTATTTTATTTTTTATCTTCAAAATATTTAAAAAAACACTTGTGAAACCAATGTAAGTAATTTCTTTAAGGTCAAAAATAGATTTTATTCCTAACGAATTTAAATGTGTTCCACCAACACAAGAATACTCAACGTTAGGGTTATTTTTTTGAAGTTTAGATATCACTTTTGAAGCAAGTTTATCTCCTGAAGGTTCACCAGTTAATATAAAAATTTTTTTCATATAACTGAGATAAACATCCTATTTTTATTAGCAAATTTAATACATTTGCTTTTATCTAAAAAAACATGTTGTTTGTTTTTAACTACAATACCCTTTAATCCAGCTGTTTTACTTTGTTTTAAAGTTTTTAATCCAATGGTAGGTAGATCTACCCTCAAGTCTTGTTTCTTTTTTGGAAACTTGACTAAAACACCATGGTTCCTTAATTTTTTACTTCTGCTTTTTTCAAGCATTTTTTTAGTTCCACCTTTTCCTTCTATAGAAACTACTTTTTTATTTCTAACTACAGCTCCTTGGCTAAAATTATATTGTCTTAAATTATTTAAAGTTTTTATTGCTATTTTTATATCTAATTGATCTTGTTTGTTTGGTTTAATCTTTGAATAGTTACCTTTCTTTAAGGATAGTTCAGGATTAAATATAAGTGAATTTTCAGTTTTGATTTTATTTTGAACTAATATTTTAATAATTTCTTTAAGTATTGCTGCATCTCCAAGTTTAGATGCTTTGATTATTCTAGGGATATAATAAATACCTTTGAAGTCTAATTTCAGTTTAGAAAAGTTAGGTTTATTTACTTTTCCGGCAAATAAGACTTTTTTACAGTTATTCTCTTTTAGAATATTAATAATTTTACCGAATTGACCTATGGAAACTGAATAAGACTTTGTATCCTTTTTAAACTTCTTTGATTTTGACAAATCAATTATCAAATATTTAATTTTTCTTTTTTTGACAGTTTTTACAATTTCCTTTGGAAATTCAGTATCACCAAAAATTAATCCTATCATTTTACGAAAATGGTGTGCAAATAGATCTTTTTTTATCTTTTGTTATAAAATCAATTACATTTTTAACTAATGGATTTTCTTTAAATGAGCCATTCAATTTACTGATATTTTCGTTGATATTCTTTGTAGCAAAAATTTCCTTATAAGCTTCGCTAAGTCCTAAAATATCTTTATTTTCAAACTTGGCTCTTCTTAAACCTATTAAGTTCAATCCTTGTAATGAGTTTCTATTTCCTGTTGATAATCCATAAGGAATTACATCATGCAGTACACCAGTCATTCCGCCAATCATTGCCATTTTTCCAATTCTTGTAAATTGTTGAACTGCTGAGTTTCCGCCAATGACTACATTATCTTCAATTGTAACATGCCCACCTAAAGGGACATTATTAGCTATGATTACATTATTTCCCACTCTACAATCGTGAGCAACGTGTGAAGAAATCATAAATAAACAATTATCTCCAATTTTTGTTAATCCTCCACCACCTTCTGTTCCAGGGTTTATTGTTACATATTCTCTTATAGAATTATTTTTTCCAATTTCTAATTTAGTATTTTCACCTTTATATTTTAAATCTTGAGGATCATTTCCAATACTAGCAAAAGGGAAAATTTTTGTACCTTCGTCAATTTTTGTATTGCCTGAAATATTAACATGAGAATAGATTTTTACATTATCATAAATCTCAACATTAGGTCCTATTACAACGTACGGGCCTACTTCCGCAGTTTCAGCAATTTTTGCATTTTTATGAATTACAGAATTTTTATCAATCATTGATATCTTTATTATCAAAGTTGAAGTTATTTTCTTATCAATAAATATTGCTAATTATTTCCTATCAACAATAGTTGCAGACCACATGGCATCTGCCATTTTTTTTTCTCCTACAATAGCTTCACCTTTATATTTCCAAACCCTTCCATGAGATCTAATAGCCTCAATATTAAGCTCTAAAGTACAATCTGGTACAACAGGATTTCTAAATCTTGCTTTTTCAATATTCATTAGAAAAACAAGTTTATTTTCATATGTTGATTTGTCTAATCCATGTGCTGTTAGAGCTGCTGCGGCTTGACCAAAAGCTTCAACAATCAGAACTCCTGGCATAACTGGTTGTCCGGGAAAATGACCTTGAACAAAAAAACTATCTTTTTTTACATTTACAATAGCTGTAGCTGAAAATAATTTTTTTATATTTTTGAGCTCATTAATTAGTAACATTGGCTCTCTATGTGGAAGGAGATCCATTATATCTTGTTTGTTTAATCTATCTTTCATTTTTATAATCTTTAATAAATTCTTTCAAATCTCTAGCTGGATAACCCATAACTTTGCTGTTGTCAGGTATATTTTTTATAACTCCACTACCCCCTCCAATTTGCACATTATTACCAATTTTAATATGTCCAGAAACTCCAGCCTGACCACCTATCATAACATTATTTCCTAATGATGCACTTCCTGCAATACCAACTTGTCCAGCAATAATACAATTATTACCAATTTTTACATTGTGGGCAATATGGACTTGGTTATCTAAATAAGTATTTTCACCAATAACAGTTAAAGACAAAGATCCTCTATCAATTGTTGAACCTGAACCAATTTCACAATTTTTCTTAATATGTACATACCCAATATGAGGATATCTATAGTTTTTAGATTGTATAGGAATAAAACCAAAACCTTTTTTTCCTACAATAGCAGAATCTAGAATATGAACATCATCTTCAACATAGGTATTTCTCAAAATTACATTTGAACCAATATAACAATTGCTACCTATGGTAACATTTTTTTCAATTATAGTGTTATGACCTATTTTAGTATTATTTCCAATTTTAACATTTGGGCCAACAAGAGTATTTTGTCCTGAAATAATATTTGTAAAAATTTCATTAATAGGTTTGAGGTTAAAATTGTTATCATCAACTATTGAGTCTGGATAAAATTGCTCCGTAACTTTGGCAGTTATCAAAAGAACATTATCAACAAATATTTTTTTACAATTTTTGGGTAGATATTTATCTAATGTTTCTTTTGTAATACATGCATAAGCCTTAGTCGATTGTGCTGCTTCTTTATAATTTACTGAATTGAAGAAAGTAATATCCTTTTGGGTTGCATCATTTAAACTCTTAATATCAGAAATTAAAATCTCTTTTGATAATAAATTAGAATCCTGTGTTGGCTTTAAACCAGTTTTACTATTATATACAAGATTAGTTAATTTAAATGGTCCTTTATTTTCAAAAAAAGGATTATTCATTAATTTAATTTATTTTAATTTTGTTTATTTTTGAGTCTACAATTTTAAGAATTTCATTAGTAATATCTAAATTAGATTTTCCTATTATAATGTTCTTTTTTTGAAAGATCATTGATATAGAGTTTTTGTCGGAATACTCAACTAATATTGGATTTATAGTATTCAAAAGTTTATTTGTTGCATCAATTTTTTTTTTATTGAATGAATTAATATCTTTATTTCTTTCATTTCGATATTTATTTGCTTTATTTTTCAGTTCAATAATTTTTTTTTTGTATTCATTCTCATCTAATATATTTTTTTGTGATTTTATTTTTAATTCATCCTCTTTTAGGTTAATTTCAATTTGTTTATATTTTTTAGTAGTTTCAGAAAGTAAATTTTCCAACTGTTTATTTATTGATTTTCCAGCTTTAGACTGTCTCATTATTTTATCAATATCTATATAAGCAAATTTTTCATTTGAATTAGCTGATGAATAACACAAAGTAACAACAAATATTAAGACAACAAAATTTACAAAATATTTCATTAAAAAGTTGTGCCTAAATTAAATCTAAACTTTTCTGTTTTATCTGTAGATGCTTTGGTTATAGGTTTGGCGAAAGAAAAGTTAAGAGGTCCTATTGGTGTAAACCAATCTATGGCTATACCCGTTGCAGATCTTATTTTATTTGAATCGTCAATAGTATCACTATAATCAACACCCCATACATTCCCTGCGTCAATGAAAAAGCTAAAATCAGTATTTTCTAATTCTTTTAAAAGATTTGGCAGTGTTGCGCTAGCATTTATTGAGGATGAATAATTACCACCTACAAAGTCATCGTTTTCTACCGGTCCAACCCTTCCAGACTCAAATCCTCTTAATCTTTTGGCAGGTAAGTATAATCTTTTTGATACTCGAACATCATCGTCTGATAGAGAGTTTATTGTTGATAGATAAAAACCTAACTTACCAATAGTATCAGGTAAAATTTCTTTATACGTTGTAAATGTGTAGAGATTTGATAGAGAAGCGTTATCAGATACTAAAGGTATGGATTGGCTAAATCTGCTTATAAAACCATCTGAAGGTTGCCATGACTGATTTCTTTTATCGTAAGAAATTCTATATTGAAAAGTTGTATCAAAATAATTACCAGCTTGTTTTTTATAGCTATCAGAGGCCGAATCAGAAGTGCTCAACTTTTCTGAAAAAATTGATATCTCTGGAGATACATAAAAATCTGTATATTGTTCAAATCCAGTTCCAATTGAGAAACCAGTTTTTGTAGTTTTGTATCCAAATCTAGCTAATTTGTCTGTTTCAGTAACCTCTAATGAAGTCTTCAAAGATTTATCTGAGTAATTATAATTTGGATTTGTGACAGAAAAAATTCCTTTAATTTTTTCTTCTGAAAGTGCAAGTGCAGAATTTAACTTTATACCTTTGCCTATAAAATTATTTTCTTTCACACCAAAAGAAATTGTACTACCGCTTGTTGTACCAACTCCAGCACCAGCTGATATTTCACCCGTTGCTTTTTCTTCAACCTCGATATTAATTATTTTCTGACTTGGGGTTGATCCATCAACTACCTCTGATTTAACAAAACCAAAAAGATTTTTAGCTCTAAGGTTATTTACTGATTTATTATGTAATATTTGATTAAAGGCATCACCCTCATCTACTATCAAGGAATTCCTGATTACGCTTTCAACTGTAATATTATTTCCTAAAATATTAACTTTTTCTACATAGAATTTTTCAGTCTCTTCAACGTTAATTGTAAAATTTAATTTGTTATTATTTACAATTTCCTCAGTGACGGATGCATTTATAAATTCATATTGTTTATTAAGAGCAATTAAGTCTATTTCATCTAAAATTTTTTCTATTTTATTATAAGAATAGATTTCGTCTTTTAAATCTTCAAACATTTCGTTTATTTCTTTAAAATTACTAGTTTCGTAATCAGCAGGAAGAACAAGATTTATATTATTAAAGTAATATTTTTTATCAGCGTTAATATTAAAAATTAGTTCAAATTCATTTTTATCAAGTAATTTTGCTGATGCATTTTGGACTTTAACGTCATAAAAACCTTTGTTTTTATAAAAATTTGATAATAATTTTATATCTAGATTTATTCTATTCATGTCTAAATATTTTCTTTGAGATATAAACTTCCAAAACTTAGCTTCTTCGGACACGATAATGTTTCTTAAAACTCTGTCTTTAAATACTTTGTTTCCAGTGAACTTGATTTTTTTTATTAAAACTTTTTTGCCTAGAGAAATATCATATTTTAAATTTACAGTATTATTATTGTTTTCTATTAGAGTAGTTTTAACATCAGCAAAATAGTAACCATTTGATTTAAGTACAGATTTAATAAAGTTTAAATCTTGTTTAGCTAAATAATCAACATATGAAGTTTTTTCCTTAAGTTTAAGATTTTCGGTGATTTTTTCAGTTAAAGGTTTGGATTTAATACCATTAATTTCAACCAATTGAATTATAGGATTTTCAACAACTGTAATTTTTAAAACACCATTGACTAAGACAACATCTATATTTTTAAAAAAATTAGTTTCGTAAAGTTCTTTAAGTAATTTATTTAAATCTTTACTTGAAAGGTCATCGCCAACTTTAAAACTACCGAATACAGAAAATGTTTCGTTTGAAATTCGTTTATTTCCTTTAATTTCAATTTTACTAATAACTTCAGAATTTGAAGGTGTAAAAAGAGTGAGCAAAAAAAGAATCAAAGTTATTATTTTAATCATCTATTTTGATAATACACTTAAGGCACGAGTTTTCAATCTAACATATTCATCTAGGCTTAAAATTTGCTTATAATTATTAGGAGTTATTTGCTGATATCGTTTATATTTTTTATTATTTAAAATTTTTATTAAAATTCTTGTAATATCTGTAAATTTTATCTTACCTTTTAAAAATAAATCAACTAGTTCATCATTTGCACTAACTAAAACTGTTTCAAAAAGAGTATTTTTGTTATTTAGTTTATTTAAGATTTTTATTGAAGGAAATTTATTTGAATCTACTTTATTAAAATCTAAATTATTTATTTTTTTATAATCTAATTTTTTAGTTTTTAAATGATTGTTATAATTATTAAATATTGAATTAAAAATTGGAATTTTCATATCAGTATCGTGAATAAGAATTTTGGTTAGGCCATTTTTAAATTTTATAATAGCATGTACATATGATTTTGGATGAGTTAATACTTTAAATTTTTTAAAATCGATTCCAAATATTTTTTGCGCTTCAATAACTTCAAAAACTTTGTTCATTAAAGTAGAAGAATCTATTGATATTTTTTTTCCCATTCTCCAATTAGGGTGTTTTATTGCATCTTTGGGTTTGATTTTATAAAATTTATTTTTTGGAATATTTAAAAAAGGACCTCCTGAAGCAGTAATAATAATTTCATCGACGCTAGATATTGGTTTGTTTTCTAATAGACTCTTTATTGAAAAGTGTTCTGAGTCCACGGGTATAAATTGAGTTTTATGTTTAGTTAATTTTTTTTGAATTATATTCCAAGCACAGATTATTGACTCTTTGTTAGCAATAGCTATGGTTTTTGTAAATTTAATACAATCTATAGTTGGTTTTAGACCAGCTAAACCTGTAATTGAACACATAGTATAGTCAAGTTTTTTTCTAATAATTTTATTTAGATCGTTAAAATTATTAAAAATTCTTATATTTTTATTTTTCAATTTTTTTTTTAAGTTTAGGTAGTGTGGTTTACTACAAACTAATATATTTCTTACTTTAACTTGACGAGTTTGTTTTATAATTTCTTTTATATTTTTGTTTGTTGTTAAAAGTAAAACTTCAAAATTATTTTTATTTTTTTTTATAATATTAAAAGTTGTTTTTCCTATAGATCCAGTTGATCCAATTATAGCAATTTTTTTTTTCATCTGCTTAAAACACCCATTAATTCAATTATGTAAAAAGTTGGAAATGCAAAAATCATACCATCAATCCTATCAAGTAAGCCTCCATGTCCGGGGATAATTTTTCCTGTATTTTTTATTTTTGATAGTCTTTTAAAATAAGAAATAATTATATCTCCAATCTGACTAATGGTAGAAAGTAAAATAGTTGCTATAAACCAATTGATTGATATTTCATGATTAATCCAGCTCATAAAATACGACAAAGATATTAACGATAAAAAATATCCTCCTACCATTCCTGAATATGTTTTATTTGGACTTATTTTAGTTAATTTTGGTCCCTTAAAAATTTTACCAAAAAGATAGCCGCCAATATCTGTTGCTACACAAACTAAAAGAACAAATATACCTACATAAAAATTGGTTAAACTTTCATAAAAAGTAAAAAATGAAAAAAGTAAAAAAGTAAATCCTAAAAGTTTATAATTCAATTTTTTTGTCATCTTATGCCACTCATATGAAGCAACTAAAAAACAAATAGTTGTAAAAAATATAAAATAGAAAGAGCCTGCAAATATAAAATAAAGTGTTAATGGTATTAGTATTATTGAACTCAATATTCTTTTAATTAACTCTTTACTCATTAAATATTACCGTAGTTCCTTTTTATTTTTTTAAATTTTTCTAATATTTTATTGTAATCGTTTTCCTTGAAATCCGGCCATAGTTTCTTTTCAAAAAAGATTTCTGAATAAGCAATTTGCCATAACAAAAAATTACTTAGCCTTTTTGTATTTCCAGTTCTAATTAAAAGATCTGGATCAGGTGTATTATTGGTAAATAGATATTTAGAAATGTTTTTTTCGTTAATTTTTACTTTATTTTTTTGAATTAATTTGAATGCATTTATTAATTCACTCTTAGAACCATAATTTAAAGCCAGGTTTATTTGCAAGCGTTTGTTCTTCATAGTTTTTTTTTCAGATACACTTAAAAGATTGTTTATTTTCCTTGAAAAATTCTTTTTTCCAATAATCTTAAGTTTAATATTTTGTTTGTTAAGATCTGTTATTTTGTTTAAAAGAAAATTTTCCAATAAATTAAATAAAAAATTAATTTCTTTTTTTGGTCTTTTCCAATTTTCTGTTGAAAAGGCGTATAAGGTTAAAAATTTAATTTTATTCTTGATGGTGGTTTTAATAACTTGTTCTACAATTTTTAAACCTTCTCTATGACCCAAGTTTCTTGATTTTTTATGTTTAATTCCCCAACGTCCATTACCATCCATAATGATGGCGACATGTCTAATATGATTCATATCGTCATTATTTCTTTTTCTTTAGAAATAATTTTTTCGTCAATTTTTTTTATATGATTATCTGTAAATACTTGAACTTTTTTTTCAAAAGACTTTTCAATATCTTCGCTTATTTCTTTAGATTTAAGTAATCTTTTTAACTCATCATTTGCTTCTCTTCTTATGTTTCTAATTGAGACTTTACATTTTTCACCCATAGTCTTAATCATTTTTTTAATTTCACTTCTTCTTTCTTCGTTTAAATCGGGAATGGGTAATCTTATTAACTGTCCATCAATTTGTGGATTCAATCCTAACTCTGATTTTTTAATTGCTGAGTCTATTAAATTAACATTGTTTACATCCCAAACTTGAATATTTATTGTTCTTGGCTCAGGGACAGTTATGCTGCCAAGTTGATTAATAGGCATTTTTTGTCCATAAACATCTACCTTAACTATGTCCAACATATTAGAATTAGCTCTTCCTGTTCTTAATGAAGATAATTCTTTTTCAAAAACACCAAAAGTTTTATCCATTTTTTGATTGTAATTATTTTCTTCGAACATCTATTCCCCAATTTTTAATCTAAAAAAATCTTTAATTTTTAAATCTTTGATATCCAATTCCTTTAAAATATCTCTAACTTTTTTCTTTGGTTCCATTACCCAATCCTGAGTTAGTAATGCATTTTCTTCTTTAAATTTATTCATTTTACCAATGCTAATTTTTTTTACAATATCATCAGGTTTACCTGTATTACTTAATTCTTCATTAATTAAATCAGATTCCTTATCAATAATGTCTTTATCTATCAAATCTGTGTTTAAAGCTAATGGATTAGATGCTGCAATATGCATTGAAAGTTGTTTTCCAAAATTTTTTAAGTTTATCGGAATTATCGCCAGATTCTAAAGATGTTATAACAACTAATTTGGATAAATTATCTTTAACAATTGTATGAGAGTATTTAAATTTTATCGAGCCGTCTTGAGCAAATGTTTTTGCTCTTCCTATTGTTATTTTTTCACCTACTTTAGAAATTAATGCAATTAAATTATCATCTACAGATTTTGAATTTTTCATTTTTGTTTTTTTTAAAGTTTCAATAATTGAGTTTGTTGAATTATTTATTTCACTTAGTTCTTTAACAAAATCAACGAAATCATTATTTTTCGCAACAAAATCGGTTTCACAATTCACCTCGATAACTGAGATTTTTTTTTCATCTCCGCTTACTGCAACAACACCTTCTTTTGCAGTTCGTGACATTTTTTTAGATGCCTTAGATATACCTTTAACACGTAAAATTTCTGCAGCTTTATCTAAATCACCATTTGACTCTTCTATTGCAGCACTACAGTCTTTAAAACCTGCACCTGTAGACTGTCTCAACTGCTTAATCATTTCAATATCACTCATTATTATTTTTAATTAGCTTTATCTTTAACAGCTGTTTTTTTTTTAATTATTTTTTTCGTTATTTTTTTTTCTTTTTCTTCGATTGGAGGTTTTGTTTCTTCTGTAGTATTAACTATTTCTTTTGAAGCATTTTCAATGGTTTCTTTCAAAAGCGAACAATATAAATCTATTGATCTTCTTGCATCATCGTTACCTGGTATTGGAAAATTAATACCTTCTGGATCTGAGTTTGTATCAAGTATTGCAATTATAGGTATATCTAGTTTTATTGCTTCTTTGATAGCTAAAGACTCATAATTTGTATCAATAACAAAAATAAGGTCAGGTATTTTTTTCATTTCAGCTATACCACCTAATGATCTTTGTAATTTATCTCTTTGCACACTCATTTTTAGTAATTCTTTTTTAGTAAAACCTCTATTTTCAGAAACAAGATCAATATTGATTTTGTGAAGTTTTTTTATAGAGTTTGAAATTGTTCCCCAATTAGTTAACATTCCACCTAACCATCTATAATTTACGTAATACTGTCCTGTATTTTTTGCAAGTTCTGCAATTGCCTCGGAAGCTTGTTTTTTTGTTGAAATAAATAAAATCTTACCATTATTTTTGATTGTTTCATAAACTTTTTCTAAAGCAGTATTCGCAAGTTCTAATGTTTTTGTTAAATCAATAATATGAATTGAATCTCTTTTGCCAAAAATATAGTTTTTCATTTTTGGATTCCATCTTAGGGTTTTATGCCCTAAGTGTACGCCTGCTTCTAATAGCTGTTGTATTGTTAAATTTGGTATCTTCATATTTTTTCCCGGTTGTTCCACCACGGTAATTTCCACTTAAGGACCGGAGGTTTAAAACCAAATACCGTGTGCGTTTTTTATGAGCTTATTTACAAAGAAATATCAAAATAAACAAGTTTTTTTTAAATTATATTTGTCAAAATATCTTGATTTTTAAGGGTATTTAACAATTTTCTATCAACTAATCTCTTATTTTTTAACTGAAAAACTAAGTTTTTATTTTTTTTCTGAACTTTTATTTTAATTAATGTATTTCCCTCTTTGCTAAAAAGTTTTGAAATTTGTTCAATTTTATCCTCATCACTAATTTTAAATTCTACCTCGGAAATTGGTTTATTTAATAAATCGCTCAATAATGTTAGTTTTTTTACATTTATTCTTTTAAATCTATTTGATTGATCAGTTATATATTTGCTTAAAGTGATTATTAAAGAGTTTCCTTCTATTAATATTTTTCTATTAAGTTCTAGTGTGTCTGAAAAAATAAATAATTCAAATACACTACTAAGATCAGTTAGTTTTAAAATTGCATAAGAATTTCCTTTTTGAGTCTTTTTTTCCTGAATTTTTAAAAGAGTAGCTGCAATATTGGTTTCTTCTACTTCTTCATTATTATTAAACTTTAAAAATTCAGTTATTTTATATTCTTTAAAAATTTCTTTATATTGATTAAGGGGATGATCAGAAATAAAAAATCCAATAGCTTCAAACTCTTTTGAAAGTCTATCTTCAAATTTCCAATCTTCTGATTTTTCTAATATATTATCTTCGTTGCTCTTGTCAGTCAAAAACAAATCAATTTGGTTTGTGACTTTATTATCAAATATGCTTTTTGATTTTAAAATTAAGTTTGGTATAGAATCAAACAAAGACTTTCTATTAATATTTATGCTATCAAACGCTCCCGCTTTCACGAGACCTTCTAATTGAAGCTTATTAATATCTTTTGGATTCACTCTATTTACAAAATCAGTAATAGAATCAAATTTGCCATTTGTTTCTCTTTCTTTAACAATATTCGACACTGCTTCAAAACCTACATTTTTGATTCCTCCAAGCGCGTAATAAAAATTATAATCATCAGAAATAAATTGAGCAAAACATTGATTAATGTCTGGTCTTATAATTTTTATATTTAGTCTTTTTAATTCTTCATAAAATTCACTTAATTTATTCTGACTTGATATATCCATTGTCATTGAAGCTGAAAAAAACTCGCTAGGAAAATAAGTTTTTAGAAACGCAGTTTGATAGGCAATAATTGCATATGCTGCTGCATGACTTTTGTTAAATCCATATTCTGCAAACGGTTGAATTTTCAGAAATATGCTTGCTGCAACTTCTTTGTTAATATTATTTTTGACCGCTCCTTCTACAAATTTTTGTTTTTGTTTCTCTAATTCAACTCTTTTCTTTTTACCTATAGCTTTTCTCAAAATGTCAGCTTCTCCAGCTGTAAATCCTGAAAGTTTTTGCGCTATTTGCATTACCTGTTCTTGATAAATTATCACACCGTAAGTTGGTTTTAAAATTTCTTTTAAATCTGGGTGTAAATAATCAGGTTCAATTTTACCATGTTTACAATCGTTGTAGGTAGCTATGTTGCTCATTGGTCCTGGTCTGTAGAGTGCAACTAAAGCAATAATATCTTCTAAATGATTTGGTTTCATTTGAATTAACGCTTCTCTCATACCAGCACTTTCTAACTGAAATAATCCTACAGTTTTACCACTAGAAAGAAGATCAAAAACTTTTTGATCCTCAAAGGATATATTTTCAATGTTAAAATTTTTTTCTTTTTTTCTTATTAGTTTTTGCGCTTTATCTATTACTGTCAAAGTTTTTAGTCCTAAAAAGTCAAATTTTATAAGTCCAGCATTTTCTGCGGAGTACATATCAAATTGAGTTGAAGGTAAAAGCAACTCTGAACCTGTATCTTTATAAAGTGGTACAGTTTCAGTTAATTTTTTATCAGCGATAACTACTCCAGCTGCATGTGTTGCAACGTTTCTGTTTAATCCTTCAAGTTTTAAGGATAGATCTATCAATCTTTTAACTCTAGAGTCTTCTTGTATTAATTTTTGAAGCCTTGGTTCTCTATTAATGCATTCTGTTAAACTTAATGGTCTTGATGGATCAAAAGGTATCATTTTTGAGATACTATCTACAAAACCATATGGAAGACCAATAACTCTTCCTACATCTCTAATAACCATTCTAGCTTTCAATTTACCAAATGTTATAATATGGGCTACGCTGTCTTTATACTTAGTGGTTAGATACTTAAATAATAAATCTCTTTTTTCCTCACAAAAGTCTATATCAAAATCTGGCATTGAAATTCTATCTGGATTTAGGAACCTCTCAAATATTAAGTTAAATTTAATTGGATCTACGTCTGTTATAGATAAACACCATGCAACAAGCGAACCTGCGCCAGATCCACGTCCAGGGCCTACTGGTATGCCATTATTCTTTGCCCATTTAATATAATCTGAAACAATCAAAAAATAACTTGAATATTTCATTTCGGTAATGATTTTAAGTTCGTGATCAAGTCGAATTTTATATTTAATAAAATCTTTATTTAATATTAAATCATCCTTATTAAGTTTAAAAACTGACAAAAACTTTTCTTTTAATCCATTTATAGAATTTTGAGCTAGAATTTCATCAGCATTCATATTTTTAGCTGAGCTAATATTTGGAAGAATCGGTTTAGAAGAAATTGGTCTAAAGTTACACCTAAAAGGGATATTATAATTATTTTCGAGAGCTTCAGGTAAATCTTTAAATAAATCTGACATTTCGTCATCAGATTTCAAATAATGTTGATTAGAAAATTTAATCCTATTTTTTTCGTTGATATATGTTTTGTTACCAATACATATTAATGCATCATGCGCTTCATTCATAGATTGGTCTAAGTAAAAAACCTCATTCGTAGCGATTATTGGTATTTTAATTTCATTTGATTTTTGTAAATTAAAATTTTCAAATAACTTTTCGTTTTGATCACCATGTCTTTGAATTTCTATATAAAAATTATTTCCACAGACCGATGAAAGTTTTTTGTACAATTCATCAACTTCGGATAATAATCCTTTATCAAAAAGTTTTCCAAATAAACCATTTATACTTCCAGAAAAAACTAAAACACCATCAATATTTTTGTATAAATCTTCTATACCGCAGTTAGGTTCGATAGGTAAATTATTTTCAAGATATGACTTTGATGATAAATTAATAATATTTTTATAACCATTTTCATTCAAAGCAATCAAGGGAAGTTTGCCTATCGTATTTTTGTACTTAAAATTAATTTGTGTACCTATAATAGGTTGAGTGCCTGCCTTAGAAACATTTTCTGAAAATTCTAAAGCACCACAAAGATTAAAACTATCTGAGATTCCAATAGATTGTATTTTTTTATCTTTACAAAAATTTGCAATGTCATTAATTTTAATTGCACCTTCGCAAATAGAATATTCAGTATGAATTTTTAGATGATTAAATTTTTGACTTTTTGGATCTAGCATTAATAGTTCTTATTTTACCATTAATTATTTCTAGTTTGCAATCAGCTAAGTCAGCAAATAATCTATTGTGAGTTGCATAGATAATCAATCTGTTTGGGTTTCTTGTCTTATGCAAAATTTTTATAACTTCCTTTGCTGTGGATTGATCTAAGTTACCTGTTGGTTCATCTGCTAAAATTATTTGAGGCTCATTAATTAAAGCCCTTGCAATTGCTATTCTCTGTAATTCACCACCTGAAAGTTCAGATGGATAGTGATTTAATCTTTTAGATAAACCCATTTTTATAATTATTTTTTTAGCAGTTTCAAAAGCTTTTTTTTTATTATTGTCTATTGCTAATCTGGCTAAATAGACATTTTCAACTGCTGTAAAATCAGGAAGAAGATTGTTTTGTTGATAAACTATACCTATTTTTTCTGCTCTTATTATATCGTTATCATAAGATCTGTTAAAATTAATGTTTTGTTTTCCAATAGATAAAGAACCAGAAGATGGTTTATCGATCATTGAAAGAATATTTAATAAAGTAGATTTGCCAGATCCTGAAGGTCCAACTATAGAATAAATTTTGCCTTTATGTAATTTTAAATTAATTTTATTTAAAACTTGAATTTTTTTGTTTGTATAAAATGACTTTGAAATTTTATTTAATGTTATTAAATTATTCATATTTCAATGCTTTTACTAAATCAAGTTTGGATGCTTTTATTGCTGGAAAAATAGATACTAATATAGTTATGAGAATTGAACTAATTGAAATAATAAAAATTGAAGAAGGGTTTATTTCTGATGGCATGGTACTTAAGAAGTAAATTTCTTCAGGAAATAAACTAATATTAAATACATTGCTTAAAAAAATTCTTAAATTTTCTATATATACAGAAAATAATACTCCTAATAAAATACCAAAAATTGTAGCTGAGGTGCCTATAAATGCTCCAACTAGAAAAAAAATTTTAGTTATTGACTTGTTCAAAACTCCAATTGATTTCAATATGGCAATTTCACGTGTTTTATTTTTTACTAATATTGTTAACCCAGAAATAATATTAAAAGCTGCAACTATAATAATTAGGGATAATATTATAAACATAACATTTCTTTCTACTTTAAGGGCTGAAAATAAAGAACTATTCATGTCCGCCCATGAATAAACAAAATCGTCTTTGAAGATTGATTGTATAATTTTTTTTTGTTGCTCAATATTTTTTGGATTTTTGAGATAAATTTCAATTTTTCTATCCTCGGGACTTAAATCAAAAAAATTTTCCAGAGTACTTAAATTTATAAAGGCTACATTTTGATCAAATTCAGCAAAACCGCTATCAAATATTGAAGAAATCATAAAAGTTTGTTGTTTTGGAAGATCTCCTATGATTGTTCTTACGCTTGATGGCGACATGATGCTGACTTTGTCACCTATCTTTAAATTCAAATCAAAACTTAATTCTTTTCCAATTGATATATAATTATCTATAAGACTGGTACTTGATCCAATAAAATTATTTTGCTTTATAAGATCTAATTTAGAAAAATCACCACCTTTGTATCCTCTTAAGATTAATCCTTTTGTATAATTTTTGTTAATAACAATAGCTTCTCCTTGATTTGTCTTGATTATGTTTTTTGTGATAGTTTTTAAAATTTGAGTATTAAGCTTTGTATTATCTATAGAAGAGTATGGTTGTACAGTTACATGAGCATTAAAACCTACAATTTTGTTGATTAACTCTGATCTGAAACCATTCATCACAGACATCACTATAATTAATACAGCTACACCTAAACTAATTCCAATAAATGAAAAAATTGAAATTACATTTAAAAAACCACCTTTTTTTTTTGGTTTTAAATATCTTAGAGTGATCTTTTTTTCTAATTGTGAAATCAATTTAACTTCTTTTATCGATTATTAATTTTTTAATTTTTGATAATTCATCAATTTTAATAATTTTAGACTCTTCACCAGTTTCTCTAAATTCAAAAGAATCATCAGGAGTTTTGCTTCCAAGAATAATTTGATAAGGCACTCCTATTAAATTAAATTTTTTAATTTTAGATGAAATGTTGTCATCTGTATCATCTACTATCAAATCAATATCTTTAAGTTTATCCATTAAATGAAGTGCATTTTTTGACATACTTTCTCCGCTAGCTTTATTTCCTGAGTCTAAAATTACACATTCATATGGAGCTATTGGTACAGGCCATTTCATTATTTCATTCTTATCGTCATACTTGGCCTCAATTATGGCACCGACTAATCTTGAAACACCAACACCGTATGATCCCATTTTAACAAATGTTTTTTTGCCTTGATAGTCTACTGATGCCTTCATTGGTTTTGAGTACTTGTCTCCAAAATAAAATATATGGCCAACTTCAATACCTTTAGTGATCAATCTGTGTTCTTGTGGAACAATTTTCTCAAACTCATCCTTATTAAATTTTTCATCTGTTACAGCATAATATTTTTCGAAATTATCTCTTAAAACTTTTAATGATTTTTTTTCAATAACTGATTCTGTAAAATTAACATTAAAAATTCTTTTATCTGTATAAATTTTACTTTCGCCAGTATCAGCAAGAATAACAAATTCATGTGATAAGTTTCCACCGATTGGTCCTGTATCAGCGGCCATAGGTATTGCTGCTAAATTCAATCTTTTAAAAGTATTTAAGTAAGCCAAAAAAAATTTATTATATGAAAAATTTGCTTCTTCGTCATTAAGATCAAATGAATATGCATCTTTCATATAAAACTCTCTACATCGCATAATTCCGAATCTAGGTCTTAGTTCGTCACGGAACTTCCATTGAATATGATACAAAAGTTGAGGTAAAGATTTGTATGATTTAACACTTGACCTAAATATCTCAGTTATTAATTCTTCATTTGTTGGGCCGTAAAGCATTTCTCTATTTTGTCGGTCCTTAATTCGTAACATTTCCTCGCCATAATCATCATAACGACCGCTTTCTTTCCAAATATCGCTAGATTGTATTGTAGGCATTAACATTTCTTGTGCACCAATTGAATCTTGTTCTTCTCTAACTATTTTTTCGATTTTTTTCATAATTTTAAAACCTAGTGGTAGCCACGAATAAATACCTGCAGATGATTGTTTTATCATACCCACCCTTAGCATTAATTTATGTGATTTAATTTTTGCTTCTGCAGGATTGTTTTTTAAAATTGGTATAAATGATTTAGATGCTAGCATTTTTTAATTATATTATTTTAATATAAAATTCATACTTTAAATTTGTATAATATTGATATTTGTAAAGGGCTTTTTGCCAGTTTTTTCTTTTGAATATTTTCTACAGGTTATTTTCAAAGCATCTATCAAATTTTGATATTGTTTTGTGTTATTTAATGAAAAACTTTTAGAAGTATCTCTAATTTCATTCCCTAAACCGTAAACAAAATCTTCTTCTTCTATTATTGGAATGCCTCTAAAAGATATAATTGGATTATTGTGTATTGTTCCTTTTTTTGTTACTAAAATTGTAACTTCCATATAACCATTGTTACTTAAATTTTTTCTTTCTTTAATTGACTTCGAATCTTCTTCTACTCCAATATTACCATCCATGTATAATCTACCTGAAGGAGCTTTATCGAAAACTTCAGGTTTTTTTCCAGGAAAAATTTTTACAATATCTCCGTTTTCTACTTGTACTGGGTAAGGAACTTGCATTTCCTTTGCGAAATTAATATGTTCTATCATATGTCTATGCTCACCATGAACTGGAATTATAGATTTTGGTTTAACCCAGTTATACATATCTTTCAGGTCTTCTCTATTAGGATGTCCAGATACGTGAACAAAATCATTTTCTTCTGATATAACTTCTATCCCTTCACGAACTAATTGGTTGTGTAGTTTATAAAGTTTTTTTTCATTTCCAGGAATTATTTTTGATGAAAATATAACTGAGTCACCTTTTTCGATAAACACATCTGGGTGGATATTATTAGAAATTCTCATCATGGCACCCATAGGTTCACCTTGGCTACCTGTGCAAAGATATACAATTTTTCTTCTAGGTATTTTTTTTGCATCCCTAGAATCAATAGGGTCAATAATATCTTTTAAATATCCACATTGTTTAGCTGCTTTAAATATTCTATGCATTGATCTTCCAACCAAGGCAATATGTCTATCTGTCTTTTCTGCGCAATAAAATATTGACTCCATTCTAGCTACATTAGATGCGAATGAAGTAACTATAATTCTATTATTTAATCTGCTCATAATTTTTAATAAACTTTTTCTGACATCTAATTCTGAACCAGATCTACCAACACTAAAAACGTTTGTTGAGTCACATATCATTGCTAAAACTCCTTTATCTCCAATTTCTTTCAATCTTTTTGAGTCAATCTTATCTCCAATCAATGGATTTGGATCACACTTCCAATCACCAGTATGTAAAATTGATCCTGCAGGCGTTTCAATTCTTAACCCGTTTGGTTCAAGTATAGAATGAGTTAATGTTATAAACTCAATTTTAAAAGGACTTAAATCAACTGTGCCATTTAAATCTACAATTTTTAAACTTTTTCCTATATCAATTTTTTTTTCTTTAAATTTTTCTCTTATTAACACTGCTGTAAAAGGTGTTGAATAAATATCACATTTTATCTGTGGCCATATATGTGCAATTGCTCCAATATGATCTTCATGAGCATGAGTTAATATAATTCCAAGAAGGTCATCTTTTTTATCAATTATGAATCCTGGGTCTGGATAAATTAAATCTATACCAGGGATACTATCGTCTGCAAAAGTCACTCCTATATCTACCATTATCCATTTTTGTTTATTTGGTTTTCCATAGGCAAATAGATTCATATTCATTCCAATTTCACCAGATCCACCCAAAGGACAAAATAATAATTCTTCTTTCATAATTTAAAATTTATATAATTTGATTATTTTAATAAGACCATTAATCGTTATATCCCTGTTTATAACTGCTTTAGTATTTAATTTTCTAAAAAATAAATTTGAAAAACCACCAGTAATTATAACTTTAAAATTCTTTCTTGTTTCTTTTTTTATTAAATTAATAATATTATTAACTAGACCGATATAGCCCCAAAAAAAACCAGATCTAACTGCACTAACTGTATTTTTGCCAATTATTTGTTTTGTTTTCTTAAAGTGTAGTTTAGGTATTAATTTAGCTTTGTTTATTAGAGTTTTTAAAGAAATATTTAATCCAGGAGCAATAAGACCGCCAACGTAGTTATTTTTGACAATAACATCAAAAGTCGTAGCTGTACCAAAATCTAAGATTATATAATTATTTTTTAACGACATTACAGATATAGAATTAGCCAATCTATCAGAACCTACTTGTTTTCGATTAACTTTAATCTTTATAATTTTATTTAAATCCAATTGCTTTAATTCTATACAATTTGCTTTTAAATTTTTCTTAACAAACTTTTTTATTATGAGAAATTTATTTGGAACAACACTACAAAATAAACATTTTCTTATTAAATTCTTTTTTCTAATGTAAAAAATAAGTTTGTTATATAAAATGGAATTATTAATTTTATTAGTTGGAATAATAATTCTTTTTATTATTTTATATTTGGTGTTAATTACACATATTTTTGTATCTGTGTTGCCTATGTCTCCAATCAATATCATTAGTATACTTTCTGTGATCTAAAAAAATTTTCATAAATACATTTCAGATTAAATGAAATCTTTTTAACATTAATTTTTTTTTTTGTTAAATCATATAAGTTTGTAGTTTGATAATCTTTTATTTTTGGATTTTTAATTAAATTAAGTCCTACTCCAACAATCAAATAATTTACCTCATTCTTTTGTATATTTTCTTGTAATATTCCACATATTTTTTTTTTGTTAATTAAAATATCATTTGGAAGTTTTAATTTTATGTTTTTTTTATAATATATTGCTAAAAGTTTAATAATCAATTTAGCATTAATTTTTGTTAATTCTTTAACGCTATACTTCATTTTTTCTAAGCTATAAAAAATAGAAACAAAGAGATTGCCTTTATAAGAAATCCATTTTTTTCCTCTCTGTCCTCTACCACGTTTTTGCTTTTCACTTACAACCATACCTATTTTAATATTATTTTTTTTTATCAATTTAATTGCAATGTCGTTAGTGCTATTGACATTTTTATATTTAAAAATTCTAAAATTCATCAAAGAATATTGATATTTGATATTATATTGATTAACCAACTTGGATAAACAAAGTACATAAGAACTATAGCCGTTGATAGTGCCAATGTAATTTTTAATCCGATATAGTTTTCTTGGTCAAATTTTTCTTTAGCTTCATCAAAATAAATAATTTTTATTATTTTTAAATAATAGAAAGCAGAAATAACTGTAGACACAAGACCAACTATTGCTAAAAAATACATTGATTGTTCTATTACTGAAATAAAAATATAAAATTTAGCAAAAAAACCAGCAAGTGGTGGGATTCCCGCTAAGGAAAATAAAACTATCAGTAAGCATAGTGAAATGATTGGGTGATTTTTAGACAAACCAGATAAATCTTCAATATTATCATAAAATTTATTATCCCTTCTAAGCATTAATAAACATGAAAAAATTGCTAAATTCATGATGACATAAATACATATATATGTAATCGAACTATGTATTCCTGAATTAGTACCTACGGCTAAACCGGCTAAGGCATAACCCATGTGACCTATGGAGCTATAGGCTATAAGTCTTTTTAGATTTTTTTGACCAATTGCTGCAATGGCTCCAAAAATCATTGAAGCTAGAGATAAAAAAATAATTATAATTTGCCATTGATCTATTAAACTTAAAAATGGGACATATAAAAATCTTATAAAAACTGTAAGAGCAGCAACTTTTGGAACTACAGCAAAAAAAAGTGAGACAGATGTTGGTGATCCTTCATAAACATCAGGTGCCCAAACATGAAAGGGAACCGCTGAAATTTTAAAAGCAAGACCTGTTAAAATAAAAACAATGCCAAATACATTTCCATATTGTGAAAGTATTATTTTTTCTGAAATTAAATTAAAATTCGTTGACTCAGAAAAACCATAAACTAAAGAACAACCATATAAAAGTAATCCAGAAGATAATGCGCTTAAAACAAAATATTTAAGGCCAGCTTCAGATGATTGTAATTTATTAGTGTTAAATGCTGCCAAAACATATAAGGCAAGAGACTGTAATTCCAGTCCTATATAAAAGACAATAAGATCATTTGAACTTATCATTACTAACATTCCCAATATGGAACACAATATCAAGATTGGATATTCTATTTTAATAATATTTTCTATCTTTAGATAATTGTAAGAACTAGACAAAACAAATATACCCGAAATTAATGTAACTATTTTCATAAAATGTGAAAGTGAATCAATTTTATAACTGTTATTAAATAAATATATTTCTTGATTTATTGGAGAATTAATTATTAACCCAGTGCTAACAAATAATACTAGAATAGATAAAGAATAAACTAAATTAGAACTTTTTGTTTTGAAAACACCTATCATTAAAATAAGCATTATACTTAGTGAGATAAATATTTCAGGATAGATTAAATGAATATTTTCCATAATTATTTATATAAATTAATGTTGTAATTGTATGTTTCAATAAGATTGCTAATAGATGGATCAATAGTTTTTAATAATGGTTCTGGATAAAAGCCAAAAAATATAGTTAATAGTGCAAGACATAATAAAATGAAAATTTCTGATCTATTCAAATCACTAATTTTTATTAGTTCATTATTAGCAATTTTTCCAAATACTACCCTTTTATATAACCAAAGCATATAAACGGCACCTAGAATAACTCCTACGCTTGCAATAGTTGCAATTAAAAAACTTTTTTTAAAAGCTCCTAACAAAATTAGGAACTCGCCAATAAAACCGCTGGTGCCTGGCAATCCAATAGATGAAAGTGTAAATACCATTAACATTACAGCATATTTTGGCATAATATTAACTACACCGCCGTATGTGTTTATCATTCTGGAATGTACTCTGTCATAAAGCACACCTACACATAAAAATAATGCAGCAGAAACTATTCCATGACTAATCATTTGAATAATACTTCCTTCGACACCTTGTTTGGTCATTGTAAAGATGCCAAGAGTAACATAACCCATATGAGCTACTGATGAATAAGCTATTAACTTTTTCATATCCTCCTGCATAAGTGCAACAAATGAGGTGTAAATAATTGCTATTAAACTAAGCGTATATACAAGTGGTACAAAATTATCAGATGCTAAAGGGAATAATCCTATTGAAAATCTTATAAATCCATAGCCTGCCATTTTAAGCAAAATTGCTGCAAGTAACACTGAACCAGCGGTTGGAGCTTCAACATGGGCATCTGGTAACCAGGTATGGAAGGGCCACATAGGAGTTTTGACTGCAAATGAACTAAAAAATGCAAGCCATAATAAATTTTGATATTTGGGGTCAATTCCAAGATCATAAAGGTCTACAACATCAGTAGTTCCGCTGATCCAATAAATAGAGATTATAGCAACCAACATTAAAACTGAACCAAGTAAGGTAAACAAAAAAAATTTAAATGCTGCATAAACTCTTTTTGGTCCACCCCAAATTCCAATTATTAAAAACATTGGGATCAAACCACCCTCAAAAAAAAGATAAAATATGACTAAATCTAATGAACAAAAAACTCCAATCATTAAACTTTCCATAACCAAAATGGCTATTAAAAATTCTTTAAGTTTAAACTTTATAGTTTTATTTACAGAAATTATGCAAAGTGGAGTTATAAATGTTGTTAAAAGAATAAATAAAATAGAAATTCCATCGACACCAACTTTGTAATTTATAAAATCATGTAACCAAAGTCTATTTTCAACAAACTGAAAATTAGTAATATTAGGATCAAAGATAAACCAAAGATAAATTGATATAAAAAAATTAGTTATAGAAACAAATAGAGCAACATATTTATAACTTTGATATTTAGACTCGGAGTTAGATCTTGATAATAAAATAAATAGGGCTCCTATAGTTGGTAATAAAATTAATGATGATATTATTGGGAAATTCATCAGATAATTATTAAATATGTTAATATTGCTGAAAACCCTAACAAGATAATAAATGCATACTGATATATATATCCACTTTGTAACTTGATAACTTTATCAGAAAATCTTTTTATTATATAAGAGATTCCATCAGGTCCAAATCTGTCTATTATACTTATATCAACATATTTCCAAAAGAAAGTTCCTAATTTTTTCGAAGGTCTAACAAACAAAAAATCATACATTTCATCAAAATACCATTTATTTAATAAAAAATTATACAATGGTTTATTTTCATTAACCAACCACGAAGTAATCTTAGTATTTTTTATAAATAAATAATAAGAAAGTGGTATTGATAAAGTCACTAATATTGGAGTAGCATAAACTATTAATGCAGGCGGATGTTCTGTGCTTAGAGGAATTAAAAATTTAATAGAATCAGACCAAAAAATATCTTTATTATATCCTATAAATAAATCTTTAAAAATTATTCCAGCAAAAATTGAACCTGCAGCTAAAATAAACAATGGTATTAACATTACGTATGGTGATTCATGTATTTTTTCTATCTTAATTTTATTGTTCAAATAATTTCCGTGAAAAGTTTTAAAAATTAAACGCCAAGAGTATATTGCGGTTAATACAGCTGTTATAATACCAATATAAGATGCAAATATTCCAAGACTAGTGCCGTTTAAATAAGCAAACTCAATAATTGCATCTTTCGAATAATAACCAGACAAAAATGGAAAGCCAGTTAGTGCGAGCGTTCCTATAATCATTAAAACCCATGTATATGGTAATTTTTTCCAAACACCTCCCATTTTTCTAATATCTTGCTCATCTTGAAACGCATGTATAACTGATCCTGAGCCTAAAAATAATAAAGCTTTAAAAAATGCATGAGTAAATAAATGAAACATCGCTACATTGTAAGCACCAACGCCAGCAGCAAAAAACATGTAACCCAACTGACTGCAAGTTGAATAAGCAATTATTTTTTTTATATCATTTTGAACAATTGCTACAGTTGCTGCAAAAAATGCAGTTGTCATACCAACTATACAAATAATATTTAATGCTAGTGTTGAATATTCAAAAATTGGAGAACATCTTACTACCAAAAAAACTCCAGCAGTAACCATTGTTGCTGCATGTATCAAAGCTGAAACTGGTGTGGGACCTTCCATTGCATCAGGTAACCAAGTATGAAGTAAAAACTGAGCAGATTTGCCCATTGCTCCAATAAATAAAAGTATACAGACTAAATCTAGTGCAACAAAATTAATTCCTAAAAATAAAATCTCTTTATCTAGATATTTAGGCACTTGAGAAAAAACTTCATCATAATTTACAGTTCCAAATAAATAAAAAATAAGAAAAATGCCTAAAGCAAAACCAAAATCTCCAACACGATTAACAACAAATGCTTTTATTGCAGCTGAGTTAGCAGAAGACCTTTTAAACCAAAAACCAATTAAAAAGTATGAGCAAAGACCTACTCCTTCCCACCCAAAAAAAAGTTGAAGAAAATTATCTGAAGTTACCAAAATTAACATAGCAAAAGTAAATAAAGATAAATAAGAAGTAAATCTTGACTTGTGTGGATCGTGGGACATGTATCCAATGGAATAAATATGTACTAAGGCTGATATAACGCACACAACAACCAGCATTACAGAAGAAATGGGATCAATTTTAATTGACCAATTAACATTTAATTCTCCAGATGTAATCCATTTAGCTATTATAAGATTATTTTCATAACCATTAATAATTACATCTTTAAAAATAATTAAAGCTAACAATGCTGAAACTAAAACTAAAAAGCTTGTAACAATTTCAGAATTTCTTTGGCCTATATACTTGCTAAAAAAACCTGCTAAAATTGATCCAAATAATGGAAGAAATATTATTGCATATTCCATTTTAACCTTTCAAACTATTTATGTCTTCTACGCGAATAGTTCCTGTTTTACGATAATAGATAACTATAATTGCTAAACCTATTGCTGCCTCTGCAGCTGCTACGGTTAAGATAAATAATGTAAAAATTTGACCGCTTAAGTCGTTTAAAAAAATCGAAAAAGATACAAGATTTATATTTACTCCTAGCAATAATAATTCGATGTTCATTAATATCACAATTATATTTTTTCTATTTAAAAAAATTCCTATTACTCCAATTGAAAAAATAATAGCACTAAATGTTAAATAGTGTCCTAAGCCAATTTCAGTCATCAACTTTTACTCCTTCATTATTTTTTATATCTACCAATTCAACGCCATCACTTTCTTCTCTTGATATTTGTAAAAAATAGCTTTGTCTTTTAATTCCTGTTCGTTTTCTAAAAGTCAAAACTATAGCCCCTATCATTGCTACCAATAAAATCATTCCACTTAACTGAAATAAATGAATGTATTCAGTATATAGAACGTTACCTATTGAGTGTGTATTTGTTATATTTTGATCCATTTCAATGGTTGATGCTGATATTAATTCTGGTTTATATTTCCAGCCTCCCACAACAATAATTAACTCAAAAAAAATTATTAAACTAATAATCATACCTATAGGAATATGTTCATATCCCGATTTAGATTCGAACCAAGTGTTTGTCTGTTTCGAAACATTTAACATCATTACTACAAATAAAAAAAGTACAGCAACTGCACCTACATAAACAATTAACATTATCATTCCAAGAAATTCAGCTCCAATCATTATGAACAAACAAGAAATGCTAATAAAATCTAAAATTAAAAAAAACACTGAATGAATTGTATTTTTTGAAGCAGTAACCATTATTGCTGAAACAATTGCGATTAATGAAAAAGTATAAAAAAAAATGCTATGTGCTACCATCTTGTTATCTATAAGGGTTATCTGCTTTAATATTTGCAGCTAAAACGCTTTCCCATCTATCACCATTATCTAAAAGTTTTTCTTTATTGTAATACAGTTCTTCACGAGTTTCGGTTGAAAATTCAAAATTTGGTCCTTGAACTATTGCATCTACTGGACATGACTCTTCACATAAACCACAATAAATACATTTCATCATATCTATATCGTATCTAGTTGTTTTACGGCTGCCATCTGCTCTTTGGGTTGACTCTATTGTAATAGCTTGAGCGGGACAGACTGCTTCGCATAATTTACATGCAATACATCTTTCTTCCCCATTAGGGTATCGTCTTAATGCATGTTCACCTCTAAATCTTGGACTTATTTTACCTTTTTCAAAAGGGTAATTTAAAGTTTTTTTTGATTTGAAAATTTCTTTAATTGCAATTGATAACCCACTAATAAAATCCAGTAAAAAAATAGTTTTAAATATTCTTGATAATTTCATAATTAGTTCACAGGTAAAAGGTTAAAGTAATAAAGATAACTTGCAGTTAAAACTACCCATATGAGCGAAAATGGCAAAAATATTTTCCATCCTAATTTCATTAATTGATCG
>CACHGH010000005.1 GCA_902579215.1 uncultured Pelagibacteraceae bacterium
GAGCCAGTAGTTGGTTTTTATATCTATTCATTTTTTTTATTAATATCAGGATATTTATTTGTCGAATATAAAAACCAAGAAAATTATAAAAAAAACTTTATATTATTATTTTCTTTGTTAGCCTTTTCTGCAATTTTGCTTACTGGTGAAAGATCAAATACAATAAAATGTTTTATAGGTCTTATTTTATTCTATTTTGTTAATGATAATTTCAGTTTAAAAAAAAAAATATCATTTTTCCTACTTGGAGTTTTTTTATTTTTAATTTCTGTAAACTACGTTACGTTTTTAAAAGTAAGATACAAACATCAAATATATAATATTTTTGTTCAAGAACACCAACATCACAAGATTACTAGCAATTTATATTATAATTTATATTTATCAGCATTTGAGGTTTTTAAGAAATATCCTTTGTTTGGAGTAGGAAATAAAAATTATAGAGTAGAGACATGTGATATAGAAAATATTAAAAAATTTGGAAAAGAGGCTGATGGTGACTACCTCTGTGTAACTCATCCCCACCAAATTTATTTTGAATTTTTATCAGAACATGGTTTAATTGGAACTGCTATATTGCTAGTTATATTTTTTAATTTAATTTTCAGAAAATTAAAAATTATAATTTTGTCCAAAAATTATATTCAAATAGGATGTTTTATATATTTAGTTATTAATTTTATACCATTATTACCTAGTGGTTCATTTTTTGCTGATTTTAAATCTACTATGTTTTGGTTAAATTTATCTATTATGTATTCTGTAAGTAAAGATACTAATATATTTTATCTATTTGATAAAAATCATAACTTTACAAAACACAAATAACAAAGTAACAATTTAGCAACTAGTAGGGCCTGTAGCTCAGTTGGTTAGAGCAGTACACTCATAATGTATTGGTCCCAGGTTCGAGTCCTGGCGGGCCCACCAATAAAATTATTTGCTATTAAATTTTTTCAAACTTGAAAACAAAGCGTTTATATCACCATCATTACTTTGTATGATTGAATTAAATTCTTCTTTTTGAGTTCTTGCTAAGCTAAGTCCTTCAATTATTAGATCTCGTATTAACGGATTTTCAGGATTTTTAGTATAAATTCGCCAATCAATTTTAACTTCTGGTCTTTTATCTGTTGCAATCAAAACACTAGAAACAATAGTATAATTTTCATTAAGTTTTTCATATGAATCAACTCTTACTTTAGGGTCTGTGTATTCAGCCAACCTATCAGAAAAAGTTTTTAAAAAATATTCCTCAAAAAGAGATATGTACTGATCTTTTTGATTATCAGTAAGTGTTTTTCTATATTTTCCTAAAGTGTAAAAACCAATACCTCTTATATCAACAGTTTCCTTTGCGATAATTTTAAGTTTTTTTATTTTTATCTCTGTTGATATTTTATTGCTCAATGCTTCAGAGGCTCTATTTACAGTTTTTTGAACAAATTCATTAGGCTCAATAGAGTGAGAATTTACTATTAATGATAACAAAAAAAATAAAGTTAAAGATATTTTAAATTTTACTTTAAAAAACATTATTATTAATTGATTTAATTTGTTTCTATTTCTTCCCAGTCACTATCGTCTAGAGTATCAATAATTCTTTTTGAATTTAAAATTTTTTGTCTTCGATCTTGAAGATACAAACTTTTTACAGATGCATAAAAGTCCATTGAATTTTTTTCTAAATTATCAAATGCTTCAATATTTTTCGATCTAAAGTCTACTCCTTTTGTAACTCTAGATGCATAATAATCAAAGTCAGCAACGTAATGAGTATCATTTCTAACAGTTATGTTATACCAAGGGTCTCCACCAGAAAATGATGCAATCGAAGCCACAGCGTCTCTCGCAGTTGACGGACCTAATATTGGAAGAACGATATAACAACCTGGACCAACTCCCCAGCTTGCTAAAGTTTGTCCATAATCTTCTTTTCCATTTTTTTCTAAACCAAAAGATGTAGCTGGATCAAAAATTCCTACAATTCCAATGGTTGTATTAATTAATAATCTTAGACTGTTTATACCTGCAGATCCTAATTGACCCTGTAGAATATTATTTGGGATTGTTATTAGATTTCCTAAATTATCTAAAACGTTACTAGTACCAGTTCTTATTGGAGACGGCAGTTTTCGATAACCTTTTGCCAGTGGCTCAACAATCGCATCGTCTAATGCTTTATTAAAAGCAAATATTCCTCTATTTAGTCCTTCAAAACAATCATTTACAGGCTTATTGTTATTTTTTGACAAGTCCTCACTTCCTTCAGATGCAGCGAATCCGTTTCCTGAAATCGTGAAGATAAAAATAATTGCTAATAGTATTTTTTTCATTGCAATAAATGTATATTATAGAATTAATTAATGTAAATCAGTTTTATTTGTTCAAAAAAACGTAATAAAAAGTCAAAAATATGTCAATAAAAACAACGATAAATTACTCCCCTAATTTTTACCCCAAAAAACGTGCGAAAAAAGAAATTATTTACTTAGTTATTCACTATACGGGTATGAAAAATGAAAAAGCTGCATTATCTAGGCTTACCAAAATACAATCTCAGGTTAGCTCTCATTATTTGATAAAAAAGGATGGAGAAATAATTCTCTTAGTTCCAGATTTATATATTGCTTGGCATGCTGGCTTTTCATCGTGGAAAAAAAAACGTTTTTTAAATACCAGTTCAATTGGAATTGAGCTTACAAACCCAGGTCATGAATTTAATTATAAAAAATTTTCTAAAAAGCAAATAAATTCACTAATTAAATTAAGTAAATTTTTAATAAAAAAATATAAGATAAATAGAAAAAATATATTAGGACACTCTGATATTTCCCCTGAAAGAAAGAAAGACCCAGGTGAAAAATTTCCTTGGGAATATTTATCTAAAAAAAGTATAGGAGTTTGGCATAATTTAAATAAGAATAAGCTTATAAATTTAAGATTAAAAAAGTGTAATAATTTTGAGAAAAAGAAATTTTTAATAAATTTGTACAAGTTTGGATATCCCAAAAAATCAATAAAAAAGATGAAATTTGAAAAATATAATAGATTTATTATTAAAGCTTTTCAAAGAAGGTTTAGGAAAGATCTTATAAACGGTATAATTGATCAAGAATGCTTATTAATAAGCAAAAATTTGATTTAATTTATACTTTTTACTTGAAAAAAAACATTTAACCAATAGATTGAATCTGCCAGATAAACGACTTATCGCTTTATATATTTAAAGAGGAAAGTCCGGGCTCTACAGAGACACGGTGCCAGGTAACGCCTGGCGGGGGCGACCCTAGGGATAGTGCCACAGAAAACAAACCGCCTCATCAAGGCAAGGGTGAAAAGGTGTGGTAAGAGCACACCGGCTATATTGGTAACAATTAGCGCATGGAAAACCCCACCGAGAGCAAAACTGAGTAGAGATGACAACGTTGAAAAACAAAAAGCAGTCTTTGGCTAGTCATCTGGGTTAGTTGCTTGAGCTTAAGAGCGATCTTAAGCCTAGACAAATGATAGGTTTAAAAGACAGAACCCGGCTTATAGTTTATCTGGCAAACTTATTAACAGCCAAAAATTATATTTTTAAATGTTCTTGTTTTGATTCAGTATTGAGTCATTTATGTTCTTTGATTTCACCAAGAAGCTAACTTTTATAAAAATTATAATTGACCCCCTATAACCAAAAAGATACCTAAATATTGAGCACAAAATAGCCAAAATTAATGATTGACGCATAGGTTGAAAACCCATATTATCCCATAAATTCCCAAATAGGGATTATATAGGAATTTATGAATTATGTTTTTATCGACCTACGAAAACAAATTGGACAAAAAAGGGAGGGTGTCAGTGCCTGCTAGCTTCAGATCACATCTTTCAAACTTAGGTTATAATGGGGTAATTTGTTATCCATCTTTTAACAACCAATGTATAGAAGCATGGCCACAAGAAAGAATTGAAAAGATTTCAAATACAATAGATGCACTTAACCCCTTTGAGGATAAAAAAGATTATTTTGCAACTTCTATTTTGTCCGAAAGCATTAATTTACAATTTGATAGCGAAGGAAGAATTTCATTAACAGAAAAATTATTAAAACATGCAAAAATAAAAAATAGTATGCTTTTTGTTGGCCAAGGTAAAACGTTTCAAATTTGGGAGCCAACTAATTTTGAAAAATTTAGGGCTCAAGCTAGAAAAAAATCAAATTTAAACCGTGCTAGTCTTAAATGGGAAAAACAATTAAATAATAACTAAGAGGGGAAAAAATGACAATTAACTTTAAATCACCAGACATAAGAGAATTAAAACCAAGAATATTAGTACTTGGAGTAGGTGGAGCCGGAGGAAATGCAATAAACGGGATGATAGACTCCGGCCTTCAAGGAGTAGAATTTATAGCTGTAAATACAGATGCTCAAGACTTAAAACATAGTAAGGCACATCAAAAAGTTCAGATAGGATTAAATTTAACAAAAGGATTAGGTGCTGGAGCTAAAATAGATATAGGTCAAGCAGCAGCCGACGAGTCGCTAAATGATATCATTAATACTCTTCAGGGCGCAAACATGGTTTTTATAACTGCTGGAATGGGCGGAGGAACAGGCACAGGTTCAGCACATGTAATTGCAAGAGCGGCAAAAGAACTTAACATACTAACAGTAGGAGTTGTAACTTTACCTTTTTTATACGAAGGACCTTCAAGAATGAGAAGGGCTCAACAAGGATTAGAAGAACTCAGAAAACATGTAGATACAATTATTGTTATACCAAACCAAAATTTATTTAAAGTAGCAAGTGAACAAACAACATTTGAAGAGTCTTTTGAACTTTCAAATGATGTTTTATTGCACGGTGTTAAAAGTATTACAGATTTAATGGTTAGACCTGGATTAATTAATTTAGATTTTGCTGATGTAGAGTCAGTTATGAGCTCAATGGGCAAAGCTATGATGGGAACTGGTCAGGCTGAAGGAGAGGGTAGAGCTACTAAAGCAGCAGAAATGGCTATAAGCAATCCATTAATTGATGATTACACTCTAAAAGGTGCAAAAGGATTATTGGTAAATATTACTGGCGGAAAAGATCTAAAACTTTTTGAAGTAGATGAGGCTGTAAATAAAGTTCGGGCTGAAGTTGACTTAGATGCAGAATTAATAATTGGTGCAATTACGGATCCGGCTTTAGATGGAAGCATGAGAGTGTCGATTGTAGCAACAGCTCTTGATGGTCAGCAACCTGAGTCAAAATCAGTTATAAATATGGTTCACAGAATACAAAATCGAAACCCTGGATATTCTGATTTTACAAATTTAGGAAATTCGAATTCTTTCAATTTTTCTTCATCTTCAGCTAATACAATTACACAAGGCGCAAACGCTTTGAAGCTTGAAAATGAAGTAAGCTCAGAGGTTGAGTCAAATGTAGTTTCCTCTAATATAGCAAATGAAGAAGGAATAAATATTCAGCAAAATACAAATGAAAGCGATTCAGTTGTCGCAACTACAGAGATAGATAAAAATATTGAAAAAGCTCCTCTTGAAAATTTTCATGTTACAGATGATAAGCCTGAAAATGAGTCTAATGGATTAGAAAACTTTGGAATAGAAGAAGAGACACCAGAACTTTTTAATCAAGAGAGTGAAACTACTTCGTCAGAAACATCATTAACTGACAGTTATGATGATCACTCTGAAGATGAAGATGATTTAGAAATTCCAGCATTTTTGAGAAGACAAAAAAACTAATGGTCTTCAAAAAAATAAATGATTGCCACCATAATATCGGAAAGAAAAAAACATAATCCGGTATTGCTAAATGAAGTTACTAGCATTATTTCCCCTCAATATGGTGGCACATTTATTGATTGTACATTTGGTCAAGGCGGATACACAAGAAAAATTCTAGACTTTGAGAAAACAAATGTAATCGCTCTAGATAGAGACGAGGATTCAATTAAAATTGCAAACAATATAAAAAAAGGATTTAAAAATAGATTTATTTTTGAAAATAAAAAATTTAGTGAACTTCACAAACTAAGTTTAAATAATAAAGATATTAAAGCTATAATTTTTGATTTAGGGTTCTCACTAGACCAGATTAAAAATCAGGATAAGGGTTTGTCTTTTAGTTCAAAAGGAGAACTAAATATGAGATTAGGCTTAAATTCTTTTTCAGCAAAAGATGCAATTAACAAACTAGAGCAAAAACAATTAGAAGATATATTAAAATTTTTTGGTGAGGAAAAAGAATATAAAAGAATTTCCTATAACATTGTGCATGAAAGAAAAAAAAAAGAAATAGACACATCTGGGCTAGTTAGAATTATTGAGTCTTCAAAAAGAAAAAAAAATTATAGAGTTCATTGTGCTACAAAAACTTTCCAGGCATTGCGTATTTTTGTTAATAAAGAAATTAGCGAACTAATTAATGGTCTAGTAAATGCAACAAAGATATTAAAAAAAAATGGAAAGATTGTTGTTGTAAGCTTTCATTCTTTAGAAGACAAAATAGTCAAATACTTTTTTAAAAATTTATCTGAGAATAAGAACTCTTCAAGATATGTTCCCAAAATAAATGATAAAATAAACTTATTAAAATTAATAAACAAAAAACCTGTAATACCAAGTGAAGCTGAAATAAAAAAAAATCCTTCATCAAGATCAGCCAAATTAAGATCTGCTATTAAACAATATGATACTGCTAAAATTGAAACAGATATTTATGAAAAATTTGAAAATTTATTAGAAATTGAAAATTATTCAAAAAAACTATGAGAAATTTTATTTTATTTTTTTTTTTAATTGCACTTATTATAACCACCACAATTATAAAAAATTCATCAAAAAATTTAGAAAATCAAATATTTGTTACAAATGAAAATATTAATATTTTAAAAAATAAATATGAATTAGTTCTTTTAGAGTTTAACTTTTTAACTTCTCCAAAACAATTATTAGATTATCAATCTCAGTATTTTGAAAATAACTTAATATCTAAAGACATCACCAAAATGAAATTAATTATTGAGCAAAACGAAAAATTAATAATATCTGAATTTAATAACAATATATTTAACAATGAATAAATTTGAGAATGAAAAATTAGTTTTAGAAAATTATGAAAACGAGTTTTCTTATAAAAAAGATAAATCGAAATTAAATATAACATTTAATAGAATTGCTTTCATATTTTTTGTTTTTTTAATAATTTCGATAATATATTCTATTAAAGTTATTTACTTAGGAAGTTTAAACTTAAAACAAGCACCACTGAAATCTGAAAAGCTTAAGACTAATTATAGAGCAGACATCATAGATAGAAATGGAAATTTTGTAGTTAAAACTATAAATACTGTTGATATAGGAATTAATCCAAAATTAGTGATAGATAAAAAAAAACTACTGATAAATTTAAGATTAATTTTCCCCAATAAAGATTTTAATAAAATAAAAAAAAAATTAAATAAAAAAAGTTTTTTTTATTTAGAAAAAAAAGTTAGCCAGGAAAATTATGAAAAACTTCGTTTACTTGGTGATAAATCAATCATCCCTGAGGAGAAGCTATCAAGAATTTATCCTCAAGAAAACTTGTTTAGCCATATAATTGGTCAAATAGATGATGACAATAATGGAATATCTGGGATCGAAAAATATTATGATTATGAACTAAAAAAAATTAAAAAATCTTTAAGACTTACAGTCGATACAGATATACAGTTTTTAATAAGACAAGAATTAATTCGTTTCAAAGATATATTTAAAAATGTAGGAAGTTCAGCAATTTTAATGAATGTTGATAATGGGGAGATTATATCAATGGTTTCTCTGCCTGATTTTAATCTTAACAAGAGAGAGAATATTAAGGATAAAATTTATATTAATAGAGCAACCAAAGGTGTTTATGAACTCGGATCAGTTTTTAAAACTTTTACACTTGCCGCTGGAATAAATGAGGGTGTAATTGATACAGACACCAAATTTATAGATCTACCAAAAAAAATTTGGTGCGCAGGAAATCCAATTGGAGAATATGATGATAAAATACCAACTGATTTGACAGCTGAACAAATAATTGTAAGATCTGGAAATATTGGCTCTGTCAGAATCGCTCAAAAAATAGGGATTGAAAAATTTGAAAATTTTCTAAACAAAATTGGTATTTTAGAGAAACTGGAATTTGATATCTACGAAGTTGGTGAGCCACAAGCTGGGAGATGGGGAAAATGCAAGCTTGCTACAGCAGCTTATGGTCATGGTGTATCTACAACTTTACTTCAATTAGCTAAAGCGTATGCAATAATAGTTAATGGAGGATATGAGGTAAAACCTACATTAATTAAAAAAGATTATAATAAAAAGACTGAAAGGATTAGAATTTTAAATGAACAAGTTTCAAACAAAGTTAATCCAATCTTAAGAAAAGTTGTATCATCAGAGGAAGGAACTGCATCATTTGCCAATGTAAGTGGTTATATGGTTGGTGGTAAAACTGGAACTGCGGACCAACCAAAAGATGGAGATTACTCATCAAAAAAAATTAATACTTTTGTGGCAGTTTTTCCAATGCAAGAACCGAAATACACCTTAATCGTTTTGCTTGAAGATCCGAAACCTAACAAAGATTATATATACCATTATAGAGATGGAAGATCTCCTTACAAAGGTAACTGGCGTAATACTGCTGGATGGACTTCAGTTGAAATTGCAGGCAAAATAATAGAAAAAATTGGGCCTATTTTAGCCACAAAATATATAGAAATTAATTAGCTCAATGCAGATTGGTAATTACTTTAAAAATATTAATTTTAGGCATAAAAAACATTTTTTTTCTGGTTTAAGTTTCAAAAGTTCAAACTGCAAAAAAAATAGTATTTTTTTTGCAATTAGGGGCAATAATTCAGATGGTTCTAAGTTTATAAAAGATGCTATTAAAAAAGGTGCACGAACAATTATTTCAAATAGCAAATTTCAAGGTATTAAAAATCAAGTATTATTTATAAAATCAAATAAGACTAGAGAATTATTATCAAAATTATCGTCTAAGATTTATAGCGATAAACCTAAAAATTTAGTTGCCGTTACAGGAACTAATGGCAAATCTTCAATTGCAGATTTTTATACTCAAATTTTGAGACTAAATAAAATAAAAGTAGCCTCTATTGGAACACTTGGAATTAAAACAGATTCTTATAATTTGAAAACCGAAAATACTACCTTGGATCCTATTTCTCTCCATCAACAACTACAAAAATTCAAAAAATTAAATATTAATAACGTAATTTTAGAAGCTTCAAGTCATGGACTAAAGCAAAATAGATTAGATGGATTAAAGTTTAAAACTGGTATATTTACAAATCTTTCTCATGATCACCTAGATTATCATAAATCTTATAAAGATTATTTTGAATCAAAATTAATTTTATTTAAAAAATTACTTAAAAAAAATGCAAATGTAATAACGGATTCAGATATAGTACAATATAAAAAGATTAAAAGTATAGCTAATAAAAAGAATTATGGAATTTGCACTATTGGCAAACTAGAGAATGATTTAAAAATAATTGATCATTATTATTTAGATGATAAGCAAATTTTGAAAATAAAGCGAAAAAAAAAAATTTACAAAATTGAACTTAATTTAATTGGTAAAATTCAAGTAAAAAATATTTTGATGGCGATGTTGGCTGCAGAAAAAAATAATATAAGTTTTGATAAAATAGTAAGAGTAATAAGTAAAATTAAAAATGTTAGTGGTAGACTTGAAAAAATAGGAATTTTAAAAAATAATTCTAAAGTAATACTTGATTACGCTCATACTCCTGAAGCTTTATTTTGTTCTTTACAAAATTTAAAGGAACAGTTTAAAAATAAAAAAATTGTAGTTGTCTTTGGCTGTGGTGGAAATAGAGATAAGTCTAAAAGGCCTAAAATGGGCAAAATAGCAAATTATTTTTGCAGCAAAATATATCTTACAGATGATAATCCAAGGTATGAAAATCCAAAAAAAATTAGATCAGAAATAAAAAAAAAAATAAAAAAAAATAAATTATATGAATTTTCAAACAGAGAAAATGCTATATCAAGTGCAATTAAAAACCTAAACTCAGATGAGATACTATTAGTTGCAGGAAGAGGACATGAAACTAATCAAGATTATGGATCTTACTCTAGAAAATTTTCTGATAAAAAAATAATTGAAAAAAATATAAGAAATAAAAATAAATCTTTATCTTACAATTGGAAGATTAATATATTAAATGAAGAAATTAATAATAAAATAAATATTAGTTCAAAAATAAGAAAAGCTTCAATAGACACTAAAACTTTAAAAAAAAATGATATTTTTTTTGCAATTAAAGGTAAAAAAAATAATGGAAATTCATTCATCAAAGAAGCATTCAAAAAAGGAGCCTCTTATTCGATACTGAACAAATTTAATAAATCTATAAAAACTTCGAAACAAATATTAGTTAAAGACACTTTGAAGTTTTTAACTGATTTATCAATTAAAATGAGAAATGTATCTCCAGCTACTTTTATTGCTATTACTGGTAGCTGTGGAAAAACCAGTCTGAAAGAATTGTTGGTTAATGTTTTAAAGAAAAGTCATAAATTATCTTACTCTCCCAAGTCATATAATAACAAATATGGTGTCCCCTTGAGTTTATTTAATATTAAAGAAAATGATACTTTTGATATTTTTGAAGTTGGAATGGATCGATTTGGTGAAATTAATAACTTAACTAAAATTATAAGACCTGATTTGGGCGTTATAACTAATATCTCTTATGCACATATAAAAAACTTTAAAAGTTTAAGTGAAATCGCAAAAGCAAAATCTGAAATTATAGATAACATAATTACTGGTGGGTCTATAGTATTAAATGCAGATGATTATTTTTTTAATTTTCATAAACAATTAGCTAAAAAGAAAAAACTAAAAGTTTTTTCTTTTAGTTTAAATAAAAAGAATACTAATGCTTATATTAAAAATATTATAAAAATAAAAAATAAATATCTTGTTATATTTGTCATCAATAATAAAAGAAAAAGTTTTTATACTAATTCTATATTTGAAAGTAATTTAAAAAATATACTTGCTACCTTGTGCATTATTTCAATTTTTATAGATATTACAAATATTAATAAGAACATTTTCTATAAAATTAAAGTACCGAATGGAAGAGGAGATATTACAAATATTAAATATGGATCAAAAAAAATAAAATTTGTTGATGAAAGTTATAATGCAAATCCTTTATCAGTAGAATCGGCAATAAAAAATTTAGACGCAATTAAGCATAACAGAGGTAAAAAAAATGTAATTCTTGGTGATATGTTAGAACTTGGAAAATATTCAAAAAAATTACATGAAAAATTAGCTAATATAATTAACTCATCTAAAATAGATAATATATATGTATATGGAAAAAATATTAAACATACTTTTAAAAAAATATCTTCAAAAAAAAGAAGACTTATTTTAAACAATAAAAAAGAGATAATTAATTTGATAAAAAATGATATTAATAATAATGATTACTTAATGATAAAAGGCTCTAACTCAACAGGTTTAAATAAACTATCAAGTAATTTAAAAAAAGGAAATTTCTATGCTCTATAAATTCATTTTAAATTATGTAGATATATTTTCAGCTCTTAACGTATTTAAATATTTAACTGTAAGAACTGGCTTGTCAATGTTCACATCTATGTTTGTAGTACTTCTAATAGGAACACCATTTATAAATTTTTTTTCTATGAAACATATTACCAACCCAATAAGGAATGATGGTCCAGATGATCATATTGTAAAAAAAATAGGTACACCTACCATGGGAGGTCTTCTGATCTTAATTGGAATATTTTCTGCAGTATTGTTGTGGTGTGATTTATCAAGTCCATATATTTGGGTACTAGTTTTTATTGTTTCAGGATTGGGACTACTTGGGGCATATGATGACTATAAAAAAATTAAGCTAAATAACTCCACTGGAGTGTCATTTAAATTTAAAATTATTTTACAAATTTTAATTGCTATTTTTGGAATATTAATACTAATAAATTTTACAGACAATTCCAATCTGCAAGATTTATACTTTCCTTTTTTTAAGGACTTAATAATAAATCTGGGTTGGTTCTTTATTCCTTTTTCAGTCTTTATTATAGTGGGTTCTTCAAATGCAGTAAATTTAACTGATGGTTTAGATGGTCTCGCTACAGTTCCAGTTATTCTTGTTGCAGCATGTTTTGCATTTATAAGTTATGTAACTGGAAACATTGTTTTTTCTGAATATTTACAAATTCCATACATTGAGGGAGTTGGTGAAATTTCTGTTTTTTTAGGTGCAATTATAGGAGCGTGTTTAGGTTTTCTATGGTTTAACGCCCCTCCCGCAAAAATATTTATGGGTGACACAGGGTCTTTGGCCTTAGGTGGATCACTTGGTACAGTTGGAATTATCACAAAACATGAAATTGTTCTTGCAATAACGGGTGGTTTATTTGTTTTAGAGGCAGTTTCGGTAATTGTTCAGGTCTTATCCTATAAACTTACTGGGAAAAGAATTTTTAAAATGGCGCCAATTCATCACCATTTTGAAAAAAAAGGTTGGGCCGAGTCAACAGTTGTTATTAGATTTTGGATTATATCAATAATACTAGCGATGATAGGTCTTGCAACTTTAAAATTAAGATAATGTTTACAAATAAAAAAATTTTTTTTAAAAAAAAAATTTTAATTTATGGCTTAGGTAAAACTGGTATATCCAGCTACCATTTTTTAAAGAAATATAATGATTTAAATTTATTTGATGACAATAAAATAACAAACAAAAAATATCCCAAAAAATTTTTTTTGAGCATAAATAAAATTAAAAAAATAAAATTTGATTATATTTTAATTAGCCCAGGTATAAATATTGATAAATGTAAATTAAGAAAATATTTAAAAAAAAATTTACAAAAAATTATTACAGATTTAGATGTTTTTTATTGTAATAATTATAACAATAGAATTATTGCGATTACAGGTACTAATGGAAAATCTACAACAGCTTATCTTACTTACTTGATTTTAAAAAAACAAAATAAAGATGCAAGGTTATGTGGGAATATAGGCAACCCAATCTTATTAGAAAAAAAAATATCTAAAAAAACGATTTTTGTAGTTGAGGTATCTTCTTATCAAATTGAATATAGTAAATTTTTTAAAGCTAATTTTGCAATAATTTTAAATATTTCACCTGATCATCTTGAAAGACACCGTTCAATGAAAAATTATATTGATGCTAAATTTAAATTGATAAAAAATCAATCAAAAGGTGGATTTGCATTTATAAATGAAAAAGATAAATACTTAAAAAGTAGAACAAAAAAACAAAAGATTCTTTCAAAAATTATAAAGGTAAGTTTAAAAATAAATGATAAATTTAAAAATAAAATTAATAATCCTTATTTTTCAACCAAAGGAAATCAAGAAAATTTATCGTTTATTTTTCATATAATAAAAAAATTAAAATTAAAAAAAAACCAATCGATCAAAGCAATAAATAATTTTAGAGGACTAAAATATAGACAAGAAATTATTTATAAAAATAGTAAAATTTGCTGTATTAATGATTCAAAAGCTACTAGTTTTTCATCCTCAATTGATATTATACAATCAAAAGAAAAAGTTTTTTGGATAGTAGGCGGTATACCAAAATTAGGGGATAAATTTTATTTAAGTAAGAATAATTGCAAAAATATTAAAGCTTATATATTTGGGAAAAATAAAAAATTTTTTATTAAACAATTTAAAAATAAAATTTCATATTATTATTCTAAAAATTTAAAAACAATTATCCAAAAAATTTTACATGATATAAAAAGTAGTAAAAGTAATTTACACAAAACAATTTTATTCAGTCCATCCGCGGCATCATTTGATACTTTTAGTAATTTTGAAGAAAGAGGTGATTATTTTAATTTTTTATTAAAAAAATATAAGGTAAAAAAAACAATTAATGCAATTATATAACTCATTTCAAATCAACTATTATAACTGGTGGAAAAATATTGATAAAACAATTCTTTCATTAATAATTTTATTGTTTGGACTAGGTCTTTTTTTTTCTTTAGTTTCAACATCTTTGATTGCATCTAATAAATTAGACACAAATAGTTATTATTTTTTTTTTAAACACTTAGCATTTATTGGAATTGGTATTATTTTTTTAATTTTTTTTTCTTCGTTATCTGAGAGCAACATGTTCAAAATATCTTTATTGCTATTTTTGATTTGTTTTATTTTTTTGGTTTTAGTACCAATAATTGGTTTAGAGGTTAAAGGCTCTAAAAGATGGATTGATTTGCCCTTTTTACCAAGATTTCAGCCAATTGAAATTTTGAAACCATTTGTAATAATAGTAATGGCTTTGATTTTAAGTTCAGAAAAAAACTATAATATTTATTATAAATATTTTTTAAGTTTTGCTTTAATTTTACCAATAATTTTTCTCTTAATAACTCAACCTGATATAGGTCAAACATTTTTAGTTTTTTTAACATGGCTAAGCTTAATTTTTATATCAGGAGTAAATTTAATAATTTTTTTTCTATTTTTTTCTTTAATCTTAGCGTTACTATTTTATATAATTTTATTTGTACCAAAATTTAGTTATATTTTAGCAAGACTCAAATCTTTTTTTGATCCTGCATCTGGAAATAACTATCAATCTGAAAAAGCATCGGAAGCAATAATTAATGGAGGATTTTTTGGGAAAGGTATTGGAGAAGGAGTTTTAAAAAATAAAGTTCCAGAAGCACACACAGATTATATAGTTTCAGTTATATCTGAAGAATTTGGTGCGATTGTTATTGTAATTTTAATGTTAATTTTTTTATTCTTTATTTATCAAGTATTTAAAAAATTATATTTGGAAAAAAATAATAAAATTAAATTAATTCTCGTTGGATCAATATCGATTATATCTATTCAAGCATTAATACATATTGGAGTTAATATTAGATTGTTTCCAACAACTGGAATGACATTACCTTTTTTAAGTTATGGAGGATCATCTATAATTGGCACATCTATTTTAGCTGGGATTATTTTAAATCTAACCAAAAGAAAAATAAATACATGAAAAAAAAGATTTTAATAAGCACAGGTGGTTCAGGTGGCCATGTTATTCCAGCTACTGTATTATATGATCACCTAAAAGATGATTTTGATCTTTTTATAACCTTAGATAATAGAGGAAAAGGTTTTTTAAATTTGGAAAAATATAATTATACAATAATTAATACGCCAAAATTATTCTCTAATATTATACTCTTTCCTTTGAATATTTTGTTGTTGGTATTATCTATTTTTAAATCATTATTTTTTCTTAAAAAAAGTGGAATTAATATTCTTATATCCACAGGAGGATATATGTCTTTACCTCTTTGTATTAGCTCTCTAATTTTAGGTATTGATATATATTTATTCGAGCCAAATATGGTTTTAGGAAAATCAAATCGAATATTTTTAAAATATAGTAAAAAAATCTTCTGTTATTCAAGTGAATTACTTAACTATCCAAAGCAATATTTAAACAAGATTATTATAATTGAACCTTTACTAAGAAAAGAATTTTATTCTTTAAAAAGGGATAGTTCAAATCAATTGAATAATGAGATTAATCTTTTAATTATAGGTGGAAGCCAGGGAGCGAAACTATTTGATATTGAATTAAAAAGTTCACTTTTAAGGATTTCAAAAAAATATAAACTAAATATATATCAGCAAGCTAATAAATCTAACTTTAGAAAGCTAAAAGATTTTTACGAAAAAAATAGCATTAATTATAAAATTTTTAATTTTGAGCAGAATATTTCAAAAATAGCCAACAATATAAATTTATGCATTACTCGCGCTGGAGCATCTACTTTATCGGAGCTTGTTTTTTTAAATATCCCTTTTTTAGCTATTCCTTTACCAAGCGCAAAAGATGATCATCAGTACCAAAATGCATTACAATATAAGAAAAAAAATTGTTGCTGGATTATTAAACAGCATGAATTAAAAAATGAAGTATTGATAAATAATTTGATAAATATAATTGAAAATAAAGAAGATTACCTAGCAAAAAAGAAATGTATGAAAGAATTTAGTTATAAAAATAGTTGGAATAATATAAATGAAAAATTAATAGGAATAATTAATGAAAATTGATTTAGCTAAAAATGAAAAAATTCACTTTGTTGGAATAGGAGGCATAGGAATGAGTGGCCTAGCTTTAATAATGAAGGGTATGGGTTTTAACATTCAAGGCAGTGATATTTCATTGAATAAAAACATAGAAAGGTTAAAAAAAAATAAGATTAAAATTAGCATTGGTCATAGAAAGAAGCATATAAAAAATGTTACAATATTAGTAATTTCATCTGCTATTAAAAATAATAATCCTGAAGTAATCGAAGCAAAAAGAAAAGCTCTTCCAATTTATAAAAGAGGAGATATGCTTGCTCATATAGTTTCTTTAACTAAAAATGTTGTAGTTGCAGGTTCTCATGGTAAGACAACAACAACTTCGCTAGTAGCAAGTATATTTTCAAAAGCAAAAATAGATCCAACAATTATAAATGGAGGCGTGCTTAATTCTTTCAATAACTCTGCAAAACTAGGAAGAAGCAATTGGTGTATACTTGAGTCAGACGAGTCAGATGGGAGCTTTATAAAAGTTCCACCAACATATTCTATAATAACGAATGTAGACAGGGAGCATATGGACTACTATAAATCTGTAGAAAATTTAAAAAGGCTATTTTTAAAATTTTTAGAGAAAGTCCCTTCCTTTGGTAAATCTTTTATTTGCATAGATGACAAAAATAATAATGAAATAATAAAAAATATAAAAATAAAAAATTATTATACTTATGGAACTAATAAAAAATCAAATTTTTTAATTAAAAATATATCTCAGTACAGGGAGTTCTCTGTATTTGATATAAATATAAAATTACCGGGTAAAAAATTTTCAACAATAAAAAATGTTCAAATTCCTTTGCTGGGCTTGCATAATATAAGAAACGCTACAGCTGCAGCGGCAGTAGCAATTACCGTTGGAATCTCAAAAAAAATTATAGTTCAAGCACTTAAAGAATTTAAAGGTGTTCAACGAAGATTTAATAAAATTTTTACTTATAGAAAAACAGTTTTTTTTGATGATTATGCACATCATCCTACTGAAATAGAGGAAGTGCTAAAAGGAGTTAAACATGCATACAAAAATCAAGAAATTATTTGTGCATTTCAACCTCATCGAATTTCGAGAGTGAAAGATTTAAAAGAGGAATTTAGTTATGCTTTTAAAAAAGCAGATAGTGTTATTTTGTGCCCAATTTACTCTGCAGGCGAAAAATTAAAATTAGGATTTAGTTATGCAAATTTTGCAAAAATTATTATGAAAAATTCAAAAGTAAAAGTTTTTTTGGTTAATGATCAATATGAACTTAGTAAATTTATAAAACAATCTATTTATGGTAATAAAATATTGATAGGAATGGGAGCTGGTTCTATTTCAAGTTGGATTAAACAATTGCCAAGTTTGTTATGAGACAAATTGACGAATTAAAAAAATTTTCAGAAAGTATAAATGGAAAAATAATTTTTGACTATGATTTAAAAAAAACTAACTGGTTAAATATAGGTGGAGTTGCCAAGGGTTTTTTTAAACCAGAAAATTTGAAGGAAATAGTTGAATTTTTGAAAAGATTTGGTGAAAAAGAAAAAATATTTATATTGGGGGCTGGATCAAATATATTAGTTAATGATAATTTTTTTAATGGAATAGTTATAAAGTTAGGAAAAAACTTTTCAAATATATCGCTCTTATCAAATGATACTTTAGTAGCTGGCAGCGCAACTAGTGATAAAAAATTGGCAGAATTTGCTGCTAAAAATAATATAGGAGGTCTTGAATTTTTATCGTGCATTCCAGGAACTATTGGTGGGGGAATAAGAATGAATTCTGGATGCTTTAAAAAAGAATTTAAAGATATAGTTTTATCAGTACAAGCGGTAGACAAAATAGGGCAAGTCTTAACAATACCATCATCAAAAATTAAATTTAATTATAGAAAAACGAACTTAGATAAGAGCTTAATTTTTTTAAGCGCCACTTTAAAAGGTAAAATGAGTGAAAACCAAAAAATTACTAATTATATGGAAGACTTAATTAACGAAAAGAAAAAAACTCAACCAACGAAAATCAAAACAGGTGGAAGCACTTTTAAGAATCCAATAGATCAAACTGAAGAAAAAGTTTGGCAATTAATAAAAAAATCTGTTCCATTAGATACAAAATTTGGTGATGCAGAAATTTCTAAAAAACACTGCAATTTTTTTATAAATAAAAATAATGCAAGTTATGAAGATATGAACAAACTAATAGAATTTGTAAAAAAAAAAGTAAAAATAAAAACTGGCATAGATCTAGAAACAGAAATTGAAATAATTTAATGAAAGAAAGAATTTTAATTTTAGGCGGTGGAATTTCAAAGGAAAGATTAATAAGTCTCGAAACTGCAAAATCTGTTAATAGGGAATTAAAGAAAAATAAATATAAATCTCTTATTTGTGAACCAAAAGAACTAATAAAAAAAATTAAATTCTATAAACCAAATATTATTTTTAATGCTTTGCACGGACAATTTGGAGAAGATGGATATATTCAAACTGTATTAGAAACGCTAAAAATTAAATATACACATTCAGGCGTATTGGCATCTTTTATTGCGATGGATAAACTAATTTCTAAAAAAATTTTTATTAAAAATAAAATTTTAACTCCAAAGTATATTAAATTTAAATTTAACAATGAATTTAAAATCAATAAAAAATTTATTAGCAAAGTAAATAAAAAACTTAACTTTCCAGTTGTAATTAAACCAATCAATGAAGGTTCAAGCGTTAATGTTTTTATATGTAATAAAAAAAATTTTGTTAATAATTTAAAAAAATTAGCTATTTATAAAGAAATTTTAATTGAAAAATATATACCTGGTAGAGAGATTCAAGTTGCCATTTTAGGAAAAAAGAAATTAGGCGCAATTGAATTAGTTCCTAAACGGAAATTTTATGATTATGAAGCAAAATATAACGCTAAAGCTAAAACAAAACATATAATTCCTGTTGATTTGACGAAAAAAAATTTATCAAAAGTTCTAAATGTTGCTTTAAAAGCACATAGAATTATTGGGTGCAGAGGTGTTACTAGATCTGATTTTAGATTTTATAAAAATAAATTTTATTTGCTTGAGATTAACACACAGCCGGGAATGACAAAACTTTCACTAGTTCCAGAAATTGCAAGTCATGTTGGAATGAAATTTATCGATTTAATTAAGTGGATGCTAAAAGATGCTTCAACAAATAGATAAAAAAAGTAAATTATTTCTGTATTTTGTAATGTTATGCATGTTAACTACAATTAGTAATAAAAATTTTACAGATAAAAAAAAATCAATAATACAAATTAAAAATATTGAAGTATCAGGACTTTCTAAAAAAAATAATATATCGATAATAGACGATTTAAACTATTTACTTTCTCAAAATATTTTTATGATAGATGAAAGAAAAATTATAGAAGTTTTAAATCAAAATAACTTAATTCATTTTTTTAATGTTAAAAAAAAATATCCTGATACCGTTAAAATTGATCTAATCAAAACAGATTTTATTGCCATTACTACGTATAATAATGAAAATTTTTTTATAGGATCGAATGGTAAATTAATTGTATATGATAATTCAAAAAAAAATTTACCTTTTGTTTTTGGAAGTGTTGATTTTGAAAAATTTATTACTTTTAAAAAAATAATTGAAAAATCAAATTTTAGCTTTAAAAATATAGAATCAGTATATTTTTTCCAATCTAATAGATGGGACATAAAAACTAAAGATGATTTAATCATTAAACTTCCCGAAAAAAATGTAAGCGATGCATTGAATATTGCTTATAAAATTCAAATGAATGATATTTTAAAAAAAAATAAGATTATTGATTTAAGAATATCAAATCATATTATTATATCAGATGAATGAAAAATTTTAATGTATATATTGATTTTGGATCTTCTAAAATAAGAACTGTAGCTTTTAATAAAATTGAGCAAAATAAATTTTATATTACTGAATGTAAATGTTTAAGTAGTTTTAAAGTTAACCAATTAAGTTTAACACACTCAGAAAATATAATTAAAAAAACTATTTTAGAAATTGAAAAAAAAACAGGTGAGCATTTAAATGATATAAGTTTAATGGTTGATAGCCCAGACTCATTATTAATCAACGTATCAAGGTCAAAAAATATAGAAGGAAAAAAACTTAAAAAGGAAGAAGTTGAATATTTAATACAGGATACAAAACAACAAATTATTAAAGCATATAAAGATCAACATATAGTTCATATTTTGGTTACAAATTATAATGTGAATGGAACTAATTATAGTTTTATTCCATTAAATATTAGTTGTAATCAATTATATATAGATATTGCTTTTATTTGTTTTCCAAAAGTTTTTGTTAACAGTTTAGAAAAAATATTTTCTAAAAATAATATTTTAGTTAACCAAATAATTTTTTCAAGCTATGCCAAAACATTGAGCTATAAAAAAAAAATTGAAACTTCTAAAAAAATACTTTTTGTAGATATAGGTTATGAAAAAACATCTATAATTTTTTATAATGAGGAAAATTTTGCTGGTTTTAATATTTTGCCAATTGGTGGAAACCATATTTCTAAAGATATTTCTAAAATTTTACATGTGCCATTAGACAAAGCTGAGGAAATAAAATTAAATTTTGATAAAGGGGAATTTAAAAATACCGCAGATTTAATAAAAAAAATAGTTTTTGCAAGAATAGAAGAAATACTAGAGTTAAGCCTTAATTATTTACCATCTCAAGAAAAAGAGAATGATCTAAATAAAATTAAATTGATTTTAACAGGTGAGGGATCAAAAATACTAGATACAAGATTTAAAGAAAGTATATCATTTTCTAATGATATAGATTTATTGGAAGAATCAACCTTAGATATATGTGAGTCTGGACTGAATTTAAATAAGGGCTTAGGTAATCAAGAAGTTACAGTTATTCCAAAAAAACTAGAAAAAAAAGGATTTTTTGAGAGACTTTTCCACTTTTTTAAATGATTTGTATTTTCCTGTAACATTTGTTGTTTTTTAAATTTTTAAGAAAGATTTTATAAAATCTCGATGTCAGTTTTAAATCAAAAAACGATAAAAAAAACAATTAAAGTAGATGGCGTTGGTCTGCATAACGGAAAAAAAGTTCATATGGAAATTAAACCAGCGCAACCTAATACAGGGATATTGTTTAAAAGAATTGATTTAAAAAATAATAATTTAATTATACCTGGAGTCTTTAATGTAAGTAGCGCCTTATACTGTACGACTATTTCTAATAATTTTGGAGCATCAGTTTCTACAATTGAGCATTTAATGGGCGCCTTGTATGGAATGGGTATAGACAATGCATTGATTGAGATTGATAATGATGAAGTTCCAATTTTAGACGGTTCTGCAAAAATATATGTTGAAAAAATAAAAAAAGTTGGAATAGAAAAAAGCGAAGTACCAATTAAAATTATAAAAATCCTGAATACAATTTCACTAAAAGAAGGAAATAAAACTATATCGATTGAACCAAATAAAATAAGTCTGGATATAGATTTTGAAATTAAATACGAAAATTCATTTATTGGAAATCAAAGAAATCAAATTAAAGTCTACGAAGATGATCTTTCAAACATTTATAACTCAAGAACTTTTTGTTTATTTGAAGATATAGAAAAATTAAAAAAAATGAATTTAGCAAAAGGTGGAAGTTTAGAAAATGCAATCGTAGTAAAAGGGGATAAAATTTTAAACCAAGATAAATTAAGAAATAAAATAGAATTTGTTAATCATAAAATACTTGATTGTATGGGCGATTTGTATTTATCTGGATATAAAATTATAGGGAAATTGACGTGCTCTCAAGGCGGTCATAAGCTTACTAATCAATTATTAAGAAAAGTCTTTTCTGAAAATTCTAACTTTTCAATTATTGAAGTTAAAGAGAAGAATATTCCTCATTCTTTTATTAACAAGAATATCCTAGAATCTATAGCATAACGTTTCAGGTTTTTATATAATTCTGTATAAAGATCTAATGAATATTATAATTAAATTTTTACTAATAGCCTTTTGCTTTATCCTGCTTGGATGTTCTTCTAAAGATAAAAAAGAAGTTTCAATAATAGAAGATAAAGAAATTGAATTTCAAATGATTGATGCATATCGGGAAGGTGTTGAAGCATTAGAGAATGGGGATGCTCTTTTTGCTGCAAAAAAATTTAATGAAGCAAGCATTTTATATCCTCAATCTCTTTGGGCTCCCAAATCTTCTCTTATGGCAGCTTACTCATATTATTCACAAAATTATTATGGAGATGCTATTTTTGAGCTAGAACAATTTTTAAAAACATATCCGAAACACGAAAATGTAGACTATGCACATTTTCTAATGGCTATGTGTTATTATGAAAAAATAGTTGATGAAAAAAAAGATTTAAAACCTTTAATAAAAGCCAAAGAAAAATTTCAGTTTATAATCGAAAAATACCCCAATACAGATTTTGCATTAGATTCAAGTTATAAAATTAATTTAATTAATGACATTCTTGCATCAAAAGAAATGTATATAGGAAAACACTATATAAAAAAAGAAAAGTGGATACCTGCAATAAATAGATTTAAAACAGTTGTGACAAAATACGATACTACTATCTATGTTGAAGAGGCACTACATAGGCTTGTAGAAATTCACTATAGAATTGGCCTGACTGATGAGTCAAAAAGATACGCTAGCATGTTAGGGTATAATTACAAGTCAAGCGAATGGTATAAAAAATCTTACAAAGTGTTTAACAGAAGCTATCGTGACCCTGCAAAAAGTATTGATAAAAAAAAGGGCAATTTTATTACAAGAAAATTTAAATCTCTTTTTGACTAACAGTCTTTATGGAAAAAGAAAAAATTATAAAAGATTACGAAAAAAAAATTAAACTATTTGATAAATACAATAAGCATTATTATGAAAAAAGTGCCCCACTTATTAGTGACTATAAATTTGATAATTTAAAACATCAAATTTTATTATTAGAAAAAAAATATCCATATTTGAAAAGTAAAAACTCTCCATCAATTACTGTTGGATTTAAGCCTTCAAAAAATTTTAAAAAAGTTAAACACAAGGTTCCAATGCTTTCACTTGGAAATGCTTTTAACCAGAAGGATTTAGAAAATTTCGAAAAAAAAATTATTAATTTTTTAAGTATAAATAAATCAGAAAACATTGAGTACAGTGCTGAACCAAAAATAGATGGAATATCAGCTTCACTAATATATATCGATGGGAAGTTTACCCAGGGTCTTTCTAGAGGAAATGGAGTTGAAGGAGAAGATATAAGTGAAAATTTAAAAACTATAAAAGACATTCCCAAAGTTATAAATGCAAAAAATTTTCCAACTGAAATAGATGTAAGAGGGGAGATTTTTATTGAAAATGAAGATTTTAAATTAATGCAAGAAAATTTTGCAAATCCAAGAAACGCGGCATCAGGATCCCTTAGGCAAAAAGATCCAAGAGAAACTAGTAAAATTCCACTTCAATTTATTGCATATACATTTGGTTTTGCAAAAGATTTAAAAATAAAAACGCAGACTGAGTTTTTAGAAAATCTAAATTTATGGGGTTTCAAAACTAATAAATTCAACAAACTGATAAAGGGAATTGACAATTTAATGAATAATCACAAATATTTAGAAGAAAAAAGAAATGATATAAAATTTGATGTTGATGGAATAGTTTATAAAGTTAATGATTTTAGCTTGCAAAAAAGATTGGGTTTTGCTGCCAACGCACCACGTTGGGCAATTGCTCATAAGTTTTCAGCAAATAGCTCTACTTCAGAAATATTGAACATAGAAATTCAAATTGGTAGAACAGGCGCATTGACACCTGTAGCTAAAATTAAACCAGTAAATATAGGTGGAGTTTTAGTTTCAAATGCAACCTTACATAATGAGGATGAAATAATTAGAAAAGATATACGTATCGGAGATACAGTAAAAGTTGAAAGGGCTGGAGATGTAATACCTCATGTAATTTCTGTTGATAAAAGTAAAAGAAAAAAAATATCAAAAAAATTTAATTTTCCAAAAAATTGTCCGTCTTGTGGTTCGTTAACTATAAAAGATTTTAATGAAACAACAAAAAAACTTGATGCTGTTCGAAGATGCATAAGTGAGGGATTCAAATGTGAGAAAATTAATATAGAAAAACTTAAACATTTTGTTTCAAAAGAGGCATTTAATATTGATGGCTTTGGAAAGAAAATAGTAGAGAGTTTTTGGAATCTTGGACTAATAAAATTTCCACAGGATATATTTAATTTAAATTATGAAAAAATAAAAAATTTAGAAGGATGGGGAAATCTATCAGTTTCAAACCTAAAATATGCGATTGAAAATTCCAAAAAAATATCTTTAGAAAGATTCATCTATTCTTTAGGAATTAGACATATAGGTCTAGAGAATGCAAAACTTTTAGCTGATCACCTCAAATCACCAGAAAATTTTTTCAAACTTTCTAATAAAACTTATATAAATGAACTGTCAATTATTGATGGAATAGGTGAGACCCAAATTAAATCTCTTGGAAGTTTTTTTTCTCATCAACAAAATATAGATGTGTTATTTAAACTTAAGAAAGTAATTAATGTAACAAAAATTCAAAAAATAAATAGTTCTGGAAAATTAAAGGATATGACTTTTATGTTCACAGGAAAATTAACAGGGATAAGTAGAGCTGAAGCAAAATCCATAATAGAACAAAATTCTGGAAAGATTATAAATAATGTTAATAAAAAACTTGATTACTTAATAATAGGTGAAAAACCTACCACTCGAAAAGTTAAAAGTGCAAAAGAATTTAAAATAAAAGTTATTTCACAGGAAGAATGGCAAAGGATGTTAGAGTAGGCTAATTAGCCATTTTTTTTCATTATAATCTAAATATTTAGAGAGTTTAGAATAAACTTCTAAATGATACTTAAAGAGATAGTTTTTTTCATCTTTATTCAGTAAATCGTAATTTATTAAGTCTTTATCAATAGGAGCAAGAGTTAAATTTTTGAAAAAAAGTTTTTGTTTAAATTTTTTAACATAGATTAAATTTTCTATTCTTATTCCAAAATGGTTTTTTTTGTAAAAACCTGGCTCATTGCTAATTATCATACCTTCTTTAATTTTAACTCTATTAAATTTAGAAATAGCTTGAGGGCCTTCATGCACATTCAGAAAAAATCCTACACCATGTCCTGTTCCGTGTGCATAGTCTAAACCATCTTGTTTTAGAAACTTTCTAGCTCTAATATCAATTTTTTCCCCAACATCAAATTTTGATAAATTTGTATTAAAAACAGCTATATGGCCTTTTAAAACTTTAGTGAAAATATTTCTTATTGAAATTGGTTGATTTTCAAAACATAGAGTTCTTGTTACGTCGGTTGTACCATAATTATATTGACCTCCGGAGTCACATAAAAAGATATCTTTTTTTTTAATAATTTTATTTGATTTTTTTGTCGCTCTATAGTGGACTATTGCTCCATTAGAGCCTGTACCTGCAATTGTATTAAAGCTAGGATAAAGATAATTGTTATGCATTTTTCTAAATTTTTCTAATTTATTTTGTGCATCAATCTCAGAGAGATTTATTTTTTTTTTATTTTTCATCCAATATATAAATTTAGTTAAAGCGACACCGTCTTCAATGTGAGCTTTTTCCATAAGTTTTATTTCATTAGAGTTCTTTATAGACTTAAGATTATAGCAAGGATCATTTCTATTTATAATTTGAAATTTAGATTTTATAATATTTTCGTTTAATACAGAACATGAAATTGAGTCTATAATAAATTTATTTCCTTTAAGACTATAAATTAGATTTGAAAATTTTTTTGGATTTATTATGTTTTTTTTTCTTATTTTTCCATTACTAATTATTTTTGAAACCTTTTTCTTTTCGGCAATTAAATAAACTTTTTTATTTCTTCCAATTATAAGCCTTGAATTTGGCACTGGACTATTAGGATTATCATAGCCTCTTATATTGAGCGCCCAAGCCACGTTCTCAGGAGCACTTATAAATATATAGTCTGATTTATTTTTTTTTAAAACATTAGTAATCTTATTAATTTTTGATTTTGTGCTTTCACCAATTATTTTATCATTTAAAGAATAAAATGGTTTATTTTTTAGATTTCTACTTTGATATATTTCGTCAATTAAGTTATTATTAATTGGCTTAAGTTTTATAGATTTTTTAAAATATATATTTAATTGTTTATATGTAAATAAACTAGGATCAAAACCAAGAGTCATATTTTTAATTATTTTATAAGGTAAAAATTTGTGAATTTTTATTATTTTAAATTGTTTACCACATTGTTCTTGTGCTTGAATTGTATATCTTCCATCTACAAACAGTAAGTTTTGTTTTTTTGTGATTATTGCTAGGCCCGCTGATCCAGTAAAATTAGAGATATTTTTTAATCTATCTTTAGCAGCATATTCTGAAAAAAATTCATCATTTTTTGGGATAACGTATCCATCTACATTGTACTTACTAAACTTTTTCTTTAATAGTTTAATTCTTTGTGGAATCATTTAATTCTCTTCTGGTATCTTATCCAACCTGGACTTCTAAACTCATCTTCAGTATCAAAATCTTGATTAAATTCAAAATTTTCATCTTCATTTTCTTCAAATGAATTAATTTTTTCAAGGTTTTTTTCTGGTAACTCTTCAATAAATCTTGAAGCCATACTATCTATCCAATCTCCCTGATAAAATCTATTCATTGAAAATGAGACTATTAGTATTTTTTTTGCCCTTGTAATTCCAACATAAGCAAGTCTTCTCTCCTCTTCTAGTCCGTTTTGTCCTTTTTCTTCAATAGATTTTTGATGAGGAAATAAACCTTCTTCCCAACCAGGTAGAAATACGACATCAAACTCCAAACCTTTGGCTGCATGCATTGTCATCAAACTTACTTTTTCACCTTCCCAATTTTGATCAATTGAGGTAGCTAACGCTACATGTTCTAGAAAACTCTCAAGATTATCAAATTCTTTCATAGCACTTAAAAGTTCTTTGATATTTTCTAATCTATTTTCATTTTCTAAATCTTTTTTATTTTTTAACATACTTGAGTATCCTGACTCATCAAGTACTAGTTGTAATAATTTAATATGGTTAAAATTTTTTTTATTATTATCATCTCTCCATTTATTTAATAAATTTAAAAAATGATTTAATCCAATTTTAGTTTTTGGTTTTATTAAATTTAATTCAATTAATTTTTTTGCTGCACTTTCCAAGCTAAAATTATTTTGTTTTGCATATTCATTTATTTGTTTTATTGTCGCTTCTCCAATAGATCTTTTTGGTTGATTAATTATTCTTTCAAACGCTAAATCATCTCTACTTTGGTTTATTATTCTTAAATAAGCTACACAATCCTTTATTTCTGCCCTTTCATAGAATTTAATTCCACCGACAATTCTATAAGGTAAACCAATTTTTAGAAACCTTTCTTCAAACTCTCTAGTTTGAAAGATTGCCCGTACCAAAATTGTAATATTATTTAAGGAATATTTTTTTCTCAATTTTTTTTCTATTTCATCCGATATTCCTATTGCTTCATCTTTTCCATTTTTATAACAATTAAGCTTTACTAATTCACCATCGTCCATTGAGGTTTTAAGATTTTTTCCTAGTCTATTTTGATTATTTGAAATTAGTGATGAAGCAACAGTTAAAATATTTTGTGAAGATCGATAATTTTCTTCAAGTTTTATTATTTCTGTATTTTCATAAATTTTATCAAATTTTAAAAAGTTTTTAATTTCAGCTCCTCTCCAACTATAAATAGATTGATCATCATCTCCAACGCAGCATATGTTTTTATGTTTTTCAGCTAATAAATTTAACCATTTACTTTGAATAAAATTTGTATCTTGATATTCATCAACTAAAATATATTTAAAATTATTTGAGTAAATATTTTTAATATCAGAGTTATTTTCAAATATATTTACACAATGCAAAATAAGATCACCAAAATCACAAGCATTTAGATCTAATATTTTTTTTTGATATATTTTGTATATTTTTAAAATTCCTTGTTCAATTACATCTTTCTGTTTTAATATAACTTTTTCAGGATAAAAACCTTTGTTTTTCCATCTATCTATTACAGCTAAAATATATTTTGGAGAAATTTTTTTTACATCAATATTTTCATCTTTGCATATATTTTTTATAAGTCGAACCTGATCGTCTTGATCAATTATTGAAAAATTTGAATTAAGATTAACTGCTGAGGCGTGTTTCCTTAAAAGTTTTGCACTAATAGAATGAAATGTACCTAGCCACGGCAATCCAGTTGAACTTTTTTTTAATAATGTGCTAACTCTATTATTCATTTCTTGTGCAGCTTTATTTGTAAAAGTAACTGCTAAAATTTGATTGGGAAAAGCCTTTTTTTGTTCAATAATATGAGCTATTCTTGATGTAAGAACTCTGGTTTTGCCTGAACCAGCACCTGCTACAATTAATAATGGCCCATCAAGATGTAAAACGGCTTTTTTTTGGGCATTATTTAAATTATTTAAATATTCAGAGTTTATCATTTTTTAAATTTTCATTATAAACCTAATAGATTTTAATGAAAAATTTCAAATTTAAAATTAGCAAATTTAATCAATACTTAATCCTATTAATTAGTATATTATTTTTATATTTATTTTATCTATCCATACCAAGTTTATACGATAAAGGAAGAGTACAAAAACACCTATCAGACTATATTTCGAAAGAATTTAATATAGATTTTAGTCTTAGTTCAGAGATTAGATATTCAATACTTCCATCTCCACACATAATGATTGAAAACGTAAAAATTTTTAACAATCTTTCACCAGACTTAAATGAAGTAAGTCAAATTAAAAATTTAAAAGTATTTATTTCTCAAAAAACCTTATTTGAAAGTTTATTTGATGAAAAAAAAATAAGGATAAAACGAATTTTAATCGAAAAAGCTAACTTTATAATTAAAAACAATAATTTAAATTATTATAAAAATTTTTTAGATACAAAACTATCAGAAAAGAAAATTAAAATTATAAAAAGTAATTTTTTTTATAAAGATAATAATGACGAAACAATTTCAATTCTTTATTTTTCAGAAATTAATTTACAACATTTAAAAGGAAAATTAGAAAATAATGTAATAGCAAATGGAGAAGTATTTAAGCTTCCATTTACTCTTAAATTAATAAAAAAATTTGATTCAAATAAAGCTAAAATATCAAATTTAAAAGTTAAAAAATTAGCTTTTGAAATAGATAATATTTCTGAAACAAAAGAGGAAAAAATTTTTGGGGATAATACTATTTATATAAATAACATTAAATTAAAAAGTAAGTATGAATTAGATAAAGATAAAATTTCGTTTTTTTCAAAAGAATCAAAATCAAAAAATAAAGTTTATACTTATAATGGAAATGTTTCCTTAAATCCTTTTAATTTAGATTTAAATATAAATTTGCCAAAATTAAGCAAGAAAGAGATTTTTAATTTTATTATTTTTTTTAATGAAATTTTAAAAACAAATTTACTATTTAATCCAAGTATTAGCGCTAGTGTAAAAGTTGATACAAATAAAATAACCTCAGGAGGAATATTTGATAAATTTAATATATTTTTAAATTTAAATAATGGCACAGTAGATATTAATAATTCTATTTTGATAAGCAGCAAAATTGGAACCTTAATGACAGATTATAGTTCAATTTATTTAAAAAAAAATAATTTAATATTTAGTGGAAGCTTCAACTTTCAAGTAAATAATCAATCAAATTTTTATAAAATTTTTCAAATATCAAAAAAAAATAGAAAACCAATTAAAAATATTTTTTTTGATATTGATATGAATTTTTTTAATAATAGTTTGATTGTTAAAAATATAAGAATTGATGACGGTGATATTATTTCTAATGATATCTTTGATAATTTTTTAAATGAGATGAATAGTGTGGATTTATCAAATAAAAATTGGATTTATATTAAAAGATTCACAAGTAAATTGATTGAACTTTACGATGGATAAGTCATTTTTTTTGGATCAACAATCTTTTTGTAATCTTTTTCATTAATCAGCCCAGTTTTTAAAGCTTCAAATTTCAATGTTGTTTTATTTTTTAAAGCTTTTTTTGCAATCATTGACGCATTGTCGTATCCAATTTTAGGAGCTAGCGCTGTTACTAACATTAATGAATTATCTAGTAATTCTTTAATTCTTTTTTTATCCGCTTTTATTCCTGACACACAATACTTTGCAAAATTTTTTGTGGAGTCAGACATTATATGAATTGACTGTAAAATATTATGTATAATTAGAGGTTTAAATGCATTTAGTTCGAAATGTCCATGAGACCCAGCCATAGTAATTCCATTATGATTTCCAATTACTTTTACACATACCATAGTCACCGCTTCGCACTGAGTTGGATTAATTTTACCAGGCATTATTGATGACCCAGGTTCATTTTCTGGCAAAATCAATTCTCCATAGCCAGCTCTTGGTCCAGATCCTAAAAACCTAATATCGTTTGCAATTTTCATTAAACAAACAGCTGTAGTATTTAGAGTCCCAGAAAAATTTACTATTGCATCGTGAGCTGCTAAAGAAGCGAATTTATTTGGAGATACTTTAAATGGAAGTTTGGTAATTTTTTTTATCTCAGAAACAATTTTTTTGTCAAAACCTTTTTTAGTATTTAGTCCAGTTCCTACCGCAGTGCCTCCTTGGGCTAAAAAATATATTTCACTTAAAGATGCTTTTATCCTTTCAATACATTTTGTTAGTTGAAAATGGTAACCAGAAAATTCTTGCCCAAGAGTTAAGGGAGTTGCGTCTTGCAAATGAGTTCTTCCAACTTTTACAATTTTACGGAATTCTTTTGCTTTTTTTTTTAATTGTAAATTTAGTAAAATCAGGCTTGGGATTAATTTATCTGTAGTATTTATAGCTATTGCCATATGCATAGCTGTAGGAAAAACATCATTTGTTGATTGAGATTTGTTTACGTGGTCATTTGGATGTACTGGTTTTTTTGTTCCTTTTTTACCACCTAAAATTTCGATTGCTCTATTAGCTATAACTTCATTAACATTCATATTTGTTTGGGTTCCAGAACCTGTTTGCCAAACTTTTAAAGGAAAATGATCTTTTAATTTTCCTGAAATAACCTCATCTGCTGATCTAATAATTACTTTGCTTAATTTTTTATCTAAGTCACCATTTTTTTCATTTACAATAGCTGCCGCTTTTTTAATTATTGCTATGGATTTAATCACGATTGGTCTAACTAAAAAATCTCCAATATCAAAATATTTACTTGACCTTTGAGTCGACGCCCCCCAATACTTATCCACAGGGACATTAATCGCTCCAATACTGTCATATTCTTTTCGTGTTTTCATAATTTAACTTTGGATGTAATTCATATTTCTTATACATTAAGTAGCTCAAGAATCAAAGAGGGGCATTATGACAAATTTTGAAAAAGTAAGATTATTTATGAAAACTTTTGGCCAAGAGGTAAAAACAAATCCAAGTTTAAGTACCAACAAAATTAATGATCTAAGAATAAGCTTAATCAATGAAGAATTAGACGAATTTAGAGAAGCAATAAAAAATGACAATATTAAAGAGGTAGCTGATGCTTTAACAGATATTCTATACGTTACATATGGAGCAGGACATGCTTTTGGAATAGACCTTGATAAATGCTTCGATGAAGTGCAACGCTCAAATATGAGCAAATTAGGCAAAGATGGAAAGCCGATCTATAATGAACATGGTAAAGTGATGAAAGGTCCTAATTATTTTAAGCCAGATTTAACAAAGTTTACTGTTTAAATTATTATTTTTTTACAATGAAGTAAAATCCACTGCATTGTTTTGTATTTTTTTCATCAGAAGCAAATTTATCTAAAAATATATTTATTCCTGTTTTTTCAACATAATTTTTCCATCTTCCAGGAAACATTATATTAAAGGCGTGAGAATATCTTCCCCTTAAAGGAAATAGTTCTAGATCTTTAAAATCTTTGAACAAATAGACTAAAGCATCTTTTGAAAATCTAAAATAATCTTGAAATTTAAATTTTTTATGTGCGTGGTAATGGTATAAATATGGCACGTAACCATAGATAATTCCATTTTTTTTAAGCATTTTTTTTAAATTTTCTACAGCTTTGAAAGGATTGTAGACATGCTCCAAGATAGCTAAGCAAATAATTTTGTCATACTTTTCTTGTAGCTCTGACTCTAACTCAGAACAAATATCAAAAACGATGTTTGGATATTCGCCAAAGTCATTTAAATCTAATGTATGCAATGTTTTGCATTTTATTATTTGATGTCTTTTGTCACCCATCGTTTTTCCAATATCTAATACTTCATCTTCTGTTTTTATTTCATTAAGAATAAAGTCTTCGAATGATTTTTTTTTTTTTATATATTCTAAATTAATTTTAGTATTTTTAATCTTATCTATTAAAGATTGATTTATTCTTTGAGGATTTCCAAACGTTTTTTTCATAACTTGTAACAAGGGGCGTTCTGTTGCCAGGTGCCCCAAACCCCGTAACTTAATTAAAAAATTAATTAAGCTGCAAGTGCAAATTTATTATTTGCAATTATAAATAGCCCGTTACGGTGGAACAATTCCGAACGAAAGAAAGACTTTTAGACACTCGTCGATTCTAATTCACCCCCCTTTTAAATTGTTAATGGTGGAGGTGGTGGGTACTGCCCCCACGTCCGCAATGGTTATTACGAAATTCGTTTATCGTTATAGTTTTTCAACATGATATTTATAATAATTAATAGAAAAATTTCAATAATTGTTTATTAATTTAAATTCTATGACTAAAAAAAAAGACTATGATTACAATACTATCCCTATTGGCTTTTATGATCAAATATTCTCCAGAAAATCTGGTGTTAGAAGCGCATGGCATCATATAAAATTTTCTTTCTTAAAAAGCAAAATACCAAAAAGTAATTATCATTTAGATATTGGTTGTGGACCAGGAACCTTTATAGGTTTTTTACAAACAAAGAAATCAGTCGGTGTAGATATCTCAAAAACACAAATTGATTATGCAAATAAGCTTTACAAAAAAAAAAATAAAAAGTTTATTAAAATGAAAAAAAACAAAATTCCATTTAAAAAAAATTCATTTGATTCAATATCTATGATTGAGCTTATTGAGCATTTGCCTAAGATAGAAATTTTAAAACTAATTAATGAAGCCCATTCAAAAATTAAACATGGTGGTAAATTGTACATTACAACTCCTAACTATAGGTCAATTTGGCCTTTATTAGAGCTAATTGTAAATATTTTATCAGAAGTATCTTATGAAGACCAACATATAACAAAACTTAACAAAAAAAAATTATTAGATTTAATAGATTTAAAAAAATTTAAAGTTAGAAATATTTCAACTTATATATTTTTATCTCCATTTCTTGCTTTTTTTTCTTTTAGATTAGCTATTTCTTTTTTAAAAATTGATAATTTTTTAACTTATTTTTTTCCAGGACATTCTATTTATCTAGAGTTAGAAAAAATTTAATTGATTTTGTTAGGTTGTCTAAATTGGAAATACCAACCAGGAATCTGTTTGTGATTAATATTTAGGTACATATATTTATTTGGATAATTCCATATTTTAATTCTATAATTAGGATTATTTTTCCATATTTTTATTTCTTCTTTCCAATGAGGACAACCCATACAAATTAAAAAACTAGGATATTTTGCATTATGTTTAAATTCGTAAGAACCAGCCATCAAACTAAAAAAAATTATAATCATTGAGATTATTTTTATTATTTTTTGATCATATTGCACAAGACGAAGAAAAATAAAAAGCAATATTATCCCTGGTACTACTGCATACCTTCCTTGAACTTGACTACCCCAAGAACCAATAAAAACAAGTAAACTTTCTGTAATAAAAAAAAGAAATAAAAAAATTAAAGTTTTATCTTTTTCTTTTTTTGTTAAAAAAATAAATAAATAAATTGCAATAAAAATAAAACATAAAAAAATAATTAAAAGTATAGAAGTATTAATATTATATAAATTTCCAATTATATATTGACTTGTTTCTCTTCCTAGTATTGATTTTACAACAACGTTGTAACAATAATTTATAAGCTTTTCTATTGAAGGCTGAAATCTCACATCGAAAACCATATTATTTACTTTAGTGTAAATAACTATTGCAAATTGAATTAAAGTTGCAAAAGCGATAAAGATAAAATTTTTAAAATCAGTTTTGTTTTTAGTTAATAAATATTTGACCAGGAAAAATGGAGATAGTGCGCATACGTATAAGGCTGACATGCCACCAATAAACAAAACATATGGAGAAGTTGCATGTATAGGTTTTTGATCTTCATTATTTTGAAAAAAAATTAAGACAGTTAAAATTCCAAAAAACGATTGAGAATTTAGAGTATTTAACCAAATTTCAGGAACAATTGGAGGGGATAAAATAACTAAAAACGAAGATATTACTTTGTAATATATATTAATCAGTAAAGAGGAGCTTGAGTTTAAAATATAATAAATAATAAATAATTTTAAAAACAGAGACAAATAAACAGTTGCAAAAGGAGCATATTCTATAGGTGGGATTAGAGCTAAAACTGAACCAATATTTGCCCAAAGATTAAAATATCCCGCTTGCCAAAAAATTTGAAATAAACCATAAATTGGGCCTTCAACGTAAGAGTTCCTAAACCAATAAAAACCTTCCTCTGATACAAATCTGCTATTTAGCAAAATATAAGGACTTCTATAAAAAATTATTATCAGTAGGGCTAAGAATGAAAATAATTTCAACTTAAAATGGTAATCTTTAAATAAATTTTGCATTTTCCTTTTTATTGTTGATATACAAATAACATTAGATAATCGATTAATAAATCATGAAATTAACAAAAGAGCAGTCACAAGAAATAAAGGACCAACAATCCCAGGAAAATAAAACTAAAAGGGTCACGGCTCCAGAATTAGAAAAAATGCTTTATGAAGCGATCTCTGTTTTAGACCATGGATTTATAAGAGTTGTTGATTATATGGGGGACGATACATCTATTGTTCAAGCTGCCAGGGTTTCTTATGGAAAAGGAACAAAAAAAGTTAACACTGATGTAGGTTTGATTAAATACTTGATGAGACATTGGCACAGCACTCCATTTGAAATGTGCGAAATAAAATATCATGTAAAGTTACCAATCTTTATAGCAAGACAATGGATAAGACATAGAACTGCAAACGTAAATGAATATTCTGCAAGATATTCAATATTAGACAAAGAATTCTATTTACCTGCCTCAGAACATTTGGCTGCACAATCTCAAAGCAATAGACAAGGCCGAGGAAATGTTATTGAGGGAGATCAGGCTAAACAAGTTTTAGATTTGTTAAAAAATGATGCTGAAAGAACTTATAAAAATTATGAAGAAATGCTTAATGAGAGATACGATGGAAGCATAATTGATGAAAAAAAAATTGGTTTAGCAAGAGAGTTGGCAAGAATGAATTTAACACTTAATACTTATACCCAATGGTATTGGAAAACTGATTTATTAAACCTCATGAATTTTTTAAGGCTAAGAGCGGATACACATGCTCAATATGAGATAAGAGCTTATGCCGATGTAATGTTAGATACGTTAAAAAAGTGGGTTCCAATAACTTATGAAGCGTTTATGGATTATAGAGTAGGAGGCACAGAAGTTTCTGCTAAAGGAAAATTAATAATCCAAAAATTAATTAAAGGAGAGAAAGTATCTATTGATGACTCTGGGCTTTCTAAAAGAGAATGGAATGAGTTAATGATAGCTTTTAATCTTAAAGATAAAGTGATTTAATTTTTCTCGCCAAATCTAAATATATTTTAGAAATTTTGTGATCTGGATCACTTTCAACAATGGGCATACCAAGGTCACCTTGTTTTCCCACTTGAGGATCAATTGGAATTTCTCCTAAAAGTTCTTTTTTAAATTCTTCTGCTGTTCTTTTTACTCCACCTTCACCAAAGATTTGATATTTCTTTCCATCATCACCAATAAAATGACTCATGTTGTCAATCAAACCAATTATTTTTACACCAAGTTTGTCAAACATTTTTATTCCACGTTTTACATCTTGTAGTGCTAATTCTTGAGGAGTTGAAACGATAACAACCCCATCCATATTTATTTCTTGAGAGAAGGTTAATTGAGTGTCCCCAGTTCCTGGCGGCATATCTACGATAATAAAATCCAAATCTTTCCAAGAAACTTTTTGGGTAAAAGTTTTTATTGCACTCGTCACCATTGGTCCTCGCCAAATCATAGGCGTTTGTTCATCAGTTAGGAATCCTATAGACATGCACTGAATTTCATATTTGTTTATTGGTGTTAAAGTTTTTCCATCACTTTCGGGTTTTTTGTTTATTGAAAATAATTTTGGTAACGAAGGCCCATAAATATCTGCATCTAGAAGACCCACTTTGCAGCCTATCTTTTTTAATGCTAAGGCTAAATTTGTCGCAAATGTAGATTTTCCAACTCCCCCTTTTGCACTAGATATAGCTATTGTAAACTTCGTTCCTTTAATTGGGTTTTTTTGAAAGGTTTTTCCTTTCCTTGCTTCACTTAGTCCTGCTTTTTTGTCTTCCATTAAAGTAACTTACCTTGTTTTTATCTATAAAGACACTATATAGAGTGTCATATGAGTGATTTCAAAAATCAAAGCCCATGGGGAACTCCTCCACCAGGAGGAAATGGGAATGGCGATGGTGGATTTAGAGGAGGGCCAAGACCTCCTGACGTAGAAGAATTAATTAGAAAAGTACAAGAAAAAATTAAAAAATTTTTACCCGGTGGATCTGCATCAGGCGGAAGACCAATTATTTTAGGCTTGGTAGTGCTTGCGGTAATTTGGGTTGCAAGCGGATTATACAGAGTGTTACCTGATGAACAGGGGGTTGTTTTAAGATTTGGAAAATTTGTTAAGACTACTCAACCTGGTTTAAATTATCACATTCCTTTTCCAGTGGAGAGCGTTCTTACACCCAAAGTAACTAAAGTAAATAGAATGGATGTTGGTTTTAGATCCGAGAGAGATAGTGGATTTACTTCATCTGCAGTTGCAGATGTTCCAGAAGAAAGCTTAATGCTGACTGGAGATGAAAATATTGTAAACATTGATTTCTCTGTTTTTTGGGTAATTAAAGATGCAGGAAATTTTTTATTTAAAATTCAAGACCCTCAAGGAACTGTTAAAGCAGCAGCAGAGACAGCAATGAGGGAAGTAATTGCAAAAAGTCAATTACAGCCGATCTTAACAGAAGGAAGAGCAAAAATTGAGGCCGAAACGGAAGAAATTATTCAATCAATTTTAGATGAATACAACAGCGGAATTCAAATCACTCAAGTTCAAACTCAAAAGGCTGATCCACCAGATCAAGTTATAGATGCATTTAGAGATGTTCAGGCAGCAAGAGCTGATATGGAAAGATCAAAAAATGAAGCTCAAGCTTATGCTAACGATGTAATACCAAGAGCAAGAGGTGAAGCTGCTAAAATTTTACAGGCAGCAGAAGCTTACAAAAAAGAAGTTGTTGCAAGAGCAGAAGGTGAAGCAAGTAGGTTTATAGCAATTTATACAGAATACGCTAAAGCAAAAGAAGTAACACAAGAAAGAATGTATTTAGAGACAATGGAAAAGGTTTTAGCAGATATAGATAAAGTTATTATTGATAAAAATTCAGGATCAGGTGTAGTGCCATACTTACCACTTCCTGAATTAAAAAAGAAAGTAAACTAATGAAAGCAGGAAAAATATTATTACCAATAGTTATCGCAATATTTGCGATAGGATTCTTTTCAATATTTATTGTAAAGGAAGTTAACCAAGCGATTGTATTACAATTTGGTGATCCTAAAAGAATAATTTCTAAACCTGGCTTAAACTTTAAAATACCTTTTATCCAAAATGTAGTTTTTTTAGATAAAAGAATTTTAAATTTAGATGCTCCGCCAGAAGAAGTTATCGCATCTGACCAAAAAAGATTAATTGTTGACGCATTCGCAAGGTTTCAAATTATTGATCCATTAAAGTTTTACATTTCAGTTGGTAATGAAAGAGTTGCAAGATCAAGATTAGCAACAATTATAAATTCAAGAATAAGAAGTGTTTTAGGTACACAAAGATTACAAACATTATTATCTGAAGACAGAACTAAACAAATGGCATTAATACAAGATGGAGTGAATGCTGAAGCAGAAAAATTTGGTATTAAAATAGTAGATGTAAGAATAAAAAGAGCAGACTTACCACAAGCTAACAGTGAAGCCATTTATAGAAGAATGCAAACTGAAAGAGAAAGAGAAGCTAAAGAATTTAGAGCAAAAGGTGCAGAGATGGCTGTTACAATTACATCAACTGCTGATAAAGAAGTTGCTGTAATACTAGCTGAAGCAAACAAAAATTCTGAGATTATGAAAGGTGAAGGTGATGGACAAAGAAACAAAATTTTTGCTGATGCATTTGGCAGAGATCCTGAATTTTTCGCTTTTTATAGAGCTATGCAAGCATATGAAAAAGCACTAATTGGTGGTGACACTTCTTTAATCTTATCTCCCGACAGTGAGTTTTTCAAATTTTTTGGAAATATAAAATTAAAATCTGAATAATTAAATAGCTTATGAAAGAGCTAATAATTGCGCTCGGTCTCTTTTTATTTATTGAGGGGATTTTGTATGCCATATTTCCATCAAAAATGAAAAATATGCTTAAAAAATTAGACATGTTAAAGACGTCACAAATGAGAATAGGTGGTTTGATTTTTGCGATTATTGGTTTTTTAATAATTTGGTATGTAAAAAGATAGTATGAAAAAAATTAAAATATTAATTAAAATTTTTATATTATTAATCTTACCTTCATTAGCTAATGCTAAGGATATTCCTGCTTCTTTTGCAGATCTAGCAGAAAAATTAATGCCATCAGTGGTAAATATTTCTACTACACAAACAGTAATTACTAGCACAAACCCTTTTCCATTTCAGTTTCCTCCAGGCTCTCCATTCGAAGATATGTTTAAAGAGTTTGGAACCCCTCAAAAAAGAAAAGCAAGTGCTTTAGGGTCAGGCTTCATTATTGATGCGAAGGGGATTGTTATTACAAATAATCATGTCATTCAAGATGCAGATGACATAATTGTAAGAGTAAATGGAGATAAAGAATATAAAGCAAAAATTATAGGTGCAGACCCACTTTCAGATCTTGCAGTTTTAGAAATTGAATCTAGCGATAAATTTACACCAGTTAAATTTGGCGATTCAGACAAGGCAAGAATTGGTGATTGGGTAATAGCAATTGGAAATCCTTTTGGCTTAGGAGGAACAGTAACATCGGGCATTATATCTGCTAGGAATAGAACCATCGGTCTTACTAGATATGAAGATTATATACAAACGGATGCATCTATTAACCAAGGCAATTCAGGTGGACCTTTATTTAATATGGATGGAGATGTAATTGGAATTAATACGGCGATATTGGGACAGTCTGGTTCTATCGGTATTGGTTTTTCTATTCCTTCAAATAATGCAAGATTAGTCATTGATCAATTAATTGAATTTGGTGAAACAAAAAGAGGATGGCTAGGAGTAAGAATTCAAGATGTAAGTAAAGAAATTGCTGAAGTAGAAAAATTAGATAAACCTCGTGGCGCTTTAGTAGCAAGCGTTGCAAAAAATGGTCCTTCAGATAAAGCTGGAATTAAAGCTGGTGATATTATTTTAGAATTCAACGGTATTTTAATTAATGAGATGAAAGAACTTCCAAAAATAGTTGCCCAAACAAAGGTAGGTAAAACTGTTGATGTTAAAATTTGGAGAAATAAGAAAGAAATAACTAAAAAAATTAAATTAGGAAGATTAGAAACTTCAGAAGATTTTCTATTAAGCAATAAGAAGGAAGAGAATAGCAATTTTAAAATTGAAACTTTAAAAATAACAGTAAGGTTATTAACTACCGAAGATATAGAATTAAGAAAACTTCCATCAAATACATCAGGTCTTGTTATTACAAATATTGAAAAAGATAGCCCAATAAATTATTTAAATATAAATAATATTATTGTTGAAGCTCAGAAGAAAAAAATTCAATCTCCTCAGGATCTAGAAAAGATCATTAATGATGTTTTAAAGTCTAGTGAAAAAACTATGCTACTAGCAATTTACAATAATGACAATCAAAGAAGATATATTGGTGTCAAACTAGACTAACATAATGAACTTAAGGACTAAAATAATTTTAGTTGCTGGTCCTACTGCATCAGGAAAATCTACTTTTGCATTAAAAATTGCAAAGAAAATCAAGGGAGAAATTATAAATGCGGATAGCATGCAAGTTTATAGTGACTTAAAAATATTAACAGCAAGGCCAAAAAACGAGGATCAAAAAAAAATTAAACATCATTTATATGGATTTCAAAAATCTTCAAAAAAATTTTCAACTGGAGAATGGTTACAGTTAGCTTATAAAAAAATTCAGCAAATTAAAAAAAAAAATAAAATTCCAATTTTAGTTGGTGGGACTGGGCTTTATTTTAAATCACTTACAGATGGACTAGTTAGAATTCCAAAAATATCGAGTAAAAAAAGAAATTATGTACGATCCTTACAGAAAAAACTAGGTCAAAAAAAATTTTATAAAAAACTAATTAAAATTGATCCTTTGGCAAAAAATATAGTTAATAAACACGATATTCAAAGATCTATTAGAGCATTTGAAATTAAAAAATATACGAAAAAATCTATGACACAATGGTTTAAAGATACTAAAGCTCTATTTACTGATGATGTTTTTATAAAATTATATTTAGATTTTCCCAGAATGGAATTGCTTAATAGAATTGAGAAAAGGACAAAACAAATGTTTAAAGAAGGAGCTATTCAAGAAGTCATAAAATTTAATAGATTAAAAATAAAAAAAGAAAATAGCGCAAACAAGATCATAGGAATTAATGAAATTAATAGATATTTGAATGGTGAGCTCAGTTTGAAGGAAACCAAGGAAATAATTTTCATAAAAACAAGACAATACGCCAAAAGACAAACTACTTGGGCAAGGGGACAAATGAAGTCTTGGCTCAAGGTTGGCCCTAAAGATCTAAATTTATTAATAAAAAAATTTAAATAATCGAGTCTAAAACTTGACCAATTAGCACAACTTCAGCTAGATTGATCAAATGTCAAAATTGTATTCAGGTGCAGAAATTGTATTTAAGTGCTTAGAGGATCAAGGAGTCAAATATATTTTTGGCTATCCTGGTGGTGCGGTGTTGCCAATCTATGATGAACTAAAAAACTTTGATTCAATAAAACATATATTAGTTCGTCATGAGCAAGGTGCTGGACATGCAGCGGAAGGATATGCAAGATCTACAGGAAAACCTGGTGTACTTCTAGTTACATCTGGCCCAGGTGCAACGAATGCTGTAACTGCATTAACCGATGCTTACATGGACTCGATACCTTTAGTTTGTATTTCTGGACAAGTACCAACTCACTTAATTGGAACTGATGCTTTTCAAGAAGCTGACACAACCGGTATTACAAGACCGTGCACAAAACATAATTGGCTTGTAAAAGATATTAAAGATTTACCTGAAGTAATTCATAAAGCTTTCGAGGTTGCAACGACTGGAAGACCTGGCCCGGTATTAGTTGATATTCCAAAAGATATTCAATTTCAAAAAACAAATTATATAAAAAACAAAAAGAAAAAAAAATTAAATGGAAAAAACAATAATAAATTTTCTCAAAAAGATATTAATGAATTAATAAAGTTAATGAACAAAGCAACGAAGCCAATCTTTTACACAGGTGGAGGGGTTATAAATTCTGGACCTAAGGCTAGTGAACTTTTAAGAGAGCTTGTACACATGAGTGGTTTTCCAATTACGTCTACATTACAAGGGTTGGGATCTTATCCAGGAGAGGACTCACAATTTTTAGGCATGCTTGGAATGCATGGATCTTACGAAGCAAATAATGCAATGCATGATTGCGACTTAATGATAAATATTGGCGCTAGATTTGATGATCGAATTACCGGCAAAATTGATGAGTTTTCACCTAATTCAAAAAAAGTTCATATAGATATTGATCCATCATCCATAAATAAAAATGTTAAAGTTGATTTACCTATTGTTGGAGATGTTTCAGAAGTAATCAATTCTACTATAAAGACCATAAAAAAAATAAAACCTGAATTTACAAAATCTAATAAGCAAAAGATTTCAAAATGGTGGGAAAAAATTCAAAAATGGAGATCTGTTAACTCTTTTAACTTTGTTAATAGCGACGAAACAATAAAACCTCAGTATGCAATTCAAAGACTATATGAATTAACAAAAAAAAAGGATACCTATATAACAACTGAAGTTGGACAACATCAAATGTGGGCAGCACAACATTATAAATTTGACAAACCAAATAGATGGATGACCTCAGGAGGGTTAGGAACTATGGGATATGGTTTGCCAGCAGCTGTCGGTGTGCAGGTAGCTCATCCAAATAAACTTGTAATTGACATTGCTGGTGAGGCATCAGTACTTATGACGATGCAAGAAATGTCAACTGCAGTTCAGTATAGCTTACCTATAAAAATTTTTATATTAAACAATGAATACATGGGAATGGTAAGACAATGGCAAGAATTACTTCATGATAAAAATTATTCAGAAAGTTACACTGCTGCACTTCCTGATTTTGTTAAATTAGCCGAAGCTTATGGGTGTCTCGGGTTAAGAGCTAAAACACCAAGTGAACTGGACGATAAAATCATTGAAATGATAAACACTGATAAACCAGTAATATTTGATTGTTTAGTGGATAAACAAGAAAATTGTTTTCCTATGATACCGTCAGGTAAACCTCATAATCAAATGTTATTAGGACCACAAGATCAAAAAAATAAAAAAATAACTGGGAAAGGAAAAACTTTAGTTTGATGTCAAAATCTAAGTCAGCCTATAGCACGCCAGGAAAACAAGGTAAATTTGATACGCATATAATTGTCGTTTGGGTAGACAATGAAGCTGGTGTTTTAGCAAGAGTAGTAGGGTTATTTTCTGGGAGAGGATATAACATTGAGTCACTCGCAGTAGCAGAAGTTGATGCTAAATTAAATATTTCAAGAATAACTATTGTAACCACTGGAACACCTCAGGTTATACAGCAGATAAAATTACAACTAAAAAAATTGGTACCTGTTCATAAAGTTGCTGATTTTAAAAGAGAAGATAAAAAAGTTATTTTTAAGGAAATGGCATTATTTAAACTAGTAGGAAATAATCTTAAAATACAAAAAGCTTATAAAGCATGTAAAAAATATAACCCAGTTATATTAGACAAGACAAATAAATCACACGTGATACAAATAACAGCGCTTAGAAGAGAAATTGATAAAATGACAAAAAATCTAAAAAAATTTGGCCTTGTTAGTGTTTCAAGAACCGGGGCAGTGGCAATGACAAGAGGCTCAGAAATATTTAAATAATTTAAAAGGAGAAAAAATATGAAAATGTTTTATGAAAAAGATACAGATGCAAATCTAATTAAAGGAAAGAAGATAGCGATTTTTGGTTATGGAAGTCAAGGACATGCTCATGCTCTTAATTTAAAAGATAGTGGCGTCAATGAAGTTGTAGTTGCTTTAAGGGATGGCTCTTCAAGTAAAGCTAAAGCTGAATCAAAAGGATTAAAAGTTATGAATTTATCAGATGCTGCTGAGTGGGCAGACGTAGTTATGATTTTAACTCCAGATGAATTACAAGCAACAATTTATAAAAATCATATAGAGCAAAGAGTTAGAGAAGGAACATCAATCGCTTTTGCACATGGTTTAAATATTCATTATGATTTAATAAAAGCTAGGAAAGATTTAGATGTATTTATGGTTGCTCCAAAGGGTCCAGGACATTTGGTTAGAAGTGAATTTGAAAAAGGTGGAGGTGTGCCTTGTTTATTTGCTGTGCATCAGAACGGATCAGGAAAAGCTCGTGAACTTGCGATGTCATACGCATCAGCAATTGGAGGTGGAAGATCTGGAATAATTGAAACAACATTTAAAGATGAAGTAGAAACAGATTTGTTTGGAGAACAGACCGTTCTTTGTGGAGGACTTGTTGAGTTAATTAAAAATGGTTATGAAACTTTAGTAGAGGCGGGCTACGAACCAGAAATGGCATATTTTGAAACAGTTCATGAAGTAAAATTAATTGTTGATTTAATTTATGAAGGTGGAATTGCAAATATGAATTATTCAATATCAAATACAGCTGAGTATGGAGAATACATATCTGGTCCAAAAATTATTAATAAGGAAGAAACAAAAAAAAGGATGAAAGAAGTATTGGATGAAATCCAGTCTGGCAAATTTACAAAGCAGTGGATGGATGAATGTAAAAATGGCCAAAAAAACTTTTTAAAGACTAGAGCAAAATTAGCTGAGCACCCAGTTGAAAAAGTTGGAGCAGTGCTTAGAGCAATGATGCCATGGATTGCTAAAAAGAAACTTGTTGATAGCGATAAGAAATAGATCAAACTGTTAATTTTGGGTTGAATTGTCTAAAATATTTTGCAATCTAGGCGTGAGCATGTATTATGCTTGAGCTAAAAATTATTAATAATGACAGATAAAAATAGAGTATTTATTTTCGATACGACGATGCGAGATGGTGAGCAATCGCCAGGTGCATCTATGAGTTTGGAAGAAAAAATCCAAATAGCCAGAGTTTTTGATGAGCTAGGTATTGATATTATAGAAGCAGGTTTTCCGATAGCTTCACCAGGTGATTTTGAAGCGGTGACTGAGGTAAGTAAAATTTTAAAAAACTCTATTCCTGCAGGCCTTTCAAGACATTCAAAAAAAGATATAGACAGATGCTATGAAGCTTTAAAACATGCACCTAGATTTAGAATTCATACTTTTATTTCAACAAGCTCTCTTCATATGAAACATAAATTAAATATGACGCCTGAACAAGTATATGACTCAGTTAAAGAACATGTAACTTATGCAAGAAAATTTACAGATGATGTTGAGTGGTCTTGCGAAGACGGAACAAGAACTGACATGGATTATATGTGTAAAACAGTTGAGCTTGCAATAAAATGTGGAGCTAAAACTATTAATATTCCAGATACAGTTGGCTACACAGTACCTTCTGAATTTACAAAAATTATTCAAACTTTATTAAACAAAGTACCAAACATAGATAAAGCAATTTTATCTACTCATTGTCATAATGATTTAGGTTTGGCAGTTGCAAACTCATTAGCTGGAGTTCAAGCAGGCGCAAGACAGATTGAATGTACAATTAATGGAATTGGAGAAAGAGCAGGAAATGCAGCTCTTGAAGAAGTAGTAATGGCTATGAAAACAAGAAGTGATTTAATGCCATATTCAACTGGAATTAATACTACGTTACTAAGCAAAGCTTCAAAAATAGTTTCTAATGCCACAGGATTTCCTGTGCAATTTAATAAAGCAATTGTTGGAAAGAACGCATTTGCACATGAAGCAGGCATTCATCAAGATGGAATGCTCAAGAATAGAAATACTTATGAAATTATGACACCAGAAAGTGTTGGTGTTAAACAAACATCCCTTGTGATGGGAAAACATTCTGGAAGACATGCATTTAAAGATAAATTAGTAAGCCTTGGATATGCCGATTTAACCGACGATGTAATTGAAAGTGCTTTTGGAAAATTTAAAATTCTAGCTGATAAGAAAAAACATGTTTATGATGAAGATATTTTTGCTTTAGTCGACGATAGTTTAATTAAAGATGACAATGTAATTAATTTAAAATCTTTAAAAGTTTTTGCTGGAACAGGGGAACCCCAAAAAGCAGAAATGACTTTAGAAGTTTATGGAGAGATTAAAAAAGCATCAGAGACAGGAGACGGGCCAGTAGACGCTATATTCAAATCAATTAAAAAACTTTATCCACATGAAGTTAATCTACAACTTTATCAAGTACATGCAGTAACGGAAGGAACAGATGCTCAAGCGACAGTAAGCGTTAGGATTGAAGAAGAAGGTAAAACGACAGTTGGCCAAGCTGCAGATACAGATACTCTTGTAGCTTCAGCAAATGCTTATATTAATGCACTAAATAAAATGATTATAAAAAGAAAAAGAAACTTTGCACCAGATTCAGTAGAAATTAAAAAAAACCAAAAAAATGAAAAAATGAAAGGAATTTAGATGAAATTATTTAATAAAGTTTCCCAGCTTTGGAGTCAGGATATGGCTATAGATCTTGGTACAGCAAATACACTTGTTGTTTTAAAAGGAAGAGGTGTTGTGCTAAATGAGCCTTCTGTTGTAGCGGTTGTTGATAGTAAAGGAAAAAAATCTGTTTTAGCGGTAGGAGATGAAGCTAAAACAATGTTAGGAAGAACACCAGGAAATATAAGCGCAATAAGACCTCTTAGAGATGGAGTTATAGCTGACTTTATAGTTACTGAAGAAATGATTAAACATTTCATAAAAAAAGTTCACAAAAGAAGTACTTTTGCAAATCCAAGAATTTTAATATGTGTTCCAACAGGTTCTACCCCAGTAGAAAGAAAAGCAATTCAAGATAGTGCACTAGCTGCTGGAGCAAGAAGAGTTCAATTAATTGAGGAACCAATTGCAGCAGCGATTGGCGCAAATTTACCAATATCAGAAGCAACTGGATCTATGGTTGTTGATATAGGGGGAGGCACAACTGAAATTGCCGTAATGTCATTGGGCGGAGTTGTTTACTCTAGATCACTTAGAATTGCAGGAGATGCAATGGATAATGCATTAAAAGAGTATATGCGAAAAGAATATAATTTAATGATAGGTGACAGTACTGCTGAAAAAATAAAAAAAGAAATCGGTACAGCAATTCCAACTAATAATAATACATATCCTGTAAAAGGTAGAGATATAAGATCTGGAACACCAAAGGAAGTAAATATTACCGAAGAAGATTCGTCAGAAGCTTTAAACGGAATATTAAAGGACATGGTTAATGGTATTAAAGATGCTTTAGAAAACACACCACCAGAACTGTCTGCTGACTTAGTTGATATGGGATTAACTTTGACAGGTGGAGGTGCTTTGTTGAAAAATATTGACAAAAGATTTTCTAAAGAAACTGGGTTACCCGTCCATATAGCAGATGATCCTCTAGCTTGTGTAGCAATAGGAACTGGAAAAGCACTAGATCAAGAGGAAACATTTTCTACTGTATTGTCAGAATATTAAAATAAAATGGAAGCGAGCAGAGACGATTTCGTAATTGCTATTCGGTCTGCTTTTTTAAAAAAAGGTAACAAGCAAAGGTTTTCGTTAATTTTTTTAATTATTTTTTCTATAATTTTTTTGGCTCTAGGAAAGTTAAACTTAAAAGCAGTTGATTATATTAGAATTTCAATAAACGAAATAGTTTATCGTTCTGCATTTATCGCATCCTTGCCAGAGAATTATATACAAAAAGGTTACAATACAGCAGTAAATCATTTTAATGTTTATAATGATTACAATAAAATTAAGTCTGAAAACCAAAAACTTAAATCTGAGAAAATATCAAATAATTTTATTGTTCAAGAAAACAAAAGATTAAAAAAAATAGTAGACGATTATGTAACAATATCAGATGTAATTGTTGCAAAAGTTTTAATAGATAAAAAAAGTCCTTTTCTAAGATCAATCATAATAAATAAAGGAAGTAAAGATAATGTAAAACTTGGAATGGCAGTTATTGATGAAAGTTATTTAGCTGGCAAAGTAGTTGAGGTTAACTTCACAACTGCAAGAATATTATTATTATCTGATTTAAATAGTAAAATTCCTGTTACTATTGAACCAATTGGATTACAATCAATATTGTCTGGCACAGGAAATAATGATGGTAAAATTCAATATTTAAAGGAAGAATATAAAATTGAAAATGAAAGCACTGTTTATACTTCTGGTTCTGGCGGAATATTCAAAGCTGGCATTCCAATTGGTAAAATTAAAAATATTCCTAATGTAGAAATAGGAGTTGATTTTTTTTCTGATTTTACACAATTAAAATTTGTTAAAATTGTATCTTTTCAAAAAGAGGAAAATTAATGGAACAATTTGCAAAAAATACAATTTTTAAAGGTTTATTAAAATATGCTCCAATAGCATTACTTTTTATCTCAGTTTTAAATGAGTTTGATTTCAACTATTTAGATCTTAAGTATTTTTCATTTAATTTTCCTTTTATTTTAATTTTTTACTGGAGTTTAAAAAAGAGTGAAAGTTTAGGATATGGATTAATTTTTATAGCAGGATTAATTAATGATGTTGTTGTTGGTTTTCCAATGGGAATAAGCAGCTTATCATATTTATTAATTTGTGGATTTACTGCTTACTTAAGGAATATAACCTTACGGCCAAACATGTTAAAGGATTGGGTGTTTTTTTTACTTACAACTGTGTTTGCAAGTTCACTTTCTTATTCTTTACTTGTTCTTTTTTTTTCGTTTAAACTTAATTATGCAGACTTGTTGGTAAATTTATTATTTACATTTTTATTTTATGGGATTTTTGCATATTTATTTGAAATATATAACAAATTAGCATTTGATAAAAAAGATGATTAGCGGAGTCGATATAGGATATAAAAAATTACACACAATGAATAGAAGAGTATTTCTTCTATCTCTTGCAAAAGTAGTTTTGCTAGGTGGAATAATCACAAGGCTGTTTTCACTTCAAATTAATGAAAATAAAAAATATTTAACCTTGTCAGACAAAAATCGTTTAAGAGAGTGGAAATTGCCACCGACCAGGGGTGAATTTTTAGATTATTTTGGAAAGGTGGTAGCAGGAAATTTGAAAGTTTACCAATTACATGTTGTTCCTGAGCAAGTTGAAGATTTTAAATATTTAATGGGAAGATTAAAATTTATTTTAGAATTAGATAACGAACAATTTTCAAAAATAATAAAAAAGAAAAAGAAGCAAAAACCTTGGGAGACTTTAATTATTTCAGAAAACTTAACATGGGATCAATTTTCAAAAGTTAATTTTTATCTTCATGAGCTTGTTGGCGCTAAACCAGTTTTGTCAGTTGCTAGAAGTTATCCATTTAGAGAAAACTATACACATGTTTTGGGCTATGTTTCACAAGCAAGTGAAAATGATTTAATTAATAATGAAGTGATTAAAAAAAATCATGTTCCGGGTCTTAGAGTGGGAAAAATTGGATTAGAAAAAACCTTTGAAAATGATTTAATTGGCACAAACGGCATACAGAGATACGAAGTTAATGCATATGGCAAAAGAATAAATCAAATAGATTTTAAAGAAGGAGAGAAAGGGAAAAATATTAAACTAACAATAGACACTGAAGTTCAAAAAATGAGCAATGAACTGTTAATTGGTAAATCAGGTTCTATAAGTGTTATGGATATTTTTACAGGGGATGTAATTGCTATGCATTCTTCCCCATCTTTTGATCCAAACATATTTTTATATGGCATAAGCCATAATGACTGGGATTTGATACGTAAAGATCCTTTAAAACCATTAATCAACAAAACAATATCTGGATTATATTCTCCTGGATCAACAATCAAACCAATAGTAGCACTATCAGCTTTAGAAAATGACGTTATTTCACCGAATTTTAAAGTTCGATGCACTGGTAAAATGGAAATGTACGGGCAGACATATCACTGTTGGAAAGAAAAAGGGCATGGTGTTATGAATTTAAGAAATGCAATAAAGCAATCATGCGATACTTATTTTTATGAAGCTGCAAGAAAATTGGGCGTTGATCGTTTAAACCTTACTGCATTGAAATTTGGTTTAGGAAATAAAGTACTAAAAGATTATTATAGAAATGAAAAGGAAGGACTAGTTCCTAGTACTGAGTGGAAAAAAAATAATCTAGGAAGAGGTTGGGTTTTAGGTGAAACGCTAATAACAGGTATAGGTCAAGGTTATATACAAACAACCCCATTACAATTATGCTTAATGACCGCTCAGCTTGCTAATGGTGGATTTAAAATTTATCCAAGAATAACTGTAGAAAAGAATCAAGATAGTTTTGAAAAAATTAAAAAAAAAATGAATAAAGCACTGATTACAAAAGATGAAAAAGTTTCTCCGATAAGAAAAGTAGGAGAGGAACTTTTTAATATAGGTGGAAAAGAACATACTCCGCTTTTTCGAAACCAAGAAAATATAAAATTTGTATTAGAGGCGATGAGTGCATCAACAAATGAAGTTATGGGGACATCTTATGGTTCTAGAATAGATGACCCAAAATATAGATTTGCTGGCAAAACTGGAACTGCTCAGGTTAAAAGAATAACTGAAGAAGCTAGAGAACTTGATTTAAAAACCAGTCAAATTCCTTATGAGGAAAGAGATCATGCTTTGTATGTAGCATTTGGACCATATAAAAACCCAAGATATGCAGTGAGTGTATTCGTCGAGCACGGTGGATCTGGTAGTAGTACAGCAGCTCCTATCGCAAAAAAACTTTTCAAAATTATAATAGATAGACATGAATTAAGAGAAAAGGTTAGAAAAGAAAATTTAGTAGGAGCTTAATGTTACATCGAACATCATTTACAGATCAGTTAACTTTTTTTCAAAAGTTAAGAGGTTTAGACTATATATTGATTAGCTGCATCTTATTGGTTGGAATTATAAGTAGTTTTTCAATGTATTCAACTGACGGAGGTGAATTTCTTTACCATAGCAAAAGTCATATTCTGAGGTTTGTAGTTTTTTTTACAATGATGATTGTTTTTTCTTTTTTTACAGTAAGGTTTTGGCATTCGATTGGTTATTTATTTTATATATTTGTATTAGGACTTTTAGTTTGGGCATCATTTTATGGGATAACCGCCTCAGGATCACAAAGATGGATAAGTTTATATTTTATAAATATCCAGCCTTCAGAATTAATGAAAATTGCCATAATCGTTTGTCTCGCAAAATTATATCATCGTATGCAAATTAATGATGTTAATAAAATACAAAATTTATTAATTCCACTTACAATTATTTTAATCCCAATACTATTCGTGATATCTCAGCCAGACTTAGGTACTTCTATTTTAATTGGATTAAGTGGCCTTCTGGTTTTATGGTTAGCAGGACTTAATATAAAATATTTTATTTATTCATCATTAGCTTTAATTATATCCACACCTTTTGCTATTGCGTTTTTAAAACCATATCAAAAGCTTAGAATTTTAACATTTTTTGATCCAGATAAAGATCCTTTAGGAGCTGGTTATCAAATAATACAATCAAAAATTGCTGTTGGATCCGGTGGATTAACTGGAAAAGGTTTTTTAAAAGGCACTCAAAGTTATTTAGACTTTTTGCCAGAAAAGCATACTGATTTTATTTTTACGTTATTTTCAGAAGAACATGGATTTATTGGATCCGTATTTTTACTTTTTTTATATGCTATTATTATTTACCGAACTTTAAGAATAGGTACTATTACAAGAAGTTATTTTGCAAAACTTTTTTGTTATGGATTTGGTAGCGCCATTTTTATATACATTTCAGTAAACATGATGATGGTTTTGGGTTTACTACCTATAGTTGGATCTCCACTTCCAATTATGTCATATGGAGGCTCTTCTATGTTAGCAACTATGATTGGTTTTAGTATAGTGATAAGTTCCAAAATGTATCATAGACAAACAATTGCTTAGTTTTAAGATATCCAAATATTTGAATAATGAAAAAAGATTTAAAAATTGGAATTGTAGGAGCTGGCATCCAGGGTGTTTGTAACGCGCTGTTTTTACAGAAAAAAGGATTTCAAGTAACTATTTTCGATAAAGATGATCCGGCAGCTTATTCAGCATCATATGGCAATGCAGGGCATTTTTCTCCATATGCATCTTTGCAACTTAATAGAACAGATATACTGGCGGATGTACCTGCTATGTTGCTAAGCTCAACAGGGCCACTTGCGCTAAAATGGAATTATGTACCAAAAATGATTCCATGGTTTATTAAATTCATTTTAAATTGTTCAAAAAGCAAGATGATGCATACAGCAAAAAATATGCATCAAATTTTAGATTTAGCAATACCCGCATATGATGAGTTGTTTGAGGATGTTGATATATCTGGATTAATTGAAAAAAAAGGGATTATGTATATTTGGAACAACAAAGATCTATCAAGTAGAGAATTAGAAATTAAAATTAGGGATGAATTAGGAATAGATCAAAAAATCATAACACCTAAAGAAATTCATGATTTAGAACCAAACATAAAACCTATTTATCATGGAGGAGTATATTATCCTCTTGCTAGACATGCAAGAAATCCAAAAAAAATACTTTTAAAGCTATTTGAATATTTTTTAGAAAGAGGTGGTAAGTTTTTAAAATTAAATATTCAAGATATACAGTTTGATGATGAAAAACCAATATTACAAACGGAAACACAAAAATTTATCTTTGATAAAATACTAATTGCATGTGGGGCGTTTTCAAAAAAGTTAACAGATAAAATGAATGAAAAAATTCCTTTAGATACTGAAAGAGGATATCATATTCATTTTAAGGGGTGTGATCATTTATTATCAAGACCTGTTGTTTTTTCAAATAGAGGGTTTGGAATTACACCAATGGAACAAGGCCTAAGAGTTGTTGGTACGGTTGAATTTGGTGGTTTAAAAAATCCATTATCAAAATCTAGAATAAAAAACTTAGTGAACAACGCACATTATATGCTTGATGGTTTACCAGAACATGAAGATGAATGGCTAGGTTTTAGACCTACACTGCCAGATTTTTTGCCAGTTATTGGCCCATCAAAAAACTATAAAAATGTTTTTTACTGCTTTGGACATCACCACTTGGGATGGACTTTAGGTGCAATTTCAGGGAAAATTATCTCAAAAATGATATCTGACGAAAATACAAATTTAAACCTTGAACCTTATAGTTCTATAAGGTTTTCTTAATCATAGTGAAAAATAAAAATAATTTAGCTTATCTATTGTTGATATTAACAACAATTTTTTGGTCAGGTAATTTTATTGTTGGAAAGGCTGCTAGCATGTATGAGATTCCACCATTCTCACTTAATTTTTATCGCTGGTTTTTTGCAGGGTTAATTTTGTTACCTTTTACTTACAAAGAAATAATAACTAAAAAAAGTTATATTTTAAATAATATTGGCTTTTTTATAATTTTAGGAGTTACAAGTATTACAATATTTAATTCAATTGTTTATTACTCTTTATACTACACCCAAGTTATTAGTGGAGTGTTGATGATATCAACCATACCAGTGTGGATTATTTTTATTTCATCATTGTTGAATATTGAAAAAACAAATTTTTTCCAAATTATTGGTGTAGCATTTTCACTTACTGGTGTAATATTTATAATTACTAAGGCAGATCTTGAATTAATTAAAAATTTAGATTTTAATAAAGGTGACTTAACTATGGTTATTGCAATGTTTGCTTGGGCAATATACTCCGCATTATTAAAAAAAAAAAAATATGAAATATCTCAAATTACATTATTAGAAGTAGTAATTATAACAGGTTTAATTTTCTTAACTCCTATTTATTTTATTGAGATGAATTTTGGCAATACGATTAAATTGGGAAAACCTTTCTATCTAACATTAACATATGTTGTATTATTTCCAGGGCTATGTTCATTCTTTTTTTGGATCAAAGGAATTTCAATAATAGGAGCAAATAGAGCTGGAGTATTTTTACATCTAATGCCTATATTTGGAGCCATCATGGCGATGTTTATTTTTGATGAAAAATTTATGTTTTACCATTTTTTAGGTGCAATTTTTATATTGTCAGGAATAATATTATCGAACAAAAAAACTAAAAATGTTTAAAGTTGCAATTTTAGATGATTACCAGAACGTTTCCCATGAGTTTGTAGACTTAGAAAAACTATCTAAAAAATATGAATTTAAAGTCTTTAGTGAGCCTTTTAAAAGCGAGGAAGACGCTATTGAACAATTAACAGATTATGAAGCTTTATTAATAATGAGAGAACGCACTCCAATTACCGAAAACCTAATTAAAAACCTAAAAAAATTAAAGTTTATAATTACTAGCGGAATGAGAAATAAATCAATTAATTTTGAGGCAACAAAAAAAAGAAAAATCATTGTTTCTGGGACTGATATAAATCCAAACCCAGCAGCAGAATTAACTTGGGCATTAATATTAGGATTAGCAAGAAATATAAAACCTGAAATAGACAATATGTTTCAAGGATATTGGCAAACAACAATTGGAACTGAGTTAAAAGGTAAAATTTTAGGAATAATTGGACTTGGAAAAATTGGATCTCAAGTTGCAAAAGTTGGAAAAATTTTTGGTATGCAAGTTATTGCTTGGAGTGAAAATTTAAACTTAGATAAGTGTAAAGAGTTAGATGTGTTACCATCAAGCAAAGAAGATTTACTTAGTAATTCAGATTTTTTATCTATTCATGTACAAGGAGGTGAAAGATATAAAGAATTAATAAAATTAAAAGAATTTGATATGATGAAAAAAACCGCATATATAATTAATACTTCTAGAGGTCATATTATAAATGAGGATGATTTAATTATTGCATTATCAACAAATGTAATTGCTGGAGCAGGTCTAGATGTTTATGAAAAGGAACCATTACCAGAAAATCATAAGCTAAGATTTTTACCAAATGCATTATTATTACCTCATTTAGGGTATGTTACTGCAGAAAATTATTCTAAGTTTTATACTCAAATGATTGAGAATTTAGAGGCAAGTCTAAACGGAAAACCTATAAGAATAATTAATGACTGATAAATTAACAAGGGAACAAAAATTTATTTTATTTGAAGAAGGTACAGAGCCACCAGGGTCAAGCTCACTGAATAATGAAAAACGTAATGGTTCTTATCATTGTGTAGGATGTGGAGCTAAATTATTCGAGTCTGATGCAAAATACGAAAGTGGATCTGGATGGCCATCTTTTTTTCAATCTTTACCAGATGTTTTTGAAACTAAAACAGATCATCATTTAGGCTACGCCAGAACAGAATATCATTGTAAAAAATGTGGAGGACACCACGGACATATTTTTGATGATGGACCAAAACCAACTGGAAAAAGATACTGTAATAATGGAGTTTGTTTAATTTTTAAACCTAAATAATTATTTTAAAGAATTAACTAATTCACCATTTTTTTCTAGTTCTCTTAGTTCTACATATCCACCAACATGATAATCATCAAAAAATATTTGTGGAATAGTCCTTTTGCCGTTTGCTTTTTTTATCATTTCGTCTCTAAGCCCATCTTTAGTAGAAATATCTATTTCTTTAAATTTAAGATTATTTCTAGAAAATAGTCTTTTTGCTGCTTCACAAAAATTACACATTGGTCCCGTGTACATGGTGATGATTTTCATATTTTATATATAATGATTTTTTTCATTTTTTCTATAGCGGACAATTTGACCCAATCTGGCCATCAATTTTTTCAAATATTCAGGATTTTTCAAATAAAGATCAATGGAGTTTTTTTGTGACAAATGATACTATGCATCCTAGATAGTCCTATCTAGCCATCTTTAGCTCCCGGTTTTTTAGGGCTATCCTCTTAAAATGCTCCCATTAAATTATATACTTTTTCTTCAAATAATTTTGTTTCTTTTTATAACACCAGGCACTCCTAGAATTGTAATTATTTCATATTCCATGAATTATGGTGTTCAAAAGTGCATATGGACAGCGTTAGGAGATATTTCTGCAAATTTTGCTCAAGGAATTTTAGTTATTTTTGTTTTAGGATCTTTTTTTTCAGAAAATCCAAATTTTTTAAATATTTTTAAATGGGCTGGAATTATTTATTTGATCTATTTAGCTTATGATATTTATAAAAGTAGACCAAAAGAAATTAATTCAGTTAATAATGATGAAAAAAGTTTTTTTTCTTTTTTTAAAGATGGTTTTTTAGTAGCTGGTACAAGTCCAAAGGCTTGGGCTTTTTTTCCTTTAATTTTTCCACAATTTATAGATTTTAATTCTAATTATATTGCTCAGTTCTTTATATTAATAACAACTTATATGGTTTTAGATTTTTTATCCCTTATAGGTTATGCAATTCTTGCAAATAAATTAATTGTTTGGATAAAAGCAAATCCAAAAGTAATTAATACAATTTCAGCGTGTGTTTTATTAGTTATTGCAGTTATAATTGCAGTAACTCAACATTACTAAGACACAGTCTAACTTGAAATAAAATCAAATTCTTAGTTAAATATGTTTTTAATTAATTAAAGAGAGGGAATAAATGAAAATAAAAAACATTATAATTACATTTGTTTCTGCAATAGCACTTTTATTATCAACTTCTGTTGTATCTTTTGCAAAAGTTGTTGGAGATAAAATTGTTTTAGGTGCTGCAGTTTCGTTAACAGGAAAATATTCATCTAATGGTGTTCATACTCAAAACGGTTACAATATGGCCGTTGATAGAATTAATAGCATGGGTGGTATCAAAGTTGGCGGAAAAACTTATAAATTTGAAATTATCTATTACGATGATGAATCAAATCCTAAGAGAGCAGCTCAACTTGCAGAAAGATTAATTAGTCAAGATGGTGTTGAGTTTATGCTTGGACCTTATAGTTCAGGACTAACTAAAGCTATGGCTCCAGTTACTGAAAAGTACGGAGTACCAATGGTTGAAGCTAATGGTGCATCTAGGTCTTTATTTACTAAAGGTTATAAATATCTATTTGCGGTTTTAGCACCAGCAAACTTATATCTTGATGTAGCCATTAGAACAGCTGTTGAATTAAATGGTGGTAAAGGTGTTAAAATTGCCCAAGCTTTTGAGCAAGATGCTTTTTCTCAAGACGTTAGATTGGGTATTTTAGATGCTGCTAAAGACACAGGATCTGAAATTATAATTGACGACAAATTACCAAAAGAACTTAATGATATGGCTGCGACTTTAGTTAAAGTAAAACAAATGAAGCCGGATGTACTTGTTGTATCAGGTCATACAAAAGGAGCTTTGACTGCTATCAGACAAATTTCTGAGATGAAAGTTGACGTTCCAATGCTTGCAATGACACACTGTGATGCTGCAAAACTATCTAAACAACATGGTAAAAATTCTCAATACGCTTTATGTGCTTCTCAATGGCACAAGACTTTAACCTACAAAGATAAGTGGTTTAAAGATGGAATGACGTATGATGCAGATTTTACTAAAATGTTTGGATATGCACCACCATATCAAGCTGCTGAATCTTCAGCTGCTTTATTGGTCTTCAAAGATGCTTTTGAAAGAGCAAATTCTTTTGATCAAAAGAAAGTAAGAGACGCTCTTGCTGCTACTGATATGCAAACTTTTTATGGAAACATAAAATTTGCTCCAGGCGGTCAAAACGTTTCTAAGCCAATGGTACTATTCCAAGTTATGTGTGATAGCGCTGGAAAATGTGAAAACAAAGTTGTTGCTCCTCTTAAATGGGCATCTGCTGAATTAATTCACCCAATACCTAAGTGGTCTGAAAGATAATAACTAATATATAAATACCCCCTAAATTCTAGGGGGTATTTTTTTTCAAGGGTAAATTATGGATTTTATGGTTTTCCAATATCCGATGATAACTGTTCAAGCTTGCTTGGATGGAATACTTCTTGGTATCTTATTCGCATTGATCGCATATGGAATGGCTCTTCAATGGGGAGTGATGAATATTATTAATATTGCACAAGGAGATCTTGTTATATTGGGTGGATACATTGCTTACTTTATGTATCTTTATGGAATTCATCCAGCGTGGGGAGTTATTGTATCTCCAATAATAATGTATTTTGTGGGCGTTGGAATTTATAAATTAGTAATTAACAAAGTTGTTGATAGAGATTTATTTATATCCATTCTAGCAACCTTTGGAATTAGTATTCTTTTCATGCAATTAATGAATTTTGCATTTGGTGCGGACGTAGTACTTGCAAACTCTGGCTATGGAACAACTTTTTTATTTGATAACAATGTTGTTTTACCAAATTCAAAAATATTTTCTGCTTTTGTAAGTATTATTTTTGCAATCTGTTTAGTGATTTATATGAAAAAATCTAAGCTAGGACGAGCGATCAGAGCAACTGCACAGAATGCAAGAGCAGCAAAGATTTTAGGCGTAGATACAGAAAAAGTGTATGCAGCTACTTTTGGAATAAATGCTGCTCTTTGTGGGGTAGCTGGAGCTCTAATATCTATTACTTTTACAATCCATCCATACATGGGATTACCTTACACAATTAGATCATTTATGATTGTAATTGTTGCAGGCTTAGGAAATTTACCTGGAGTAGCATTATCAGGAATGGGACTAGGCGTATTCGAAGAGTTTGCAGACTATATTTTGGGAACAGAATTCAGAATAGGATCGGTATTTTTATTATTAGTTTTAATTCTTGTTTATAGAAGATTTAAGCTTTCAAGAAAAAGAGAGTATTTAAAATGATGTCTAATAAAAATCTATTTTTATATATAGGAATTTTAATTTTTGGATTAACTGCTCCATTTATTTTCCCAGCTTTTAAAGTTCAATTATCAATTCTGTGCGTGCTCATAGTTTTGGCCACTACTTGGAATATTCAAGGTGGTGAGATGGGATATAATTCCTTTGGTAATATTCTATTTTATGGTCTTGGAATGTATCTATGTGCCTCTGTTCAGGTAGGAATGTTTTTTCCACTAGCTGAATGGACAGAAAGTGGTGGAGAGAAAACATTTGTCCACACTCCTGCTCAATTTTTTCAAGGGATGGCAGCTGGACTTGTAGTTGCTGCAATAGTTCCAACTATTGTTGCAGGACTAATTGGATACTCAATTTTAGGTTTAAGAGGTCATTATTTTGCAATTTGTACTTTGGGTTTAGGGGTAGCCGCAGGTGAAATCTCAGGAGGCATAGAAATTATTGGAGCTGGTCAAGGATTTACAACTCCTCCTTTTCCCGACTTTGGAGGTCTAGAGGCAAGAGGTGAGTTTTTCTATTTCTTAAGTTTTTTTGTACTTGTGTTTACATTCATTGCTGTAAGAACAATTTATTCAACAAGATTCAAATTAATTTTAAACGCGATAAGAGATAATGAAGACAAAGCAGAAGCAATGGGCATTCAAACAATGAAATATAAAATTATTGGCTGGATGATATCTGCTTTCTTTTGTGGCTTGGCTGGTGGAATAATGGGAGGATTAGTTGGATACATTGACTCAACAGATGTTGCATTTGATGGAAGAGAAATGGGAGTGTTTATGGTTTTAATGGCAATTTTAGGTGGCAAAGGAACTTTGTGGGGACCAATCATTGGAGCAACAATTTTTCATATATTTAAAGAAGGTTTTTGGACTTTCTTTCTTGGATGGCAATATGTTGCTTTAGGAGTTTTGATTGTTGTAATTGTAATTTATTTTCCAGAAGGAATCATGGGTTGGCTCAGAGAAAAATATCCTGAAAGATTTGGAGAAGTAGTTGATGAAGCTGACAGGAAAGCACAGGTAGAACTTAAATGAGTATTTTAGAAGTAAAAAATGTTAGCAAATTTTTTGGTGGCGTAAAAGCCAACGTAGATATTTCGATGTCAGTAGAAAAAGGAAAAATTGTTGGATTAATTGGACCTAATGGATCAGGAAAAACTACATTATTTAATTCTATTGTTGGAACGTACCCAATAGATAAAGGATCAATTAAATTTAAAGGTAAAGAAGTTTCAGAATTACCTGTTCCAGTAATAGCTAAACTAGGATTGCTTAGAACATTTCAACAAACTAGAATTTATGGAAAGCTAAATTGTGTAGAAAATATGCTTATCAGTCATAAAGCAAAAGATGAAGGTTTAGTTTCTATTTTTTCAAAAATTCCAAAAGAATTGACAGAAAAATCAGAAAATTTATTAAATTTTGTAGGACTGTACCAAAAAAGAAAACTAAGAGCTGGAGATTTATCATTTGGACAACAAAAATTATTAGAACTTGCAATGGCACTCATGAATGAGCCAGAAATGCTTTTATTAGACGAACCAACGGCAGGAATAAATCCTACTTTAATAAACGGAATTATCGATAGACTCATCAAAGTTAATAAAGAATTTGGAATTACTCTTTTAGTTATCGAGCATAATATGCGAGTTATTATGCAGCTTGCTGAAAAAATTTTCTGTTTAGCCCATGGCAAAATGTTAACTGATGGATCTCCAGAAGAAATTAAAAAAGATAAACGAGTAATTGATGCTTACTTAGGAGTGCAATAATGTCAAATCAATATGAGGTATTAGGAAAAGCACCAGTAGCAGAGGATTTAAAAAAACTTTCTCCATCAAATGTTCATTTAAATATTAAAAATTTAAATGCAGGCTACGGAAAAATGGAAATATTACATAATTTTGATTTATTTGTTAGTAAAGCTCAATCTCTCTGTTTAATCGGACCTAATGGTGCTGGCAAATCAACCATCCTTCATTCAATATATGGTTTTACAAACATATTTTCTGGAAAAATAGAAATAGATGGTAAAGAAATTACAAATCTTACACCAGCTGAAAAACTTAAATCAGTTGGAATTGCCTACATCCTTCAAGATAATTCTGTATTTCCAGATATGACCGTAGAGGAAAATTTATTAATGGGAGGTTATATTAAAGATAAGACTGAAGAATCTTTCCAAGAAGCAAAAAGAATTCTAGAAAAATATGAAAGATTAAGAAATCGAAGAAACCAACCAGCAAAAGTTCTCTCTGGTGGAGAAAGAAGATTGTTGGAAATTTCGAGGGCATTAGTTATGAAACCGTCTGTATTGTTAGTAGATGAACCCTCAATAGGATTAGAACCAAAATATATTGAAATGGTTTTTGAAATTTTAGATGATTTACAAAAAAATGAAAAAAAAACTATTATACTTGTTGAACAAAATGCAAAAAAAGGATTAGAATTTGCAGATATTGGCTATGTTTTAGTTTCAGGTCAGACAGCAATAGCAGGAAAAGGCGATGAGTTATTGGAAAACCCTGATGTTGGGCGTTTGTTTCTTGGTGGTTAAGAGATAAACATAAACTTAAGGTTGTATTTTAATGCATCTAAAAAATGGCTTAAACATTAGATAAAAACGTTGCAATTTAGCAACATATGAAAAATTAATGCAATATAAGGTATTTTAAAATGTATTATAAAGGCAGAATCGTGTTATTTAGTTCCTCATATTAATTAATATTAACAACTATATAGGATGTATATGAAAAAATTTAAAATTTATATAGCTTCATTATTGTTTGTTTTTGCTAGCTCTCTACCAGCTAATGCAATCGAGATGCCGACTATTGATGTCGATGGCTTAGCAATGGGTGTTACAGTAACAGCAGGTGCTTACAGAGCTTCAGGTTCTGAAACTGAAGGTACTACAGCTGGAACTAAAGAGAAAAGTTCTGACGAAGTTGTAATGGGTGTAGGTTATCCATCAATTTTCGTTGAATACTCTATTGAGGCAGCAGCGGGTCTAACTCTAGGTATTGACTATGTTCCTGATACTTTATCAACAGAGGCAACTTCTAGAAAAGACTGTAACTCAGCTTCATACAACGAAGCAGGTACAGGTACTGACTCAGGTCTATGTACTCAAACAAACACAATTGATGCTGATTTTGAAGACTTAATCACTGTATACGTTTCAATGCCAATCCCAGGAACAAATGCGTTCGTTAAGGCTGGTATGAAAACTGTAGATGTAATAACTAATGAAAGTTTAGATACTGGATCTGCATACAACGATACAGACCTAGACGGTGTTATGGTTGGTTTTGGTTGGACAGCTGAAGTAGGCGAAGGCGTATTTATAAGAGCCGCTGCAGACTACACAGACTTTGATGACTTGTCATTAACGTCAACAACTAACACTGATAACAAAGTTGAAGCTAGCTTAGAAGGTGTTTCTGCTAGTCTTTCAATTGGTAAATCGTTCTAAGTTAAGTTAAGTTTACAACTTATTTAAAAAAACCCGCTATTTTATAGCGGGTTTTTTTTTGTCTGTAGATTAAATAATTAACTTTATATAATATTTATTAATTATGAAATTAGGTTTTATAGGAACAGGAAACATTGTATCAGATGTTGTTATAGGCATTTGTAAATCTAAAATTCCTTTTAAAAAAATAATTGTTTCTCCTAGAAACAAACAAAAAGCTATAAAACTAAAGAATAAATTTAAAAAAGTGATTATTGCAAAAGATAATCAAGATGTGATTAACAAATCAGACTGGGTTTTTTTAGGAGTTTTGCCAGAAGTGGGTAAAAAAATATTGCCAAAGCTAAACTTTAAAAATAAACAAATAATTGTAAGTTTCATCTCAACCATAAATTATTTTCAATTAAAGAAAATTGTTAAAAAAAAATTGAAAATAGTGAGAGCTATCCCAATGCCACCAATAAGATTAGGAAGAGGCCCAGTTGCAATTTTTCCACCAGATAAAAAAGTTAAAAATTTTTTTAATAAAATTGGAACGACTATAGAGATTAAAAATGAAAAGTTATCTAATAATTTTTGGGCTATATCTGGAACAATGGCATCTTTTTATGAAATGGTGAAAATTTTATCTGATTGGTTGACTAAAAAAAAATTAAATAAAATTCAAGCTCAACAATATGTTACTTCATTATATTCAGCTTTAGCTGAGCTAGCTTCAGTTAATTCAAACAAACCCTTAAAAAATCTTGTAGCTGAATCCCAAACTCCTGGAGGATTAAATTGGCAAGGTGTAAATGAACTTAGAAAATTAGGTTATTATAAATCTTTAGAAAAATCTGTTAATAATATATTGAAAAGATTAAACAAAGCATAAATTCATGCAGCAAGATTTAAATATTCTTCAAATAAACAATCTATCAAAATACTTTGGTGGTTTAGCTGCTGTATCTAATTGTTCGTTAAAAGTTAAGAGAGGATCAATCACAGGCATTATTGGACCAAATGGTTCAGGAAAGACAACTTTATTTAATTTAATCGCTGGAAATTTAAAAAGTTCGAAAGGAAAAGTTTTGTTTAATAATCAAGATATAACTGATGTTCCATCATATGAGTTGTTTTCAAAAGGATTATTAAGAACTTTTCAAATTGCTCACGAGTTTACAAATCTTACAGTTCTTGAAAATCTAATGATGGTTCCTGGAAATCAATCAGGAGAAAAACTGATAAATGCTTTAATTAAGCCCGGTCTAGTAAGAAAAGAAGAGGAAAAAGTTAGAAATAAAGCATATGAGGTAATTGAATTTTTAAACCTAAAGCATTTAGCAAATGAATTAGCTGGAAATTTATCAGGAGGACAAAAGAAACTTTTAGAACTCGGAAGAACTATGATGGTAGATGCAAAATTAGTCTTATTAGATGAGGTTGGTGCAGGAGTTAATAGAACACTACTAAAAGATATAGGAACTTCAATTCAAAGGCTTAATAAAGAGAAAGGTTATACATTTTGTATGATTGAACATGATATGGATTTTATTAGTCGTTTATGTGACCCAGTAATTGTAATGGCAGAAGGATCAGTTTTATTTGAAGGAACTTCTGATGAAGTTAAAAAAAATGAAAAAGTTATTGAAAGTTACTTGGGACGTGGATCAAAAATTAAAGGAGTAAGCTAGTGGCATTTTTTGAGGGAAAAGGGATGACTGGAGGTTATGGAGGTGTAGACATTATTACTTCTTGCTCAATAAATGTTAACAAAGGTGAGATTGTTGCAATTTTAGGACCAAATGGCGCTGGAAAATCCACAGCTATGAAAGCAATGCTTGGGTTACTTAAATTAAAATCTGGAACTGTAACCATTGATGGAAAAGATATTTCAAATTTATCTCCCCAAGACAGAGTTAAACAAGGAATTTCTTTTGTTCCACAAACACGAAATGTTTTTACAGGATTAACTGTAAGAGAAAATTTGGAGATGGGAGCATTCTTAAGAAGCGAAGATCTAGACAAAATAATAAAAGAAATTTATGAATTATTTCCAATCTTAAACGAAAAAAAATCTCAAATTGTAGGTGAACTATCAGGAGGGCAAAGACAACAAGTTGCGCTAGGCAGAGCTTTAATGACCAAGCCATCTGTTTTGATGTTGGACGAACCTACTGCTGGTGTTTCACCAATAGTTATGGATGAATTATTTGATCATATTCTAAAAGTTAAAGAGACCAATGTTGCAATTATAATGGTTGAACAAAATGCAAAACAAGCACTTAGTATATCCGATCGTGGCTATGTTTTGGTTACTGGGGAAAATAAATTTGAAGGCTCAGGTAAAGAACTACTTGATGATCCTGAAGTTAGAAGGTCGTTTTTAGGAGCTTAATATGGATTTATTAAACGCAGTAATTTTATTATTAAATTATATTATCGTCCCAGCTCTATCTTATGGATCTCAACTAGCTTTAGGAGCTATTTTTGTAACTTTAATTTACGGTATATTAAGGTTTGCAAATTTTGCCACTGGAGACATGATGTCTTTTGGAACAATGTTTGCGGTCTTACTAACATTTTATTTGCAATCTATTGGTGTAAGTTTAGGTTTTTTACCTACAGCTTTAATTACAATTCCATTCGCTATTATCATGATGATTTTGTATATGCTAACTATTGATAAATTTGTTTTTAGTTACTACAGAATAAAAAAAAGCCCACCAGTACAGCTAGCAATGGTTAGTATTGGAGTGATGTTCGTTACTCAAGCTTTAGTCAGAATAGTTATTGGTCCTTTTGATAGAAGATTCCTTGATGGTGAAAAATTCATTTTAAAAGCAATTGAATTTAAAGAAATGACTGGTCTCAATGAAGGATTAACAATAAAATCAACCCAGCTAATAACAATAGTTATTACCATAATTGTAGTATCAATATTATTTTGGTTTTTGAATAAAACAAAAACTGGAAAAAGCATGAGAGCATATTCTGATAATGAAGATTTAGCTTTATTGTCAGGAATAGATCCAAAAAGAGTAGTAATGATTACGTGGATGATTGCTGGTGTATTGGCCACAATAGGTGGTGTTTTGTATGGTTTAGACAAAAGCTTCAAACCTTTCGTATATTTTAATAATATGCTTCCAATCTTTGCTGCTGCAATCGTGGGAGGTATAGGAAATCCTTTTGGAGCCTTTTTAGGTGGCTATGTTATTGCCTTTGCTGAAATTTTTATAACCTATGCTTATAAAAAGTTTTTCATGTATTTATTACCAGAGTCTTTAGAGCCAGACTCTTTAATGCAACTACTATCTACCGATTACAAATTTGCAGTCTCATTTTCTATTTTAGTAATTGTTCTATTATTTAGACCAACTGGAATTTTTAAAGGAAGGGTTCTATGAGGCAATACGCTAATGTTATTTCCGCTTACGCTATAATGATAATACTAATTATTTTAGTTGGAGTGTTTCAATCATGGAATGTTGCATTAACAATTTTGAATTTTTGTTTAATTTCTGCTGTTATGACAATGGGAGCAAATATTCAATGGGGTTATGCAGGATTAATTAATTTTGGAATTATGGGTTATACCGCACTAGGAGGTTTGGCTGCAGTTTTAGTATCTGCTGCACCTGTATCAGAAGCATGGGCAGCAGGAGGTATTCAAATGATTGTTTGTGCTGGAATAATTGTAGGAATAGTTTTTTCTGTTCGTTATGTTTTAAAAAAAATAGAAAAATCAAAAAAAAGAAATTACATTATCGCAGGAATTATAATAATTGGTTTAATAGTTTTGAGGTTAATTGCTGGGCCTGCAACTGAACATATAGAGGCAGTAAATCCTGCAAAAACAGGATTCCTAGGTGGTCTTGGAATGCCAATTCTGTTTTCTTGGATAGTAGGTGCATTTTTTGCTGGTGGTTTGGCTTATATAGTTGGCAAAGTAGCTCTTGGATTAAGAGCAGATTATTTAGCGATCGCTACGTTATTAATATCAGAAATTGTTATCGCTGTTATTAAACATGAAGACTGGTTATCGAGAGGAGTTAAAAACGTAATTGGTTTAAAAAGACCAGTACCTTATGAAGTTGATCTACAAAATACTCCTTGGTTTGTAGATTTGGTTGAGAAATTTCACTCGGGTAAATTAAAGATGATTAATTCAATAACGGAAAGACAAGACGTTTTAAATCAATTAGTAATAGATGCTTCGTCGGTTTATGTGAAACTTTGCTTAGCAGGATTATTTTTAATTGTAGTTTTTATTTTACTTATAATAACTCAAAAGGCACTGTATTCACCATGGGGCAGAATGATGCGAGCTATCAGAGATAATGATGAGGCTGCAAATGCCATGGGAAAAAATGTTGTTAAAGAACATTTGTTAATTTTTATTTTAGGCTCCGCAGTTGTTGGTATTGCAGGAGCAATGATGGTAACTCATGACGGATTATTTACTCCAGGCAGCTATAGACCTATGAGGTATACTTTTTTAATTTGGGTTATGGTTATTGTAGGAGGAAGTGGAAATAATTTTGGAGCAATCCTTGGAGGTTTTGTAGTTTGGTTTTTATGGATTGAATCTGCCCCAATGGCATTATTTTTAATTAACTTTTTTACATCTCACTTACCTGAAACCAATGCAATAAAGATGCACCTTATAAATACGGCCCCATACTTTAGATTTTTAACAATGGGAATAGCGCTTTTATTAATAATGAGATATAGGCCAAGAGGTATATTACCAGAGAAAATAATTAAACAATAATTGTCACATTGATAAATTTAAAATATTTTGTATTAATTATTTTATGAAAAAGTATTTATTTATTTTATTTTTTGTATTAGGCACCAATAGTTTTGCAGCTGAAGTTGAAATGAATTTTACAAAGGATGCTTTTATAAATGCTCAAAAATCTGGAAAAACTGTTGTAGTTAACTCATGGAATAAATGGTGTGGGACTTGTATTAGCCAAGAAAAAGTATTTAAAAAAGCCAGAAAAGATTTTAAGGATGTTGTATTTTTAAGTTATGCTCAAAAAAATAAGGATGTAGCTGAATTTTTAAATATCGATCATAGATCAACAATTGTTGTTTACAAAAATAATAAAGAAATATCTAGAGCGATTGGAATAACTAAAAAAGAACAAATCTACGCCCTTATTAAAAAAGGCACTTAATGTATTATATATTACTTGGAATAGCGTTTGCACTTCTACTTTATCTATCAGACAAATACATATTTTAGTTTTATTTAAAACAGGTATAGTCCAACAATGGATTTTTATCATTACATTAGAGGTCTCGTAAATGAATAAAAATCTTTTAATTCTTACATTAAGTCAAATTTTTAGCTTTACTGCTGCTCCAGTAACAGTATTTTTAAGTGGAATTATTGGTTCTCAAATTAGCCCTTTAAAATCACTCTCTACTTTACCAATGTCAATATCTGTAGTTGGCATAGCAATGGGCGCAATCTTTGCAACAAAAGTTATGAGTTTAATAGGAAGAAAAGCTGGATTTATTTCAGCATCAATTGGAAATTTTTTATTTTCTCTATTGGCAGCTTATTCAATAATGAATCAAAACTTTATTCTATTTTGTTTTGCAAATTTTTTTATTGGTGTTGGTATGGCTTTCACTCACCAATATCGTTTTGCTGCAGCTGAAAGTGTTGAGAAAGATAAAGTACCTAGAGCAATTTCAATAATTTTACTAGGTGGAATTGTTTCAGCATTTTTAGGACCAAGCATGGCAAATTATGGAAAAGATATTGTTACCGATCAATTGTATGTTGGATCTTATTTGTCACTTGCTATTTTAACTATTATACCAGCGATCTTCTTTTTATTTTATGAAAATACATCAAAATTAGAGTCCAATATAAAAAGTTCAGGAAGAAGTATTTTAGAATTAATTTCGCAACCTAGATTTTTACAGGCACTCGTAGCTTCAGCATTTGGATATGCAATAATGACATTTTTGATGACGGCAACTCCATTAAGCATGCATGTAATGGAAAAAATGAGTCTGAGTAAAACAGGTTTGGTTATACAGTTCCATGTTGTAGCAATGTTTCTACCATCTTTGATAACTGGAAATTTAGTTAAAAAATTTGGTCATAGCAACATAATGTATGCAGGAGTGTTTCTTTACAGCATAACTATTATAGCAAGTCTTTTTGATCAAACTTATTATAATTATATGTTCGCATTAATTTTTTTAGGTTTAGGATGGAATTTTTTATTTATATCTGGAACGAGTTTACTAGTTTTAACGTATAAAGAAGAAGAAAAATTCAAAGCTCAAGGGTTAAACGATTTTATTGTATATTCTGTTCATGCTACCGGCAGCTTATCAGCAGGGGTTTTAATTATGCTTACTAACTGGAAAACGATGAATTTACTATGTATACCCTTTTTAATAATCATTATCTTAACCACTTTGAGAGCAGATATATTAAGTAAAAAATGAGCTTTCTCGTACTTGGTTTTTTTACAGGCTTAAGTTTGATTTTAGCAATTGGAGCTCAAAATATATTCGTCATAGAGCAAGGTCTTAAAAAGCAATTTGTTTTTCTTGTTTGTTTAATCTGTGCTATATCAGATTTTATATTAATTTTTTTAGGGATTTTTTTATTTCATTATTTTAATAATTTTTTTTACACCTTTTGTTGAACTTATATTAAATATTCTTCTTTTATTATTTTTAATAAATTTTATATGGGGAAAAATAAAAGAAAATAAAAAAAACCTTATTAATACAATTTATAAAACATTTGGTTTTACATACTTAAATCCACATGTTTATTCAGACACTGTTTTTTTTCTTGGAAACTTTTCTAAAAGTTTTGCAATCGAACAAAAATATTTATTTGGTATTGGAGCTTCTATAGCTTCATTTATTTTTTTTTTTACATTAGGTTATTTATCTAAATATTTATCAAATTATTTAATAGATAAAAAAGTTTGGAAAATAATTAATTTTATAATTATTATATTTATGTCTTTTTTGGCTTTTTATGTTTTAATTAATATTTTGGAATAAAAAAAAACCTCAGCAGCTTTCGCCGCTGAGGTCTATAAATTTATATATTATCTTTGTTTTTTAGTTTTAAATTTTCCACCTTTGATTTCTTTTTCTAAGAAAGAACCAAAAGCTTCACCAACATCAGTAAAATTAACTCCAGTTGCACCTTCATAGTCAACCGCTTTACCTTTTGCTAGTAAATCTAAAGCTTTTTTAAGTTCACCTGGGTAAATTTTCTTACCAGGTCCATTCGCAACTGCCATAACATTTTTAGCAATTGAAGCTCTGTCCGCAGATCCACCTGCTTGCATAGCAAGAACTATTAAAGCAGCAGCATCGTAAGACTCTCCAGTGTAAGGACCAGAAGAATCAATTCCTCCAGCTTTTGCAACTTTAGCAAATACACCAGCGCCTTTACCTGTTGATCCAGGAAGTGAACCAAAAGATTTATTTAAACTTTTTCCAAAAGCGTCAGTCAAAGAATCTCCAATCATACCATCTGATAATATGAAAGTATCAAAAGCTCCTGAGTCTAAAGAACCTTGTATAATTCCTTTACCACCTTGGTCTAGGTATCCAATAACTGCAACAGCGTCACCACCTGCAGATGCAAGTGTAGCTACTTCAGCTGAGTAGTCAGCTTTTCCATCTTCGTGAGCAGCAGACGTTGTTACTTTGATACCATGTGCTTTTACTGCAGCAGCATAAACATCAGCTAAGCCTTTTCCATAGTCATTATTAGTGTATGTAATTGCAACACTTTTAATTTTTCTGTCTTTAGTGATATCAGCTAGAATTTGACCACCTCTTGCGTCAGATGGAGCTGTTCTAAAAAAGAAACCGTTATCAGCTAAATCAGTAAGCCCTGGAGATGTAGCAGATGGAGAAATCATAACAACTCCATTTGGTACAGCAAC
>CACHGH010000006.1 GCA_902579215.1 uncultured Pelagibacteraceae bacterium
TTTAAATATTTATCTCCAATAATCTTGCAATTATTTTCTTCTAATTTATTTAATATTGGATTACAAAATTTTTTTACAATTTTTTTATGCATAAGAATAGTTTCAGTTGCACCACAAATACTAGTATTTCTAAGTTTGGCATTGTACACAATTTTAATTGACATTGATAAGTCAGCATCTCTATCAATATATGTATGGCAAATTCCTTCTAAGTGACCAATTATAGGAATTTTTGATTTATTTTGGACTTTTTTTACAAGACCCTTTCCTCCTCTTGGAATAATTATATCTATATATTTAGTCATACCTGAAAGCATAAAATTCACATATTTTCTCTCTCTTTTTTCAACTAATTGAACATAATTAGGATTTAAGTTATTTTTTTTTAAAGCTTTTCTAAAAAGTGAAACTAAAATTTTATTAGAATTTAGTGCTTCGCTACCACCTCTTAATATTACAGCGTTTCCAGATTTAAAACATAAACAAGCTACATCTGAAGCTACATTAGGTCTACTTTCAAATATTACACCAATTGTTCCGATTGGAGTTGAAACTTGTTTAATAATTAAATTATTAGGTCTTTTCCATTTGTTTATAACATTATCAACTGGATCTTTTAATTTGATTACATTATTTATAGCTTTACATATTTCGTCGATTTTTTTTGAATTAATTTTTAATCTATTAATTAGGTTTTTTCTAAGATTTTTTTTTTTAGAAAATTCAATATCTTTTTTATTTTTATTTATTATTATTTTTTTATTTTTTTTAATTAATTTTAAATAATCAATTAATATCTTATTTTTAATTTTAGAATTTAATCTAACCTTTGATGCAACCCGTGCATTATTTCCAATAAAATGCATTAAACTTTTCATTTTAAATTTCTACCATATCATCTTTGTGTACTACTTCAGATTTAGCAATATATCCTAACAATTGGTCTATTTTACTTGAATGATGACCTTTAATTTTATTTATTTCACTCGAAGAAAAAGAGCTCAGACCTCTAGCATATTCATCACTATTTTTGTCTATTATTTTAATATGGTCTCCTTTATTAAACTTACCAAAAACTTTTTTAATTCCAGCAGCGAGCAAACTTTTACCTTTTTTTAGAGCTTGTTTAGCTCCATCATCAATCATAAGTTCTCCTTTTGGTGATACCGAACCTATTATCCATTTTTTTTCTTGCATCAAGCTTTGAAATTTTTGGCAAAAACCATGTGCAGTCATTTTTTTTAATTATTTTTTGAATTGGTCTAATTGAAAGTCCGTTTGCAATGCACATAAAGCAACCTGATAATTGACAAATTTTTGCAGCATCAATTTTAGTTTTCATTCCTCCTGTCCCATGTTCACTGGTGCTATTTGTAGAGATTCTTTCAATTTCTTTATCAATATTTTTAATTTTTTTAATTAATTTTACATTTTTATCTTTTTTTGGATTTTTTGTATAAAGACCATCCACATCAGAAAGTAAAACCAAACAATCAGCACCAGATATTTGAGCTACTCTTGATGCCAATCTATCATTATCACCATATTTTATTTCTGTAGTTGCGGTACTATCATTTTCATTAACAATTGGTACAAATCCTAATTCAAATAAATTTTCAAAAGTTCTTTTTGCATTTAAAGATCTTCTTCTTTGCTCAGTGTCATCTAGTGTCAATAAAATTTGCGATATATTTATCCTTTTTTTTGCAAATGTTTTGTTAAAAAGATTCATTAATTGTATTTGACCAATTGATGCTACAGCCTGACTTTTATCAATTTTCAAATTTCTTTTGTTTAAATTTAATTTTTTACATCCAATTGCTATTGCTCCAGAACTCACAATTATGATTTTTTTATTTTGAATTAAAAGATCTTTTATGTCTTTAGAAAATTCTGTAAGCCACTTTTGTCTTATATTTTTATCATTATCAATTAGTAATGATGATCCAATTTTAATTACAATTTTTTTAGAATTTTTAAGATACATAAGATAATAGCTTTGCTTTTATTTTTGAAACTGATTTTTTATCTAAAGTAGATAATGTTAAAACATCACATTTTTTACTTTTAGAGAAATTTTTTTTAATTTTTTCAATCATTTCTTTTTCTATTAAATCAGTTTTATTTAAGATAATTATTTCTTTTTTCTTTAATAATTCCTTGCTGTACTTTGATATTTCATTTTTTATTTGTTTATATGAATCTTCTAAATTTTTATCTGTAATATCAATCATATGAATTAAAGTTTTGCATCTTTCAATATGTTTAAGAAATTTTATTCCTAAACCAGTTCCTTTATGTGCACCCTCTATTAATCCAGGTATATCAGCTATAGTAATTTCTTTATCATCATACTCAGCTACACCCAAGTTAGGATTAATGGTTGTAAACTTGTAATTTGCAATCTTAGGATTTGCATTAGTAATGGCACCTAACAGACTTGATTTACCAGCATTTGGCAAACCAATAATTCCTATGTCGGCAATTGTTTTTAATTGTAACCAAATCCAAAATTCCTCTCCCTCTTGTCCTTTAGTAAATTTCCTTGGAGCACGATTTGTAGAAGTTTTAAAATTTGTATTACCAAGACCACCTCTTCCACCATTTGCAACTACAAATTCTTCTTTTTCTAATTTAAAGTCAAACAATAGTGTTTTGTTATCCTCTTCTAACAATTGTGTGCCGATAGGAACTTTTAAGTATAAATTCTTACCACTTTTCCCACTTTTGTTTTTACTCATTCCATCTTGACCTCTTTCAGCTTTAAAGTGCTGTGTATACCTGTAGTCAATTAAAGTGTTTAAATTTCTTTCTGATTTAATAATGATTGATGCACCTTTTCCACCGTTTCCACCATCAGGTCCACCGAATTCTATAAATTTTTCCCTACGCATGCTTGCTGAACCGGATCCTCCAGTGCCTGCTTTTACAAAAATTTTAACTTGATCTAAGAACTTCATAATACAACTGTTTTAATTTTTTTTGTTGTATCTACTAATTGGGTTTTACAGAAACAAATGTTTTATCTGATTTGCTTTTTTTAAATTCAACTTTACCTTTAACCTTTGAAAAGATTGAATGATCTTTTCCAATCCCAACATATCTTCCAGGAAAAATTTTAGTTCCCCTTTGTCTAACTATTATATTTCCAGGATTTACAATCTGACCACCGTATTTTTTTACTCCAAGCCTTCTACCGGCACTATCACGTCCATTTCTGGATGATCCACCTGCTTTTTTTGTTGCCATAAATTACCTAAATTATTTTTCCTTTACTTTTTTTTCTATTTTTTTTTCTGGCTTTGATAGTTTCGGAGCTTCAGATAAAACTTTTCCATCTTTTGAAAATATTTTATTTATTCTTACCAATGAAAATTCTTGTCTATGACCATTTTTTCTTCTTGAGTTTTTTCTTCTTCTTTTTTTAAAAATTAAAACTGTTCTATTTTTTCCATTTTTAACTAAATCTGCCTCAACTTTTGCACCAGTTATTTTTGGAGAACCTAATTCTGCAGTTTTATCATCTCCATAAGCCAAGATTTCTTTAAATTCAATTTTTGAGTTAGGCTTTGTATTATCAATCTTTTCGATTTTTAATATCTCTCCAGCCTTTACTTTATATTGTTTTCCACCTGTCTGAATTATTGCAAATGACATAATACTTCCTTAATTTTTATAGACTGCAATATAGTTCTACACTTATTTTAGTCAAGCTGATTAAGTTAAGAATTATCCTTTAAATCTCTTAATTTTGAAAAGTCCTTTAAATTTTTTGCTCTCAAAAAAATATTACAGGCTAATTCCTCATCAATTGTTGAAGGAATGGTAGGTAATTCTTTTTTTAATTGGAGTTTTATTTTAGAAATTTTTTTTTCAAGATTTTTGTTGAAAGAGTCATGTTCTAAACAAAATAATGAGTTTTTAAGAGTGTATTCGTGTCCACAATAAATTTTAGTATCTTTAGGAAGTTTTTTTAATTTATTTAAAGAATTGTACATTTGCTCATAAGTTCCTTCAAATATTCTACCACATCCTAGTGAAAAAAGAGTATCTCCTGTGAATACTAATTTGTTTTTGGGAAAATAAAAACAGATATGCCCTGTTGTATGGCCAGGTATATGCATAATTTTTGATTCAAAATTTTCATATTTCCAAATTTGATTATCTTCCAGTAGTATATCTATATCAGGTATTCTTTGTTTATCGTTTTTAAAACCAACAACCTTTGCTCCATACATTTTTTTTAGCTCTTTATTTCCACCTACATGATCATAATGATGGTGAGTATTAAGAATAAACTTTAATTTAATATTGTGATGTTCAACAAAATTAATAATAGGTTCATGCTCACTGGGATCTACCACACATGCATTATTAGTTTTTTTATCTATAATTAAATATGAATAATTATCCTCTAAGCATTTAATTATTTCTACTTTCATATTATTTTTCTATTATAAAAATACCTAACTCTGAAAATAAATTTTGAAAACTTAGGTTTGAACTATTAATTTTTATATTTTTTTTTTTACAATAATTAACAAAATCTTTAATTGTGCACATATGAAGGTTTGGCGTATCGTACCATTCATTAGGTAAATTTTCTGTTATTGGCATTGTTCCTTGAAAAAGCAAATGTATTCTAACTTTCCAATATCCAAAATTAGGTATTGTAACAATTGCTTTTTTTCCGACTCTTAGTAATTCATTAATTACATTTTCTGGATCTAAAAATGCCTGGAGTGTTTGACTCAAAACAACATAATCAAAAGATGACTCTGGAAATTGCTTTAAATCTTTTTCAGCATCACCTTCTATGACTGTAAGCCCTTTTTCTATACACTTCTGCACATTATGCTTTGATAATTCTAGGCCTCTTATATCGTTGGTAATATTTTCAGAAATATATTTCATTAACTCACCATCACCACAACCAACATCTAAAACTTTAGAATCCTTAGTAATTAATTTAGCTATTATATTAAATTCTTTTTTCATTGATTTTTTTATATGAAGTTTTAAGAAAATTTTTAACAGCACTAAGGAAATCTGGAACATCTAATAAAAATGAATCATGTCCTTTGTCAGATGTTATTTCAGCGAATCCAACATCTTTTCCAATTGCGTTAAGTGCGATTACTATTTCTCGATTTTCAGATGTAGGGTATAGCCAATCAGAGGTAAAAGAAATAACAAAAAATTTTGTTTTACTCTTTTCAAAAGCTTTAGAAAGATTTCCGTTAAATTGTTTTGTTAAATCAAAATAATCCATAGCTCTTGTTATAAATAAATAACTATTTGCATCGAAACGATCAACAAAAACTGAACCTTGATATCTTAAATAGCTTTCTATTTGAAAATCTGCATCAAATCCAAATTTTAAATCATCTCTTTCTTGCAATTTTCTTCCAAATTTTTCCTGCAAACCTTTCTTTGATAAATATGTGATATGAGCAGCCATCCTTGCAACAGCTAAACCTTTATCAGGTGATTTTTTGTTTTCCTCATAAAATCCATTTGACCAATTATTATCAGCCATTATTGATTGTCTTCCAAGTTCATTTAATGCAATGTTTTGTGCAGAGTGACTTGCAGTACATGCAATCGGAACAGCGGTATGAGTTTTATTTGGAAAATTTGAAACGAACTGCAGTACTTGCATCCCACCCATTGAACCACCAATAACTGAGAATAATTTTTCAATTTTAAAAAATTCTAGCAGATGATATTGAGCATTAACCATATCATTAATTGTTATAACTGGAAAATTGGTACCAAATGGTTTATTTGTACTTGAGTCAATGCTACTTGGACCATAAGATCCCATACATCCACCAATAACGTTTGCACATATCACAAAATATTTTTCTGTATCGATAGCCTTTCCTGGACCTAATAAATAATTCCACCAACCTTCCTTATTTGTTATAGGATTTATCCCCGATGCATATTGATCACCAGTTAAAGCATGGAATGCTAAAATTGCATTATTTTTTTTTTCATTTAATTTTCCATATGTTTCATATGCTAATGGAAAATTAGATATGGTTTTTCCACAATCCAGCTTTAAAGGTTTATCAATAATTAATTTCTTTACCTTTTTAGTATTATTCATTTTTCTTTCTTTTGAATTGGAGGTAAAAAAACTTATTTAGCGGTTTTTTTAAAGCGCTCGCAATTCAGTTAAATCAGCGCATAAATTATTTACATGATACAATTATATATGTCAATTTTATTTAAATATTAAATATTTTATGTAATTAAGTAATTTTTTATCTATAAAGATACAAAATATTGAAAATTATGACTTCGCTTAACTTTAGAAAAATAAATATACGACCCTATAAGCCAGGAAAATCTATATTAAAAAAAAAGACAAAAGTAATAAAACTTTCAGCTAATGAATCGGCATTAGGGATGAGTCCAAAAGCGTCTAAAATTTTGCAAGCCAAAAAATTAAAAATTTCTAAATACCCAGATAGTAAAGCGAATAAATTAAGAAAAATAATCTCTTCGAAATTTAAATGTGAATTTAATAAAATTATTTGTGGATCGGGATCAGATGAATTAATTCAAATGTTGTGTCAACTTTTTCTTACATCTAAAGATGAGGTAATTGTACCACAATACAGTTTTTTGATGTACAGAATATATGCTTCAATTGTTGGAGCAAAGGTAGTTTTTTCTAAAGAAAAAGAATTTAGGGTTTCTCCTGAAGAAATAATTAAAAAAGTTAATAAAAAAACAAAGATTGTATTTATAGCAAATCCAAACAATCCTACTGGTACATATTTAGAAAAAAAAGAATTAATTAAATTAAGAAAAAAATTAAATAAAAGAATTTTGTTGGTTATAGATGATGCTTATGACGAATATATGAAAGATAATAAATATTCTTCAGGATTAAAAATTTTTAAAAATAAAAAAAATGTTTTTATTTTAAGAACTTTTTCTAAAGTATATGGACTTGCATCTTTAAGAGTGGGCTGGGGATACGGAGATCGAAAAATAGTAAATGCTCTATATGCTATTAAACCTCCCTTTAATGTTAATAAAATTGCTCAATTATGTGCAATTGAATCTTTAAAAGATAACAAATTTATTAAAAGATCAGTTAAACATAATTTATTTTGGAGTAAAAAAATTAAAAATAACTTGGAACAGTTTAATATATTTAGTAATAAAGTAAGTGCAAATTTTCTTCTACTTAATTTTGATAAATGTAAATTAACAGCAAATAGTATTGAAAAAAAATTACAAAAAAAAGGTTTAATATTGCGAGAAACTAGATCCTATGGAATTAAAAATTGTTTACGATTAACAATTGGAAATAACTATGAAAACAAGTTTTTTTTAGAAAGTATAAAGACGATATTTAAAAATGTTTAAAAAAGTATTAATTATTGGATGTGGTTTAATAGGTTCATCAATACTACGATCTATAAAATATAAAAAGTTGTCAAAAAAAACTTTTATTCTTGAAAGATCAAAAAAAAATATTTCTAAAATAAAAAAAATCAAATCAAATTGTAAGTTTATTAAAAGTATAAATAAGGAAATATATGATGTTGATCTAGTGATAATATCTACACCTATGAGTGAATATAAAAAAATTATTCAAAAACTAAATAATACATTGAAACCCAATGCTCTTATTACAGATGTTGGTTCCACAAAGCGAAATATAATTAAATTAAAGAATAAAAATTTAAACAAAAAAATACATTGGATATCGAGCCATCCTATAGCGGGATCTGAGGTTAGTGGACCAGAATATGGAAATAAAAATTTATTTATAAATAAATGGTGCGTAATAATTAAAGAAAGAAAACAAAGTTTAAAAAAACTTAATGTAATAAAAAAATTCTGGAAAAAAATTGGATCAAAAGTAGTTTTAATGAACGCTAATAACCATGATAGTATTTTTGCTATTACAAGTCATTTACCCCATTTGATTGCTTACAATTTAATTAAAACAGCTCAAGATTCAGAAAAAATTCAGAGAAAAAATCTAATTCAATATAGTGCTGGAGGTTTGAGAGATTTTTCAAGAATAGCTGCTTCTAATGAGGTTATGTGGAGAGATGTATTTTTTAGCAATGATAATATTATTAAAGCTATCAATATATTTACAAAAAATTTAAACTCATTCAAAAAAATAATTCAAAATAAAAACAATAAAAAACTTTTATCTCAATTATCTAATTCCAAAAAAGCAAGAAGAAAAATTGTTCAATTAAAACAAGATGTAGCAAAACCTGATTTTGGAAGAGAGTAATTTATATTATACAAATTTTTCTAACTTTTAAATTAGCAGTTTTTTTTATTCTATCTATTGTTTTATTAATTGGCATTACAATTACTTTTTTTTTAGGACCATAAGCATGAATCAATTCTTTGTTACTTATACAAACAGCGACATGACCTTTCCAAAAAATAATATCACCTTTTTTATAATTATTTTTTCTGAATAATCCTTTTTTTATTTTAATTTGATCTATAGTATCTCTTGGAAAAAATCGGTTATTATATTTATAATATAGTTGAATTAAAGCAGAACAATCAATTCCTTTGTAAGTTTTTCCTCCCCATTTATATTTACAATTTAAAAATAATTGAAAAATTTTTCTAAAGTTTTTTTCTTTTTCACTTATTTTGCATATATCTTTATTTTTTATCCATTTATTTTTTTCAAACATAACATAGTTTTTTTTTCTATCTAAAATTTCTATTTTACTTAAAAAAGGTAAATAATTACTTGATTTATTAATTTTGGTTTTTAAAACTTTTACTTTATGAGTAAAGTTTATTTTTTTTTTAAATTTACTTTTTTTAATATACCCATAATAATTGTCATAAATAGTTTTGATTTTTAAAAAATTTTTTTTCTTTTTTAAAATTTTAAATTCTTCCCCATACAGAATTTGTGAGCTAATTTTAGAGTTATTCGAAGGGGTTTCGAATATATTCACATAAGATTTATTGCAAAAAAAATTATTTTTCACCTATTTTTACTTTATTTCTAATTAACCATAAGCAAATAAGAGACGGAATAACCATTATCGTAGTTAAAACAAAAAATGTTCCCCAATCTCCATTTAACCAATCAACAAGCGCTCCAGAAGATGAGGCAAGCGTTGTTCTTCCTGCTGTTCCAATTGAAGCGAGTAAAGCGTATTGAGTTGCTGTATAGGTTCTATCAACTAATAGCGAAATAAAAGCTACGAATGCGACTGTAGCAAATGCTGCAGTGATATCATCAGCTATTACGGCAATTGCAAATAATAATTCAGATTTTCCAGTCCATGCTAAAATTGCAAATAGTAGATTTGTTAAAGCCATTAACCCACCAGCAAAGAACATCGTTTTAATAGTTCCTGCTCTCATTGCCATTATTCCTCCCAATAAAGTAAAGACAACTGTTGTGATCCATCCTAGTCCCTTTGAGTAAATTGCGATTTCTCCTTTAGAAAATCCAATTTCTTTATAAAAAATAATAGACATACGTCCTAAAAAAGCTTCTCCAATTTTAAATAAAAATACAAATCCTAAAATTCCTACCGCTATTGAAAACCCATTTTTTTTAAAAAAACTAATTATAGGACCACCTATTGTTCCTGTAATATACGCAATAAAATTTGTTATAATATTTTTTGATCCAAGTTTGCTTTCTATAACTCTATCCGTTTCTTTTTGTTTAATTTGTCTATCTGTTTCAATTGGTTCATGAACAAACATTAAACCAATATTCATTAAAATTATTAAAATTCCTAAAATTAAAAAAGTAACTTGCCAATAATCAGTAATACCCATATTTTCAAAAAATTCTGCTGTAAATAAAGCTATTACGCCACCAAGCTTATAGCCTGTCCACCAACCAACAACTGCCATCGCAGCTCCTGCCGCCATTGATTTTCCTTCATTTTCATTTATTTGTTCAATTCTTAAAGCGTCGACAGTTATATCTTGTGTGGCAGATGCTATTGCAATAATTAATCCTACACTAATTAATAATGCCAAGTTCTCAGTTGGATTTATAAGACTCCAAATTATTAAACTTAGCAAAATTATAATTTGCATTAAAACTATCCATCCTCTTCTATGGCCTAGTTTTTTTGTTAAGAAAGGTATTTGAATTCTATCTATTATCGGAGCCCATAAATAATTAAATGCATACACACCAAAAATTAAACCCGCCCATCCTATAGTTGATCTACTAAGCCCTTCCTCTTTTAGCCAGAGACTTAAACTACTAGCTATTAATACCCAAGGAAAACCACTTATTGCACCTAAAAGCAATATCCTTAGCATTCGTATATCTTTGTAAGGTTTAAGTGTTAAAATTATTGTTTTAATCATACTTATTTTTGCCAAAACGAAGGCAAGAACAGTACCAGTATAGCAAATAATTCAAGTCTGCCCAAGATCATTCCTGCCGACAATATCCACTTAGAAATATCTGGAACCTGAGAAAAATTACCATTTGGACCTATTACTGTACCCAAACCTGGGCCAACATTTGATATTGATGTAGCGGCTCCAGAAATTGATGTTACAAAATCAAGACCACTTAAAGACAACAATGCTGTTATTGAAAAAAAAATTACTATATATAAATATATAAACGATATGATTGATGACATGAACTTATCATCAACATTATTATTATCATATTTTATTAAAAAAATGCCTCTTGGATAAATTATTTTTTTTAGCTGATTAACTAAAAAAAGATATAGAATTTGAACTCTAAAAATTTTTATTCCGCATGCTGTAGAACCTGCACATCCACCTATAAACATTAAAATAAGAAAAAAAATTATTGGAAAGCTACCCCAATTATCAAAATCTTCTGTGACATATCCTGTACCAGTTAATATAGATACAACATTAAATGATACAGAGCGTAAATTAAATTCTGTAAGATTTGTACCAAGAAACGATAAATATAAAAATAGTATAATTACAGATATTATTGTAATTTTGATAAAAGATGTAATTTGTGAGTCAGTTATAAATATCTTTCTATCACCATTTAAAAATTTTATATAAGATATAAATGGTACACTTCCTAAAATAATAAAAATTATTGCAGTTATTTCAATTTTTGCACTATTAAAGTAAGCAAAAGACTCATTATAATTTGAAAAACCTCCTGTTGCAATTGTAGTCATGGAATGCGTTATACTATCAAAAAGGTTCATGCCAAAAATTTTATAAAAAATCATACAAATCAAAGTTAGGCACAAATAGATTAAAATTAATCTAATAGAAATTTCTTTCGTTTTTGGTAAAATTTTTTCTGGAGTATGATTAGATGAAATTGTAAATAACTTCATACCACCAATGTTCATTATTGGCATTAATGTTATGGCCATTACAATTATACCTATTCCTCCAAACCATTGTAAAATAGCGCGCCAAAATAAAATACCTTTTGGAGATTCATTCAAATTTAATATTATAGTTGAGCCCGTTGTAGTTATGCCTGACATACTTTCAAAAAAAGCATCAGTAATAGACAATTCAAGTTCTGAAAAAATAAAAGGCAATGATCCAAAAATAGCAACACTAAGCCATGAAAGAGCTGTTAATATAAAAGCTTGCTGTAAATTTAGTTTTTTATCATGATCTAAGTTTGATAAAAAAAATAAGATACCAAAAATTATTGTAATAATCCCTGCTCCTATAAAGGATTGGTCTACTTGTTTATAAATTACTTGTATACCTATTGGAATAATCATTGAAAACCCAAGAATGATTTGAAGGACTCCTAAAATGAAAAAAACAGTTTTATAATTGGACATTTTAAAAGGACATTATTTTATGGTAATTAAATTTCAACTCTATAAGTATTAATAAAAACAGCAAATATAATATATTTTGTTATTATAAATTGTGATTGAAAAAATAAATTTAGATAAAACCAACGCCTGGCCTTTAGTAGAGGCAAAAAAGATTTTAAAGGAAAAAAAATCTTCTATTGAAAAAAAGGGAAAAATCATATTACAGACTGGTTATGGTCCAAGTGGATTACCCCATATAGGAACCTTTGGAGAAGTTGCTAGAACTTCAATGGTAGTAAATGCATTAAATTATCTTACAGATTTGCCAAAAGAGATAATAACTTTTTCAGATGATATGGATGGGCTAAGAAAAATTCCTGACAATGTTCCTAAACAAGAAATATTAAAAAAAAATTTACATAAACCATTAACAACAATTCCAGACCCATTTGAGAAGTATACTAGTTTTGGTGAGCATAATAATGAAATGCTTAAAAAGTTTTTAAATGAATTTAATTTTAAGTATACTTTTAAAAGTTCTACTTCACTTTATAAATCAGGTTTTTTTAATAACACTTTGCAAATAATTTTAGAAAAATATCAAGAGATTATGGATATAATTATACCAACTCTAGGAAAAGAAAGACAAAAAACTTATAGTCCATTTTTACCAATTTGTCCTGAAACAGGAAATGTTTTAGAAATTCCTGTTTTAGAAATATTAAAAGAAAAATCTAAAATAATATTTGATCATGATGGAAAAAAACTTGAGTCAAGTATTCTTGATGGAAGTTGTAAATTACAATGGAAAGTAGACTGGGCAATGAGGTGGTATGCACTAGATGTAGATTTTGAAATGTATGGTAAAGATTTGATTGAAAGTGCAATATTATCTTCAAAAATTATAAACTTAATGGGAAAAAAAAATCCTGCAGGATTTGCATATGAATTATTTCTTGATGAAAAAGGAGAGAAGATTTCAAAATCCAAAGGTAATGGAATAACAATTGAGCAGTGGTTGCAGTATGCTTCTCCAGAAAGTTTATCTCTTTTTATGTATCAAAACCCAAAAAGAGCTAAGAAACTTTATAAAGAAATTGTACCTAAGGCTGTCGACGAATATTTAGATTTTATTGAAAAAGCAAAAAAACAAGATGAATTACAATTATTGATGAATCCAATTTGGCATATCCATAATGGCAATATTCCTAAAGATGAAACAATTATGTCTTTTTCAATGCTTTTAAATTTAGTAGAAACTAGTAATGCTGGTAATAAAGAATTACTTTGGAAATTCGTAAAAAAGTATAAAAAAAATATATCTGAAAAGAACCATCCAATTTTTGATAAATTAATTGGCTATGCGATAAAATATTTTAACGATGTTGTAAAAAAAAATAAGAAATATAAAAAACCAAATATAAATGAAACAAAAGCTCTTCGAGCCTTAATTAAGACACTAGATTCATGTAATGAAGGAATGTCTCCAGAAGAAATTCAAACTCTTATTTATACAACTGGAAAGGAAAATGGTTATACAGATAATTTAAGAGATTGGTTTAAGCTAATTTATGAAGTAGTTTTTGGAGATGAAAATGGTCCCAGAATGGGTTTTTTTATAAGCTTTTTTGGCATAAAAGAAACGAAAAAACTTATAGAAAATAAGATAAAATAATGTTTTCAAAACTAAGATCTTTAATTTTTAAAATTGACCCTGAAACAGCTCATAATTTAGCAATAAAATCTTTAAAGTTTAACTTTATAAATAACGTATTTGATGAAAATAAAAACGATAATATGTTTGCAACAACGTTATTTGGAAAAAAAATAGAAAATCCAATAGGTATTGCGGCAGGATTTGATAAAAACGCTGAGGTTTATAATTCATTATTTAGATTAGGGTTTGGCTTTGTAGAAGTAGGGACAGTTACACCTTTAAAACAATATGGGAATTCTAAGCCAAGAGTATTTAGATTAGTAGAAGATCAAGCTCTTATTAACAGACTAGGGTTTAATAATTTAGGAGCTCATAACATTAGTTCAAGAATTTCATCAAATAAGCCAACTGGATTGTTGGGAGTAAACATAGGACCCAACAAAGATACAAATGATAGATTAAATGATTATTTAATCGGTTTAAAAAATTTTTATAAAATATGTGATTATATTACAATTAATATTTCGTCACCAAACACTGAATCTTTGAGAGATTTCCATGAACAGTCCAGGCTTCATGAGTTACTAAGTTTAATAGACAAAGAGAAGAAAAAATTAAATTCAAAAATACCAATTGTAATAAAAATTTCACCAGATATTCTAGATGATGAAGTAAATAGTATATGCAAAATATTAATGAATTTTGATGTAAAAGCTATAATTATTTCCAATACAACAGATAAAAATAGAGAGAATTTAATTAACACTTCAAAGCATCAAAAAGGTGGATTGTCAGGAAAGCCACTTGAGTCAAAATCAAATAAATTAATTTACAATTTTTATAGTTTATTAAAAGGAAAAATTGAAATTATCGGAGTTGGTGGAGTAGACTCGGGCAAAAGCGCTTTAAACAAATTTTTATCTGGAGCTAATTACATACAGCTTTATACTGGAATGGTATATCAAGGTCCAAATATTGTCGTAAAAATAAAAAAGGAACTTAAGGAATTACTTATAAATAGAGGTGTAAAAAATTTCAGAGATATTATTGGTAAGCAAAATTAATAAACTTGACGACTTCACCATCCCATCTTATATAGTCAATAAATAATATGTCTAAAAAATGTGAATTAACTGGTAAAATGCCTCTTAAAGGTCATAAGGTTAGTCACGCTAACAATAAAACCAAAAGAAAATTTTACCCTAATTTAAAAAAAGTAAAATTTACTAGCGATATTCTAAAAAGAAAATTAAAACTTAATGTTTCTAACGCTGGAGTGAAGTCAGTAGATAAAAAAGGAAGCTTTGACTCATTTTTAAAATCTGTAAAAAATAAAAATCTTTCACCTAGACTAAAAAAAATAAAAAAAGCATTACTCGCTAAATCAGCATAATGAATAGAATTTTTTTAACTCTCTCTCTATTAATGGGAGCTGTAGTGTTAACTTCAAATTATTTAGTTCAATTTCCAATACAATTTTATGATTTAGAAAAAATATTAACTTATGGTGCCTTAAGTTATCCAATAGCCTTTTTGATAACAGATTTAGCTAATAGATATTATGGAAAAATAGCAGCAAGAAAAATTGTATATATAGGTTTTTTTATTGGTGTTTCTTTTACTCTTTTTTTTTCTACAAACTTTTCAGATTTAATTTCTGTAAGAATAGCTATTGGATCTGGAACAGCATTTATTATTGCTCAATTACTAGATGTACAAGTTTTTCATAAATTAAGAAAACAAAAATGGTTTATAGCTCCACTTACATCTTCTTGTGTAGGTTCTGTGGTTGATACTTTTTTATTTTTTTCTATTTCATTTTATGGAACAGGGGTTCCATGGGTCACTTTATCTTTAGGAGATTTAACAGTAAAAATTCTAGTTGCATTATTAATGTTAATACCATTTAGAATATTTATAGGAACAATTAAAGTTGCTTAAATAAAAATTTATAAGATAATATTTTATAAGCTAGTTTAGCTACTAAAAAATTATAGGAGTTAAATCCTTTTATTGGTGATAGTTCATTTATATCTGCTCCAACAATATTTGAATTTTTTGCTGCTATCTTAATAATATTCAAAGTCTCATCCCAAAATAACCCACCAGGCTCAGGTGTTCCAGTAGCTGGCATTATACTAGAATCAAATCCATCAACATCAAAAGTTAAATAAACAGTTTTATTTTTTATTAATTTTTTAAATTTTTCTAAATTCCAATTCTTTTTATCTTTTGCCCAAAATATATTTATTCTATTAGAGTTTTTTTTTAGATAAGAAATTTCATTTTTAGATATGTTTCTTATTCCAAAAGAAATTACAGATAAATTTTTATGATCGAGACATCTTTTAATTGCCGATGCATGTGAAAATTTTTCACCATTATAACTTTCTCTAAGATCAGCATGTGCATCAAAATGAAGTAAACAAACCTTTTTATATTTTTTAACAAATGGAGCAATACAACCAGGCGTAATAGAATGTTCTCCACCTAAAGTCATGGGGAAAAGTTTTTTCTTTATTACCTCATTGTTAGTATTAGAAATTTTTTGTAAAGCTTTTTTTATATCTTTGCTGATATTAAATGGTTTTAAAGTCTTTATTCCAATTTTTTTATAAGGTTCACAATGTAATTCTTCATCATATAATTCTACCTGATGTGAAGCTTTAATTATTTCTTTTGGTCCATTTTTTGTTCCACCACCATAACTGACTGTTTTTTCTAAGCCAAAAGGAATAATTACAACTTTTTCTTTAAAAAAAAATTTATTATCAACTCCTAAAAATCCTTTTTTATTTGATAGATATTTCAATTTTATTATCCAAATATTTTTGAAAAGTTTTTTCTACTTCTCTTTTTCCAATTTTCTTTATGATAGGCATCACTTGCTATTAAAGGAAGAACACTAGTCGCTTCAGCAAAAACCATCTGTTCTTTAGTTATATCAACTTTACCCCATGAACTTGCTTCTTTTAAAGTAGAGCTACTACAAGCGCCATCTCTAGAGTCAGCCACAGTTATTTGAATAGCATATTTATGCATATCAACCTCTTTTCCAAGTAGCTCAGCACAAATAACTGTATCTTGTATAAAATTTTTTGGAACTCCACCACCAATCATAAAAAGACCCGAACTTTTAGATTGTATTTTTATTTCAGTAAGCTCCCTAAATTCTCTAACTGAATCAATAGTAATATGTTTATCTGGATTTTTTTCTTGATGCATAACTAATCCAAACCCTGCGCTAGAGTCTGTAAATGCTGGACAAAATATTGGAACTCCATTGTCATAAGCACATTCTATCAAAGAGTTTTTTTTCTTAGCATTTTTTTTTAAATATTTACCAATTTCATTAATAAATTCTCGAGAAGTATAGCTTTTTGGGTCTAAGTTATCTGCAATTTCACAAATAATTTTATCACACATTTGTAATTCATCTTCATCTATATAAGTGTCATAAATTCTATCTATATAATTCTTTCTTAATTCTGTATCATCCTGAAATTGAGAACCTTGATAATGCTTAAAACCAAGTGCTTCAAAAAAATCCATATCAATGATTGATGCTCCGGTCGCGACAATTGCATCAACCATATTATATTTAATCATATCTCTATAAATATGCATACATCCAGCTGCCGAAGTGGACCCTGCTAAAGTTAAAAAAATTGTACAATTTTTATCTTTAATCATTTCGTTAAATATATCTGCTGCATTAGCAACCTCCCTTGAAACAAAGGACATTTTTTTCATTGATGAAATTATATTTCTAGAGTCAAAAGAAGTAATATCAATATGTTCAACTTCTCTGCTAAGGAAATCTTTTTTACTATTGTGACCTAGATTTTTTTTATCTGACATTAAGCAACAAGAAACGCTTTATTAGCCTCTTTGTCAAACATACTCATAATTGGCTTATCTTCGACTTCATATATTTCGTTAGAATAAAAACCATTGAATTCGGTTCTAAATGTTAGACCGTACGCACCAAGTTGACCAAGCTCAATATAATCATTCTCTTTAATATTATTTGGAAGGACAAATGGACCCTTCATATAATCCATACTATCACATGTTGGACCATAAAAATCGAAAGATGTAAGTTTCTTTGAAATTAATCTTCCACTTGTAATTAATCGAGATGGATAAACTATATTGGGAACACCAGCATCAAATAGTGTTCCATATGTTCCATCATTAATATAAAGTTTTTGTTTTTTTCTTAAGTTTACTCTTACTACTGTTGATCCACTTTCTGCCACTATTGCTCTGCCTGGTTCACAAATAATTTCTGGTAATTTTTCTAATTTTAAGTTTTCTAAACCTTTTTTAATTTCTTCAAAATAATTATCTAAAGATTGAGGAACTAAATCTGGATAGATGGTTGGAAATCCCCCACCAATATTTATATAATCAGGTAAAATTTTTGTTTTTTTAATAATATTTCCAATCTCAGTTATCCCTTTTGAATATGAAATTGGATGCATACATTGAGAACCTACATGAAAACTTAATCCAATTTTTTTTGCATACTGATTTGTAAGTCTTACTAAACCAGGAGCTTCAGAATTAAGTGCTCCAAACTTTTTAGATAAGTCTATTTCTGCGTGTTCGTTTGAAACAGAAATTCTAACAAAAAGCTCTAAGTCTTTGGCGCTATTAGTTGTTTCAACTATTTTTATAAGTTCGTCTTTTGTGTCTAATGAAAATGCTTTAACCCCATATTTAAAATAAGCTTCTTTAATGCTTTCTCTACTCTTTACAGTATGCATAAAATAGCATTTTGCATTTGGTTTTATTTTTCTAACATTTTTGACTTCTTCTAATGAAGCTACGTCAAAATCCTCAATTCCACTATTAACTATAGTTTTCAAAATCTCTGAATGCGGATTAGTTTTAACAGCGTACAAAATTTTTCCAGGAAATTTATTTTTAAAAAAGTTTGAAGCTCTTTGTATCGATTGCTTTCTGATACAATAAACTGGTTTCTCAGGTTTTAGTTGACGCACTAGTTCATCAACTGTTTTAAATTTTTGCATTAACTGCCCCCCAAAAAAAAATTTAATAAAAAAAGTTATTCAATTTTTTTTGAAAAACTTTATATATATTGCACGAGTAAGGTAATAATTAATTAATGTAAAGCAAATAATTCCCTATTGAATTACAAAAACTAATAACCATATAACCTTCATGGTTGAGATTAATTTAACAAAAAAAATAGCAGATTATGCAGATAAATCGCTGCTTATTGTCGACGATGATAATCCATTTAGAGAAAGATTGGCAAGAGCTATGGAAAAGAAAGGTTTTTTGGTGACTCAAGCTGAAAGTGTAAAGAGTGGTATAAATTCTGTTAAAATAAAAAAACCTGCTTTTGCTGTTATAGATTTGAGACTTGGCGATGGAAATGGACTAGAGGTTGTAAAAGAAATAAACAACTCAAAAGATAATAAAATAAATAGTCGAATCATTATGTTAACAGGTTATGGAAATATTCCTACAGCTGTAGCTGCAATTAAAGAGGGAGCTATTGATTATTTAGCAAAGCCAGCAGATGCTGAAGATGTTGAAAATGCACTTTTAGCTGATCCAGCAAAGAAAGCACCGCCACCAGAAGATCCAATGACAGCAGATCGAGTCAAATGGGAACATATACACAGAGTATTTGAACTTTGTAATAGAAATGTTTCTGAAACAGCGAGAAGGTTAAAAATGCATAGAAGAACTCTTCAAAGAATCCTTTCAAAAAGATCCCCTAAATAAAGTTCCTTAATTTATATATTTTACCAGAAATAATAGTCAAAATTAAAATTTTGAAAGTTTCTGCTAGTAAGAAAGGTTTTGCCCCTAAATCAAAAATAGGTTTATCCCAACCAATCAAATTTCCAAGCCAAATTAAACCAAAGAGATATATAAATGAAACTGCAAGTAATAGTTTTAAATAATTGATGAAAAAATCTAAAAAATTATCTTTAAAAATATCAGCATAATTAAATTTACCAGCTAGATAGGTTGCAAACAGAAACCCAATTAAATAACCCATTGTTGGACCTGTAAAATAAATAATTCCAACACCTTTTTCTGGCGTACCTGAAAAAACTGGAAAACCTAAAATTCCTTCTAAAAGATAAAGTGAAGTTGTCGCTAAACCTATTTTCCATCCGAAACTTATTCCAATAAACAACACTACAAATGTTTGCATTGTCATAGGCACTGGGTAAAAAGGTATTTTAATTTTTGCAGATATTGTAAGGATTATCGTACCTAAAAAAATAACTAAAATTTTTTTAATTATTTTATTTCCTTGTTTTTTTTTTACTAGTTCCACAATTTTGATTCTACAATTATTTATTAAAATAATCTAGTCATTTGTTAATTGAAGAAATACATCTTCAAGATCTCCATCATTAGTAGAAATATCATCTATATTAATATTTTTACTAGTAATAAATTTTATTATTTCTTCTATTTTAATTTTATTTTTATCATAGGATAAACTTAACTCATTATTTTTATTGTAGATAATTTTTAGTGATTTAAACATATTTTCATTCAGTTCAATTTTTTTATTTAATTTAAAGGTTACTTTCTTCATTTGAATTCTATTTAAAAGATTCTTAGTACTATCTAACGCTACTAAATTACCTTTATTCAAAACTCCAATCCTGTCACACATTAATTCTGCCTCTTTTAGATAATGAGTAGTTAAAATTATTGTAACACCCTGTCTATTTAATTGTTTAACATTTTCCCATAGATTTTTTCTTAACTCTACATCTACACCAGCAGTTGGTTCGTCCAAGATAATTATTGGTGGTTGATGAACCAGTGCTTTGGCTACTAACAATCTTCTTTTCATACCTCCAGACAGACTTCTTGCATAACTATTTGCATGTTTTTCCAAAGAAACAATTTTCAAAACTTGATCTGTAATTCTATCTTTTTTTTTAATTCCATACATTCCCGCTTGTAATTCAAGAAATTTTCTTGGACTAAAAAATGGATCAAGATTAACTTCTTGAGGGACAATACCAACCGAAGCTCTAATTTGACGAGGATTTTTATCAAGATTAAAACCCCACACATTAACCTCTCCAGATGTTTTAATTACAGTTCCTCCAAGAATATTTATAAATGTAGTTTTTCCAGCACCATTAGGTCCAATCAAGCCAAAAATTTCTCCTTCATTCACGTCTAAGTTTAAATTGTTTAGCGCAGTTATTGAGTTAGTATTATTAGGTTTATAAATTTTAGTTAGATTTTTAAAAGAAAGAGCAATTTTTTTCATAATATCTAATAAATTTATATCATTAAAAAAAATTAAGGTAATATTATTTAATGGATAAAATTAAAAAAACAGATCACTTTTATTTAATTGATGGATCTGGTTACATATTTCGAGCCTACTATGCTTTGCCACCATTAACTAGGAAAAGTGATGGCTTGCCAGTCGGCGCGGTAAGTGGTTTTTGTAATATGCTTTTTAAATTGTTAGAAGATGCAAAGTCAGAAGATAATTTGCAAAAACCAACTCATTTTGCCGTCATTTTTGATTCTGCAAGAAAGAATTTTAGAAATGAAATTTACTCAGAATATAAAGCTAATAGATCTGATGCTCCTGATGATCTAATACCTCAATTTGAATATATAAGAAAATCAGTAAAAGCTTTTAATTTACCTTCAGTTGAACTAATCAATTATGAGGCTGATGATTTAATAGCTACTTATGTCGAGCAAATTTTAGATAAAGGGGCAAAAGTAACAATAGTATCTTCTGATAAAGATTTAATGCAACTTTTTAAAAAAAATGTTCGACTTTACGATCCAATTAAAAATAAATTTATAACTTCAAAAGATGTTATTGATAAATTTGGTGTTGATGCATCTAAAGTAATTGATGTACAATCCCTTGCAGGTGATACTAGTGACAATGTACCTGGCGTTCCAGGTATAGGAGTAAAAACAGCAGCAGAATTAATAAATCAATATGGCACTTTAGAAAAACTTCTTAAAAGTGCAAATCAAATTAAACAAAATAAAAGACGAGAGACACTTATAGAAAATAAAGAAAAAGCAATAATAAGTAAAAAATTAGTAACATTAAAAAAGGATGTACCAATAAAGGATAAAATTGAAGATTTTAAATTTAAAAAATTAGATAAAGATAAATTATATGAATACTTAAGGGAAATGGAATTTAATCGGCTATTGAGTTCAGTTATTTCTATTTATGGAGAACCTGAAATAAAAGATCAAAATATAAAATCAAATTTAAAAAATAATGAATTAAAAATTAGTAAAAATAATTATTTTTTGATTAAAAATGAAAAAGAAATAGATAGCTGGATAAATGAAGCAGAAGATTCAGGAGAAATTGCAATTGATACTGAAACAAGTTCTATAAATCCACATTTAGCTGATTTAGTTGGAATTTCCCTTAGCACTAAAATTGGAAAAGCTTGTTATATACCCATAGGACATACTTTTAAGGGGTGTATCAATAGAGACACTGTACTTAATAAACTCAAGCCAATGCTAGAGGATGTAAGCATTAAGAAAATAGGACAAAATATAAAATTTGATTTCATTATTTTTCATAAGTACGGCATCAAAATATCTTCAATGGAAGATACCATGTTAATGTCTTATGTACTTGATGCTGGAAAAAACAGGCACAATATGGATGTTCTATCAGAAATACATCTTGGACATAAAACTATAAAGTTTAAAGATTTGGTTGGAATTGGAAAAAAACAAATTAACTTTAGTGAAGTGCCATTAGATAAAGCAATGGAGTATGCAGCTGAAGATGCAGATATAACATTTAGACTTTATAAAATATTTGAGAAAAATTTAAAGTTAGAGAAATTAACAAATATTTATGAGATTTTTGAAAAACCTTTAATTGAAATATTAGCTTTTATGGAGATTGAAGGTATAAAAATAGATAGCAAAATATTAGAAGATTTATCAATAAAGTTTGAAAAGAAAATACAAAATTTAGAAAAGGAAATATTTAAAATATCGAAAAAAGAATTTAATATTGGATCACCTAAACAACTTGGTGAAATTTTATATAATGAATTGAAAATAGGAGCACTAAAAAAAACAAAAAAAGGTAGTTTTGCTACGAGCGCAAGTGTACTTGAAGATTTAGCTTTTAAAGGAAATAAATTTCCAAAATTAATTTTAGATTGGCGTCAGGTTTCTAAATTAAAAAATACTTATAGCGACTCATTAAAAGAACATATAAACCCAAAAACAAAAAGAGTTCATACATCCTTTTTATTAGCTGCAACAACAACAGGAAGGCTAGCTTCTAGTGATCCTAATTTGCAAAATATTCCTATCAAATCTGAAGATGGAAAAGAAATTAGAAAGGCATTTATCTCCAAAAAAGATTTTACACTATTGTCAGCAGATTATAACCAAATTGAAATGAGAATTTTAGCAGATTTAGCTGATGTTAAAGAATTAAAAAAAGCTTTTAAAAATAATGAAGACATACATTCATTAACTGCAAGTCAGGTTTTTAATGTTGATATAAAAAAAGTCGATCAAGATATGAGGAGAAAAGCAAAAGCAATTAATTTTGGGATAATCTATGGAATTTCTCAATATGGTTTAGCAAAACAAATTATGGTTTCAAATAGTGAAGCAAATGAATTTTTAAATTCTTATTTCATTAAATTCCCAGAAATAAAGCACTATATGGAGTCTACAATTAAATTTTGTAGAAAGAGTGGATATGTAAATAATATTTTTGGAAGACGCACATATATATCTGGCATCAACGATAAAAACTATAATGTGAGAAATTTTCAGGAAAGAGCAGCCATCAATGCTCCTATCCAAGGTTCAGCTTCGGAGATAATGAGACTCGCAATGATAAGACTTTGTAATAAATTTGATAGCTTAAAAAATTCAAAATCTAAGATCTTACTTCAAATTCATGATGAGCTAATATTTGAAATACCAAAAAATGAAATAAGTAGTATTTCTAAAATTATTGAAAAAGAAATGTATGGCGTTTCAGATAGTGATTTACATTCTTTCTCTACACCTTTAACTGTTGATATAAATTCAGGCGATAATTGGGGAATACTTCATTAATTGAAACGTATTGCCCAAATTAGAACAATTTAGTATTTTTAAGTTAATTTAATTATGAAACAAACAATTGCACTAATTGATGACGACAGAAACATACTCACTAGCATTAGTATAGCATTAGAGAAAGAAGGATTTAATGTTCAAACTTATCTTGATGGTGAAAGTGCACTAATAGGTTTATCAAGAACACCACCTGATCTTGCTATTATTGATATTAAAATGCCTAAAATGGATGGAGAAGAGTTGTTAAAAAAACTCAGAAAAAAAACATCTCTTCCAGTAATTTTTTTGACATCAAAAGATGATGAAATCGATGAATTACTTGGACTAAAACTGGGAGCTGATGATTTTATAAAAAAATCAGGCGGTTTTTCAATAAAAGTTTTAATCGAAAGAATTCGTGTCCAATTAAGAAAAAAAAATATCAACATTGAAGATAATAAAAATATAATTTCACATGGAAAATTAAAATTAGATCCATCTCAACTCGAATGTGAATGGGGAGGTAAGCAATTGCCAGATAAATTAACAACTACAGAATTTTTAATTGTAAAAGAGTTAGCTAAAAGACCTGGAATAATTAAAGAGAGATCACAATTAATGGACATTGCCTATAGAGAAGATAGTGATATTGAAGATAGAACTATAGATAGTCATGTCAAAAGAATAAGAAAAAAATTTAAAAAAGTTGACTCAAATTTTTCCGCAATAGAAACTAGGTATGGTAGTGGTTATAGATGGAACGTTAGTTAATGTTCAGAAATTTGTTAAAAAATCTATCAATTTTAAAAAAATTTTTATTTGTTAATTTCATAATATTTATAGTAATTGGTAGTTTTACAATAATTTATCTTAGCAACGTCAAACCAAACTTAATAAAAAAAAAAACTTCAAATCATATTAAAATAATAGACAATACAATTAATCATATACAAAGACTTAAAATTAAATTTACAGAAGATGATATAAGAAAATTTTTATTTTCTACGAGATTTTTATTCCAAAATTTAGATAGAGTTATTTTATTTGATAACGAATTTCATTTAGTAGGTGATACAGATACATTAGATTTAGACCCGAGGTCATTTTCAAGAAGATCAGAAATTATTGAACTAGATTCAATAAATGAAGAAAAACAAAAAGAAAAAAAAAAAGTTAAGAAAAAAAATATTTCAATAAATGAAGTTTTAATTAATTACAATGACTCAAAAGATTTTGGCAAACCTTATACATTTACACAAGAAAGTTATGATCAATTTTTATTAACAACTATAAAGAATGTTAATGTAGATGGAAAAAATGTAGGTTTTTTAGCGATAACTGAAAATGCAAACGACGTAAGAGCTGCAATCGATGAAAGAAAAAGTTTTATAATTAGAACTGCTTTTGCAGTTGCAATTGTTATTTTAATTTTTTCGATAATTTTAAATAAATATTTTCTTAAACCAATAAAAAATCTCGTAAATTATACAAAAATAGTTAGGGAAAAAAGTAATAAAAAAACAAACATAGATCTAGTTAAAAAAAGAAATGATGAAATTGGAATTTTATCTAAATCTTTAGATGAGATGACTAATGAATTAAAAAAAAGAGTAAATACTGCTGAAAATTTTTCTACAGATTTAGTTCACGAGATAAGAAATCCATTAGCTTCATTGAAAAGTGCGTCAGAAATAATTAGTGAAACTGAAGATAAATCTCAGAGAGATAAATTGATAAAAATAGTTAGTCATGACGTTGAGCGTATAGAGCGATTAATTACAGACTATTCTCAAATGTTAAAGGATGAAGTTGCACTAAGCAAAGAACAAATGAAAACAATTGATCTTAAACCAGTTGTACAATCTGTTGTTGATGATTTTAATAATATATATGAGACAAAAAGAGGAATTAAAGTTGAGCTTGTTGATAGAGAAAATATTGGAGAATGTTTAATATTAGGTATAGAAAATAGGATAGAACAGATTGTTGCTAACTTATTAGATAATTCTATTTCATTCAGCTCAGATAACCAAAAAATATTAGTTGAAATACATAAAGATCCAAATAATCAAATTATTTTAAAAGTCATAGATGAAGGACAAGGACTGAAAGAGGCAGATACAAATAAGATATTTAAAAGATTTTACAGTAATAGACCTGATACCTTTGGCAAACATTCCGGTCTAGGATTAAATATAGTAAAAAATTTAGTTGATCTTCATGGGGGAACCATCAAGGCTTCAAATAATATTAACAAAAATGGTGCTAATGTTGAAATTATTTTTCCCAAAATGTAATAATGACAAGTTGATTATTTAGATTATTATTGTTATAGAAACGCCTTCAATGGAAGATTTTAAAGTTAAAGATATATCACAAGCTGATTTCGGTAGAAAAGAAATTTCATTAGCAGAAACTGAAATGCCAGGACTTATGGCGTTAAGAAAAGAATATAAAGGAAAACTTCCACTTAAAGGAGCAAGAATTTTAGGCTGTTTACATATGACTATTCAAACAGCTGTATTAATTGAAACACTAGTTGAATTAGGAGCAGAGGTAAGATGGTCATCTTGTAATATTTTTTCAACACAAGATCATGCTGCTGCAGCAATAGCTAAAGCAGGAATACCTGTATTTGCCTGGAAAGGCGAGACAGAAGAAGAATATTGGTGGTGTGTGAAACAAACAATTGAAGGAAAAAAGGATTGGAAACCAAATATGATTTTGGATGATGGTGGGGATCTAACTGCACTTATGCATAAAGAATATAAAGATTTATTAAAATCTGTTAAAGGTTTATCAGAAGAAACTACTACAGGTGTTTTAGCACTTAAAAAAATGGAGTCCGAGAGAAAGCTATTAGTTCCTGCAATAAATGTAAATGACTCTGTTACAAAATCGAAATTTGACAATTTGTATGGATGTAGAGAAAGTTTAGTTGATGGAATTAAAAGAGCAACAGATGTTATGATGTCAGGGAAAGTTGCTATAGTTGCTGGATTTGGTGATGTTGGTAAAGGAAGTGCTGCATCTTTACGACAAAGTGGAGCAAGAGTTATGGTTACAGAAACAGATCCAATTTGTGCTCTTCAAGCAGCAATGGAAGGTTATGAGGTTGTATTGTTAGATGAGATGATTAAAGAAGCTGATATAGTTGTTACCGCAACAGGAAATAAAGATATAGTTACAGCAGATCACATGAGAGAAATGAAAGACAGAGCTATTCTTTGCAATATTGGCCACTTTGATAATGAAATTCAAGTTGAAGCATTAAAGAATTATAAATGGGATGAAATTAAACCTCAAGTTCATGAAATAACACTGCCAAGTAAAAAAAGAATAATTTTATTAGCAGAAGGAAGATTAGTAAATCTAGGATGTGCTACAGGACACCCAAGCTTTGTTATGAGCGCTTCATTTACAAACCAAGTCACTGCACAAATAGAACTGTGGAATAATTCTGATAAATATGAAAAGAAAGTTTATGTTCTACCAAAACATCTAGACGAAAAAGTTGCCAGACTTCATCTAGATAAAGTTGGTGCAAAATTAACAAAACTATCTAAAGATCAGGCAGATTATATAAATGTAAAAGAAGAAGGACCATACAAACCAGATGCCTATCGCTACTAGAAGTAGCAAGTTTGATATTTCTAAAAAAAAAAATTTAGAAAAAATAATATCTAATATTTTAAAAAAAATTAAGGTTGGCGATGCTATACTTCTTTATGGTGATATAGGTGTAGGAAAAACTACATCTGCCAGAATATTAATAAATTTATTACAAAAAAAAAATAATTTAAAAATTACTGAAGTTCCAAGTCCAACTTTTAATATTGTTCATGAATATTTAATAAAAAATATTTTAGTTGCACATTATGATTTATATCGGCTTAGCTCTAAGAAAGAATGTAATAATATTGGATTAAATGAAGATCTTAATAATAAAATCAACATTATTGAATGGCCAGAAAAAATACAAAAAAAGCCAATAGACAGAATTGAGCTATATTTTAGGTATAAAAATAATTTTGTTTCTAGATCATTAAAAATAAAGAAATATGGCAGATGTAAAAAATATGAAATTTTTAAAAGTTAATAATTTTAAAAAAATAAGTGGTGATGCCTCATTTAGAACTTTCTATCGAGGAAAGAAATCTATTCTTGTGTTTTCAAAAAAAGATAAACAAAAAAATCTTCTTGTTTATGACGCGATAAACAAAATTTTAATAAAAAATAAAATTCCTGCTCCAAAACTTATAAGTGAAAAATATAAAAAAAATTATATAGAGATACAAGATTTAGGAAATACACAAATTTTAAAATTAATCAAAAAAAGCAATAAAAAATTTAAAATTTATAAAGGAATAATAAAATTACTAATGAAAATGCAAAAAATTAAAAAAACTGAAATAAATAACTTTAATGGTAATAAATATAAAATTCCTTATTACAGTAAAAAATATATTTTAAATGAAGCAAACCTTTTTTTTGATTGGTTTATATCAACTTATGTAAAAAGCATATATAATTTACATAATAAGAAAAAATTTAAATATATAGTCAATAGACTAATTGCCAATCTAAGACTTCCAAATGAAAAATTTGTTCATAGAGATTTCCATATTTCTAACATTATGTTTTATAAAAAAAAATTATATTTAATAGATAACCAAGATGCGGTGATAGGAAATACTGCTTACGATTTAGCTTCATTGATAGATGATGTAAGGTTTAAAACAACAAATAAATTGAAAAAAAAAATATATTCATATTATATTACAAAAAATTCCAATAAATTTAATATTCATGATTTTAAAAATGATTTTGATATTTTATCTGTATTAAGAAATCTGAAAATATTAGGAATTTTTACTAGACTTGCAAAAAGAGATAATAAAAAGAAGTATTTAAAAATGTTACCTTATTGTTGGAAATTAATTCAAAATAGAATTGACGATCAAAAAATATTTAAAGAGTTAAAAAATTTTTTAAAAAAAAAAGAATTTAGAAGACATATATTATTATAATGCAAAAAATAAAAACTGCTTTAGTTTTGTGTGCTGGCTTTGGAAAAAGACTCAAACCTCTTACTACCAAAACACCGAAGCCATTATTAAAAATAAAAAATATTACTCTTTTAGAAAATACTTTAAATTTGTTACATAAACTAAATATAAAGAACGTTTTAATAAATACATTTTATCTAAAAAATCAAATTAAAGATTTTATTTATAAAAAAAATTTTGAATTAAATATAAAAATTATTGAGGAGAATGAAATTATTTTAGATACGGGAGGTGGTATTTTAAATATGATTTCAAAAACGGAAGATGAAGATTTTATAACATTAAACCCAGATACATTTTGGTCAAATGACCATTTAAAAGAAATAAATGAAATGGAAAAATATTATTTTTCAAATAGTATTAAAAATATTCTATTAGTTGTTAATAAGAAAAAAAGTTTTGATAATAGGCATAAAGGAGACTTTAATTTAAAAGATAATCATTTGACCAGATCTACATCATGTGAATTAATTTATACAGGTTGTCAATTATTAAATAAAAGCATTTTTAAGGGTACCCATAAAAAAATTTTTTCACTTAATGAAATTTGGGATAGATTAGAAAAAAATAAAAAATTATTTGGTTTTGAAAGTAAGGAACAATTTAATCATATAACTGATATTGAAATTTACAATAAATTTTCAAAAAACAACTAGATCTTTTGCTCTTGATCTATCTAAATAGGAAGCACCTAAGATTTCTGTTTTTTCATTAAAATTAATCACCAAGGGATTTCCGGTTGGTATCTCCAATTTAGATATTTTAACATCATCAATTTTAAATAAAAATTTGCATAGACTTCGAAGTGAATTACCGTGAGCAGATATTAAAATATTTTTTTTTTTTAAAATTGGAAGAATATTACTTTCAAAATATTTCACTACTCGATCGTATGTATTTTTTAGTGACTCAGTATCTGGAATTTTATCTCTAGGTATATTATTGTAGACCTCTATGTTAATTGGATGATAAGGATTATTTCTATTTAACGGTTCTGGTGAAATATTCCAAGATCTCCTAAATTCTAAAATTTTTTCATCTCCATAAATTTTTTTCATTTCGTCTTTATTTAATCCTGTTAAGGCACCATAATGCCTTTCATTTAATTCCCATGCTTTTATAATTTTTTCATCTTTAATTCTTAGAGTATTTAATATTAATTTTAGTGTATTAACTGCTCTTTTTTGAAGAGATGAATAAAAGAAATCTATTTTTATTTTTTTTTCTTTTATTAGTTCACCAGCTTTTACTGCTTCTAGTTTTCCTTGCGCTGTTAGATCGATATCAACCCAGCCAGTAAATCTTTTCTGAAAATTCCACTCACTTTGACCGTGTCTTACTAAAATTAAATGATTCATAATTAAATATTATTTATAAGATATTTCATAAATGATGAAATTAATACTTCATGTTTTTAACATTATTTTCACTTTTTTGTATTTATAACTTGGAATCATATTGGGTTTTTTGATATATAGTAATTATAGCAAACAACCACAAAATATTGGAGATATAAATGAGTTCATTTGAAGATAGGAAAAAAAGCTTCGAAAAAAAATTTGCTCATGATGAAGAATTACAATTTAAAGTTAGTGCTAGAAGAAATAAGTATATAGGAGAGTGGGTATCTCAGATCCTTGGTTATGACGATAAAAAAAAAAATGAATATATACAGGATGTTATAAAAGCTGACTTTGCAGAAGCTGGTGATGAAGATGTATTTAGAAAAATTAAAGAAGATTTGAAAAACTATAATAAAAATGATGAAGAAATTAGAAAAAAAATGGATGAGCTTAATGAAAAAGCAAAATCTGAATTTAAGTAGCTTTATACTAATTTTTTTTTTAATTTTATCTTCGTGCTCTTCTATTCCGAAAAATACCGCTGATAGTTGTTCAATTTTTTCTGAAAGATATCTTTGGTATAAATATGCAAAAAAAACAGAAAAAAAGTGGGGAACTCCAATTTATATTCAACTTGCTATTATAAAAATGGAATCCGATTTTGATTGGCTAGCCAAACCAGGCAGAACAAAAATATTTAAAATAATACCTTATAAAAGACCTTCAAGTTCATTCGGTTATTCTCAAGCTGTGAAAGGTACTTGGAAGCAATATAAAAGCGAAACTGGAAATAAATTTGCTACAAGAACAAGATTTAAAGATAGCGTAGATTTTATTGGCTGGTATACCAACAAGACTGAACAAATATTAAAAATATCAAAAAAAGATGCATTTAAACAATATATTGCATATCACGAGGGCTGGGGTAACTATAAAAATTATAGAAATAAACAAAAGGTAATTCTTTTGGCAAATAAAGTTAAAGTTCAGTCAAAAAAGTATAGATCTCAACTTAAAAAATGTGAAAAAAAATTGAATAGAAAAAAATATATTATTTTTTAATTTAGTTGTTTTTTTAGTTCTATATCGACAGCATCTATTCTCTTAGTATTTTTTGCTAGAGCCAAGTACATTGTTGGTGTTACATATAGTGTAAAAAATGTTGAGATAATCATACCTCCAAGAATAGTTGAACCTACAGCAAGCCTAGATCCCTCTCCAGCCCCAGGTCCAATATTACCAATAACTAAAGGCATCATTGCGATCATTGTGCTCAAGGATGTCATAATTATTGGTCTAAATCTCAGATCACATGCCTCTTTGATTGCGGTTTCAATGTTTTTACCTTTTATCCTTAATTGGTTTATGTAATCCACTATAAGAATACTGTTTTTTGTTGATATACCAATTAAAATCACAAGTGCTATTTGTGAAAAAATATTTACCGAACTATTTAAGAATAATATAAAAACCAAACCTCCAAAAACAGCAAGTGGTACAGTTAAAATTATTATAAATGGGTGAACAAATGAATTAAATGTAGCTGCCATTACAAGATAAGCGGTTAGCAGGGCTAATACAAAAATTATAAATAATTCATTGCTAGTTTCCTTAAGTTCTTCTGATTTACCTTTCCAGGCTATCTGATTTTCTGGAGCAACATTACTGACTGTATTTTCTAAGAATTTTATTGCTTCGGACAAAGTATAATTTTCATTAATATTTGCAGATATAGTTACTGCTCTTTGCCTATTGTATCTTGAAAGTACTTTTGCAGAACCCTCTTCTTTAAAATCTACTAAATTCGCTACTGAAATAAGCTTTTTTGTATTTTCAGATCGGACAAATATTTTTGCAAGACCTTCTTTATTTCTTCGATCAGAAAGATATTGCTGTAAAATAATTGGATATTCTTTTCCTAATTTATTAAAAGTAGTTACTCTTTTTCCACCATATAGTGTTTCTAGAGTTTGACCTATAGACTGTACAGATATTCCCAAATCTTTTGCTTTATTATTGTTTATTATCAATTTAACTTCTGGTTTGTTTACAGAGTAATCAGATTCAATTCTTGATAGATTAGGGTTCTCTCTTAATTTTTTTATAATTTGATTTTGAGTTTTTTGCAATTCTTCATAGGTGCTTCCCAAAATAACCATTTGTATTGGTTTATTATAATTAGAAACTCTTATTGATTGTGGTGAAATTGGAAAAGCTACAGCTTGCGGAACTGTAACTATTTTTCCAATTGCTTGTCTCATAATTGTTTGTGAATCTTGTTTTCTATTTTTCCAATGATCTAAAAGTGCAATTATTATAAAGCTGTTAAACGAATTACTTGATCTTCCAAAGCCAGGTACTCTCATTATAAATCTATTATAAGGACTATCATCAGATTGCAGCAAAGGTATTAAACGTTTCTCAACATCTTGTGCTCTCTTTTGGGTATACTCAAAAGAACTTCCTTCATCGGTAAATCCAATGATTAAGTATGCACCTCTGTCTTCCATTGGTAAAAGTTCTTTTTTTGAGAAATTGAATAATATTACCGATGAAATAATGATAAATATTATAAAAAATGAGATAACTTTCTTTTTATATAACCAAAAAGATAAGGTTTCTTGATAAAACTTTGAAAATGAATTGAATATTTTTTCGAATTTTGAAATAACAAAATTTTTATTCATCTTTTTTGATAAAAACTTACTCCCTAGCATTGGGGAAAGCGTTAAGGCAACAAAAGAAGATACAATTATAGAAAATGTTAGCGCTATTGCTGTTTCTCTAAATAAAGTTCCTGATATACCTTCTATAAATATTAAAGGTAAAAATACAGCCACAAGGATAAGAGTTGTTGCAATAATAGCAAAAGTAATTTGCTTTGATCCTTTGTACGCTGCCACTAGAGGAGTTTCTCCATTTTCAATTCTTCTATAAATTGCATCAGTCATAATTACTGAGTCGTCAGTAATTATTCCTATTGCTAAAATAAAACTTAAAAGGACAAATATATTTATCGATAGACCAAATAAGTATAAGCCTAAAAAGGAGGCTATCAAGCTTACTGGTAACGCTACTGCGGGTACTATTACTGCTTTCAGATTTCCAAGAAATAGATAGATAATTATTACGACCAATATGAAAGCAATAATAAGAGTTTTATATACTTCATTGATTGCTGCCCCTATGTAAGTTGCTCTATTAAATGCTATCTCTAAATTTAGACCTTCTGGCAAAGTTTTTTTAACTTCAGATACCTTTTTTTTAATATCTTTAGATAATTCTACAGTTGATGCTCCACTTCTAGCATAAATACCTATTCCTACAGTCTTCAAATTTAAACTGTCTTTTCTTTGGGCTTTGAATAAAGTTTTTTCTGAAACTGGACCAAATTCGATGTTAGCTACATCTGATAATTTAATTACATTTTTTATATTTTTTTTAACTGGTAATTCTTTCAATTTATCAATTGAGTCATATGATTTATCAAGATTCAAGGTAAGATCTATATTGTTTGCTTCCAAAGTACCTGCTGGCAAACTGATATTTTCACTCCTCATCGCTTTTTCTATTTCTTGAATAGTTATGTCATTAGCTGCAAGTTTAATTGGATCTACCCAAATTCTAACACTAAGCTCTCTTAGCCCACCAACTCTTATTCGTCCAACATTTTTAACACTTGAAAATGTATCAACTAAATATCTTTCAGCATAATCACCAAGCTCCAAATCGGTCCATGTTGATGACGACAAACCTAACCACATAGTTGTAGTAAATCCAGCAGATTGTTTTAAAATTTGAGGCGGATCTGCTTCTACGGGTAAATTATCGACTACTCTTGATACTCTTTCCCTAATATCATTAGCCGCATTATCCAAATCAATATCTGTATCAAAAATAACATTGATAGTGCTTCTTCCATTTTCCGATATTGAGTCAATATTTTTTATTCCTTCTGCGCCACCTACAACGTCTTCAATTACTTGAGTTACCTCCTGATCAATAATTGGTGCCGAGGCAGATTTATAATCAACTTGAATTTGAACTACTGGAGGCTGAATTCCAGAGGGCAATTCCCTCACTGGAAGTTTCCAAAAAACAAATATTCCAAAAACGATAAGAATTAAAGACATTACCCATGAAACCACTGGTCTTCTTATGCTAACTTCTGTTATATACATTTATCTTTCAATTGGTTTAATTTTACCTCTTGGTCTTACCTTTTTTAAACCTTCGGCAACTATAATATCACCCTCGTTAAGACCAGATATAACTTCTACATATCCGCTATCTCTGATACCAATTTTTATTTCTTCTTTAATTGCTGTATTACTATCATCTACTTTATATACATATGCTTTATTTCCCTCTAGCATTAGACTTGTATCGGGTATACCCAAAGAATTTCTTATATTGTATTTAACAGTTACTTCTATTAAAGAGCCTGGCATCAACTCTAAATTTTGATTTTCTATTTTTATTCTTGTTAAAATACTTCTTGTATCAGCATTAATTCTGCTTGAAACACCATCAACAACTCCATTATAAATTTTATTTTTATAACCTGAAAAACCTGCTTCAATTGGCAATCCTTTTTTTATATAAGGAGCAAATACTTCAGGTATTTTAATATCGGAATAAATTATAGAGCTATCATCTAAAGTTATTATAAATAAGTTTTCAGATCCTAGTACATCCTCAGATAAACCTCTTTTACCCAAAATTCCATCAAACGGCGCAACAATATTGCCTTCTTTTAGTTTAGCAACAATTTCTCCTTTTTTAATAAATTCATTTAATTTAAGATCTGAAAGTAATTCACTTTTTTTAACTCTGAAAGATTGAGTTTTATATGGAATAGCGGTTCCAAAACTCTCAATTTTTTCAGAAAAATTATTATTTACTACTTGAGCAACTATTAAACCTGGAGGAGGTCTTTTGCCAAATTTTTTTTTGAAATGCATTCCAATCATTTGTCTAGCAACTATTATCGTTGCAATAACTAGAAAGAAAATTACTACGACAGAAATAATTTTTGTTGATCTTTTCATTTAATTTTTTTTACCATATTCTGCCCATGACCCATCATAAACAGTCGGTAAATACTTATCATTAATCAAAGAATAAGCTAGACCTAAAACCGCCGCTGTAATTCCGGATCCACAGGAAAATACAACATTATTTTCTTCGATAATTCCTAATTTTGCAAACTTTTCTTTAATAATTTTTTTTTCTAAAAAAGTTTTATCATCTTTATTAATAATTTCGTTAAAAGGTAGACAGTATGAGTTTTGTATTGAGCCACTTCTTAAACCTGGCCTAGGTTCTTTTTCTAACCCTAAAAATCTATTTTTACTTCTTGCGTCTACAACCTTAAATTTTTTTTTTATTATATTATCCTCTATCTCATCTTTACTTTTTACTAGTTTATCTAACTTATTTGCTATGTAAGTATTTTTTTTTATGTTTGTCTTTTTACTAGTAAATTTTCTATTTTCTTTTTTCCATTTTTGAAATCCGCCATCTAAAACAGAAATTAAATTAGGTTTATGACCAAAAAAAATAAATGTATACCAACATCTGCACGCACTAAATACATCAGAGTTATCATAAACAATAATTCTATCCTCATTTGAGATTCCAAGATTTGAAACTATTTCTTCCCAATTTTTTTTATCAGGTAACATATGTGGAAGATCACTTTCTTTATTTGAAAATTTGTCTATATCAAAAAAAATAGCATTTTTAATATGCTCTCTTTTATATTCTTCATGCCCATTTCTTGGAATATTTGGCATATGCCACGATGAATCAATGATTTTAACTCTAGATATATTTTTGTCTAACCATTCAGTTGAAACTAAGGACATCTTATCTTTTCTCTAAATATCTTTGATGATATTCTTCTGCTATGCAATAATTTTTAACTAACGAAATTTTTGTAACGATTTTTCCAAAATACTTTTGATTATTTTTTTCTATAGCTTTTTCAGCAATATTTTTTTGATTTTCATTTAAATAAAATATTTCACTTCTATACTGCGTTCCAATATCGGGACCTTGTGAATTTAATGTAGTTGGATCATGAATTTCAAAAAAAAAATCTAAAATTTCTTCATAAGAAATTATTTTAGAGTCATAGTCTATTTTGACTACCTCGGCATGATTTGTATTGCCAGTACAAACTTCCTCATATGATGTTTTTTCATTATTTCCACCACAATAACCAACTTCAGTTTTTATAACTCCTTTAAGCTTACTGAATTTTATTTCAGGCCCCCAAAAACATCCACATGCTAGTATTGCTATTTCCATTGATATATTTTTTATTTCTTCTAAAGTTATTATTATGTTTTCCAAAAATCAATTAGGCTTTTTGTACATGCTGCTATCAGTATGTGCATTTTCCATAATGGATTTAATTGTTAAGTGGTCGGAAAATTATCCTGTCGGAGAAGTATTATTTTTTAGAGGAATTTGTGGATTAATTCCTCTGTTTTTTTTGATACCTAGAGATAGATATTTCAACTTTTACAAAACTGATAGAGCACTTTTGCACTTTAAAAGATGCGCATCAGGCTTAATTGCTATAGTTGCGATTTTTATTGCACTAAGAAAACTTCCTTTAGCGACAGTTGTTAGCATTTCATTTGCCGCACCAATTTTCACAACTATATTATCAATTTTTTTATTAAAAGAAAAAGTAGGTTTGTACAGATGGCTAGCAGTTGTCGTAGGCTTTGTCGGGATTATAGTAATTTCAGAGCCTGGATTTACATCTATGAACATATACTATTTGTATCCCATAGTTTTTTGTTTAGGCCTTTCCTATGTTGCAATAGCTATTAAACAATTGTCCAAAACAGAACCAGTTTGGTTAATAAGTTTTTATTTTTCTATTTCTATAATGATTTTAAGTTTTTTTACTATTCCACAAGGATGGTTGTTACCAAGTTTAATAGATTTATTTTTATTATCACTTTTGGGAATTCTAGGAGGTTTAGCAAATTTATGGCTTACCCAGTCTTATAAATTTTCTGATGTATCCTTAGTTACACCTTTAAAATATTTAGCATTAGTTTTTGCTATATTTTTTGGTTATTTTATATGGGAAGAAGTTCCAACCTATAAAACGCTTATTGGTTCTATATTAGTTATTGTTTCATCATTAATTATATTTAGAAGAGAAGTGTACTTAAATAAACAAGTATCAATTTCTAGGCATGAGTAACCCACCAAAGTATTGGAAAAAAGCAAAGCAAATATTATCAAAGAAAGACTTAGTTTTAAAAAAAATAATTAAACAAAATAGGAATGCATATTTAAAAACTAGGAATGATCCTTTTTTTTCAATTTGCAGAACTATAATAGGCCAGCAAATATCGATAAAAGCTGCAGATTCTATATGGGCAAAGTTTAGAATTAAGTGTAATAAAAAAATTAAACCAAAAGTAATAATAAAACTAAATAAAAGAACTCTAAGAAGCGTAGGTTTATCACACCAAAAAGTTTCATATCTAAAAAATATTGCTAAAAGTTTTATGAATAAATCTTTTAATGTATCTAAATTAAAGAAAATGAATGATGAGAATGCTATTGAATATATTACCCAACTTAAAGGTTTAGGTGTGTGGAGCGCTCAAATGTTTTTAATGTTTAATTTGAATAGACCAGATATATTTCCAACTAAAGATATTGGTTTGTTAAAAGCAATCTCAAAAAGTTATAAAGTAAAATATCCTCCAAGTGAAAAATTTTTAAATAAAATTTCTAAAAAATTTTTAGGTTATAGAACTGTATTTACCTGGTATATGTGGAGGAGTATTGATCCCGTAGATGTAGAATATTAATCTATCCATACTTTTAGTTTATCTTTATTTTCCTGAATATAGATAGGTAATTTGTTTAAATCGTATTTTTCAAGTTTTTTTCTTTTATCATCTCCATATTTTTTTGAAGTTTTGTCCCCAAACATATCATATATAGTTTCATTTTTATTTACTAAATCTTCAATCTTATCCAAACCTAATTCTTCGACCTCATAATCTCTATGGTGTAAATAAGATTTAAGTTTTAGCTCAATATCCTCAAACTTTTTAACATTTGAAAAATGCCATCCTCCATTTTTAATATAAAATTTGTCTATATATTTTGTTTCTGAAAAAAGCGTATCGACTCTCCAAAATGGGAATCTTTTACTTTTAATATTCCTAAGCCATTGTGGTTTTTTTAAAAATTTTTTTCTACAACCTTTAGTCCCATACCATGTAAAATTTGGTAGGTATCTATTAAATTTATAGTAAAAAATATCTTGTTCAAACATCATTATCTTATTACTTATTTTTTTTAAATTTACTGAATTTAAATTAGGAATTTCATCAACGTCAGATATAAGGATTATATCATTATCTTCTGCTGAACTTATACCATATTCAATTTGGTTTCTTTGTTCATTTTCTCTTAGATGTGCATTAAAAATTAATTTATAGGATTTAGTTCCCTCATCATCATTTTCATTAAGTTTTAATATACCTTCGGGTTCTTTTTTTTGAGAAATATAAATAATTTTATTTTTGAATTTTTCAAAATTTTTTATTTGAAATTTTAAATTTCTTTTTTTTCCATTATGATAAAATTCACTTTCTACAATAACGAAATAATCTATATACTTATCTAAAATATTAAGTCTTAAATCTAATAATAGATCTTCATCATAATACATAAAACAGTCATAAATTTTCATATTTTACTCTTTATAAATTTTTTCTAGACGCAATAATGCAATTTTTTTTACTTGAATTTTTGCCTCTTCAAACTCAGAATTTTTATTATTATTAGATCGTTTTTCAAATAAATCTAAAATTTCAAGTCTATTCATTCCAGATATACAAACTATAAAAGGGAAACCAAAGCTTTCTTTGTAATCTTTATTTAGTAATTTTAATTTTTCAAACTGTTCTTTTGAACATTTATCTAATTCAGAGTTAGATTGTTCTTTTTCAGAGTCCGATGTCAATTTTTGTTTTATACCCAAATCAGGATGAGAAAGAAGAATTTTTAGATGATTTTCTTTTGTTTCACTTTCAAAAATTTCTATAAATCTACTTTTTAGATCAGCAAAACTATTAAATGGTATTGATAAATAGACTTTTTCGGCAATCCAATTTGATTTTTCAAAAACATTTCCAAAAATACTAATAAAATCATTCTTTGTTAATTTGTTTATGTTATTTATTGAGTCCATATAAAAAATTATTCTATGTTAGTTTTAATATTAAAATACCAAATTATTGTATAATATATATTTGATATATGGCAAAATTAACAACTCATGTTTTAGATGTTTATTCCGGAAAACCTGGAAAAAATATTAAGGTTGAACTTTATTATTATGATAAAAATGATAAAAAAACTAAAATCTCTAGCGTTACACTGGATGATGATGGACGTTCCTCAAAGGCTTTGGCTGAAGGAGATAATTTTAAAATCGGAAAGTATGAATTAGTATTTTTTGTGGGTGAATATTTTCAAAAAAAATTAGAATTACAAAAACCTAAATTTTTAGATGAAGTAATTGTAAAATTTGGAATTTCTAATGCTAAAGAAAATTATCATGTACCTTTGCTTGTATCTCCATGGAGCTATTCTACTTATAGAGGAAGTTAAATGATTTCCAGAACAATTAAATTTGTATGGAAAAACAAAATTTTGGAAGTTAATAATCCAGATCCAAATGAAACACTTCTTAATTTTATAAGATTAAAATTAAAAAGAACTGGAACCAAAGAAGGTTGTGCCGAAGGAGGTTGTGGAGCATGCACAATAGTATTAGCTGAAGAAAATAAAAATAAATTAATTTATAAAGCAATAAATTCTTGTATTGCGTTTGTTCCCACACTACACGGAAAGCAATTAATTCTTGTAGAAGATCTATTAGATAAAAATGGTTCTTTGCATCCTGTTCAAAAAGCTATGGTTGATTATCATGGTTCTCAGTGTGGTTTTTGTACCCCAGGTTTCGTCATGTCATTATTTGCAATGTATAAAAAAAATAAGTCGTATAATCATGATGTTATAAGTGATTCAATTTCTGGAAATTTATGTAGGTGTACAGGTTATAGGCCAATTATTGACGCAGCTAAAAGTTTAAATAATAAAAAAATTAATGATAAATTTGAAACATATAAAAAAAAAACTATAAATCTTTTAAAAAAAATACAGTCTAATACAATCAGTATAAATAATGGAAAAAAATACTATGCACCAAAAAATATTAGCGAATTAAAAGAAATTTTAAATAAAAACCCTAATTCTAAATTACTGAGCGGTGGAACAGATTTATCCTTGACAGTTACAAAAGAGAGAAAAAATTTAGATAGTTTAATTTATTTAGGAGGAATTAAAGAATTGAATTATATAAAAAAAAATAACTCTTTTATTGAAATTGGAGCAAATACACCTTTGATAAATGTTGAGGAGTATATAAAAAAATATTACTTAGATTTTAACAAAATTTTAAAAAGATATGGATCAGTACAAATAAGGAATGTAGCTACTATTGCTGGAAATATTGCAACTGCATCTCCAATTGGCGATACTTTACCTTTACTACTTTCCCTTGATGCACTTATTATCATTGAAAATAATAAAACAAAAAAAATAGTTAAACTTAAAGATTTTTTTATAAGCTATAGAAAAACAAAACTTAAAAAGAAAGAATTCATTAGTTCAATTAAAATTCCCATTTACCCAAAAAACATTTTTAAAGCATATAAAATTTCTAAGAGATTTGATGACGATATATCATCGGTATGTGCATCTTTTAACTTCGAAATTAAAAATAAAAAAATAAAGAATGTAAAAATTGCTTTCGGTGGGATGTCTGCAATTCCAAAAAGGGCGAAATACTGCGAAAAAACTTTAAAAAATAAGGAATTTTCAAATAAGATACTAGATAAAGCAAAAGAAAGTTTACTAAGAGATTTTGAACCAATTAGCGACATGAGAGCTAGCAAAGAATATCGTATTGAAATAGCAAAAAATTTATTAACAAAATTCTTTGCTGAAATACAAAATAAAAATCGGATCGAATTAAAAAACTAATGAGAAAAAATATATATATAAATGAAAATAGACCACACGAAAGTGCAGAAAAGCATGTAACTGGTTATGCACAATACACGGATGATATTGCTGAACCACATGGGACGATATTTGGTGCCATTGGTTGGAGTAAAAATGCTAATGCTATAATTAAAAAAATTGATCTTTCAAAAGTATGGGCTAGCGAAGGTGTTATATCTGTAGTTACACATAAAGACATCAAAGGAAGAAATGATGTTGGGCCAGTATTTGACGGAGATCCAATATTCCCACCAAAAAAAGTAGAATATTATGGTCAGCCTCTTTTTGCTGTTGCGGCAACAACCACTGAACTTGCAAGAAAAGCAGTTTTAAAAGCTAAAGTAAAGTATAAAAATTTAAAACCAATTATTACTATAAAAGAAGCCCTAAAAAAAAAAAGTTTTATTCTAAAAGGAGTGAAAGTTCAAAGGGGAGATCCTGATAAAAAAATCAAAAAATCAAAAAATTATTTAAAAGGAAATTTCACGACAGGAAGTCAGGAGCATTTTTATCTAGAAGGCCAAGTTGCATTTTCAATTCCTAAAGAAGATAATGATTTATTAATATATAGCTCAACGCAACATCCATCTGAAACCCAACAAATTATTGCTAAGATGCTTAACCAAAAAAGTAACACAATAACTGTTTTAGTTAGGAGGATAGGTGGAGGATTTGGAGGTAAAGAAACTAATTTTTTAACTTCAAGCATTTGTGCGCTACTTGCACATAAAACAAAAAGACCTGTTAAATTGAGATTAGATAGAGACGACGATATTATTATTACAGGAAAAAGACATGACTTTTATTCAGAGTATGAAGTAGGTTTCAACAAATTAGGAGTTATTGAAGGATTAAATATTAAGCTTGCTTCAAGATGTGGAATGTCTCCAGATTTGTCAGGAGCTATTAATGGAAGAGCATTACTCCATATAGATAACGCATATTATCTTTCAAATGTAAAAATAAAAAATTATCTTTGTAAAACTAATACAGTTTCTGCAACAGCCTTTAGAGGTTTTGGAGGTAATCAAGGAATGATGGTTATTGAAAATATCATAGATAATATTTCAAGATATTTAAACAAAGATCCTTACGAAATACGAAGAAGAAACTTTTATCAAAAAAATAAAAAAAATGTAACACATTATGGAATGAAAATTGAAGATAATGTAATTCAAGAAATCTTTAATAAATTAGTTAAAAAATCAAATTACAAAAAAAGATATTCTAAAATAAAAAAATTTAATTTTAAAAACAAATATCTAAAAAAAGGAATTGCAATTACTCCAGTGAAATTTGGTATATCATTTACTACCACACATTTAAATCAAGCTGGTGCATTAGTTCATATATATACAGATGGAAGTATTTATTTGAATCATGGAGGAATTGAAATGGGACAAGGTACAAATACAAAAATTGCACAACTTGTTGCCAATGAATTTGGAATATCTTTTGAAAAAGTCAAAATATCTTCAACAAATACTTCAAAAGTTCCTAATACATCAGCTAGTGCTGCATCTTCAACAACAGATCTAAATGGTGCTGCTGCACTTAATGCAGTTTCAAAAATTAAAAAGAATTTAGAAAATTTTATTATGAAAAAATATAAAATTAAAAGTAAAAAAGTAAAATATGAAAATGGATTTATTAAATTTAATAATAGAATGTTTAACTTTAAAAAAATAATCAAAGAGGCGTATTTAAATAGAATTTCTTTATCATCTTCTGGTTTTTATTCTACACCCAAGATTCATTTTGACAAAGAAACCTTCACTGGAAGGCCATTTTTATATTTTTGTTATGGCGCAGCTGTTACCGAAGTTACAATAGACACCCTTACAGGTGAAAATAAAATTGATAGGGTTGATATAATTCATGATGCAGGAAAAGCAATTAATCCAGCTTTGGAAATGGGACAAATCGAAGGAGGTTTTGTTCAAGGTCAAGGATGGTTAACAATAGAAGAAGTGAATTGGAAATCAAATGGCCAAATTACAACTTTTTCTCCTTCAACTTACAAAATACCTGCTGTAAGTGACGTTCCAAAAATATTTAATGTTGAAATTTTTAAAAGAGGAAGAAATACTGAAAATGTAGTTAATAAAGCTAAAACTACTGGAGAGCCTCCTTTAATGTTGGCAATGAGTGTATTTTTTGCAATTAAGGACGCTATAGCTTCTGTAGGAAAATATAAATTGATACCAAAGATAGATGGGCCAGCGACTTCTGAAAAAATTCTAATGAGTCTAAAAGATTTAAAAAGTAGAATCAATTATAATTAAAGGTAAAAACTATGTCTTCTAAAGAAAATTTTATGTTAAGGGCAATAGAACTTTCTATAAATAGTGCAAAAAAAGATGGTGGACCATTTGGATGTGTGATCACAAAAAATGGAACTATCGTATCTGAAGGTTCTAATAGAGTTACGTCATCAAATGATCCAACCGCACATGCAGAAATTGTTGCAATCAGAGAAGCTTGTAAAAAATTAAATACCTTTAATCTTTCTGGTTGTGATTTATACTGTAGCTGTGAACCATGTCCGATGTGTTTGTCAGCAATATATTGGTCACATATTGATAATATTTTTTATGCAAATAATAGAAGCGATGCAAAAAAAATAAATTTTGATGATTCATTAATATACTCTGAAATTAAAAAAGAATTTAAAGATAGAAAAATTCCAATGAAACAAATGATGAGAGATAAAGCTATTAAAGCTTTTGAAATATGGGACAAAAAAACAGATAAAATTGAATATTGAGAATTATGGAAATTATTGCCTATACATTTAAATGGTTAGAGTTAATTTTAAGATGGGGACATGTATTGTTTGCTATTCTGTGGGTTGGGAATAGTTTTTTATTCAATTATTTAGATAATAAACTTAACAAAAATATATCAAGCGAAGATATAGATGGAGAAGGGTATTTAATGCACTCTGGATACTACTATAAACTAACAAGGTTGAAAAAGTTAGAGTCCACAAAATACTTAGATAATTTAATAATTTTTAAATGGCAGAGTTATTTAACATTTATAACTGGAATACTTCTCTTAGCAATTATTTATTATTATAACGCCGGTATTTTAATGGTTGATAAAAAGGTTTTATTATTAACACCGATAAATGCTGTGTTTATCTCAATTATGTATTTAGTTCTATCTTGGTTTGTCTATGATAGAATTTGTAAGTCTAATATAATAAAAAATAACAAACTTTTTATAGCAATAATGATGTTATTGTTATTTATTATATCCTTTAGTTTAACAAAAATATTTGGTCCAAAATTCGCTTTTTTAAGTGTGGGCTTAATAGTTGGCTCAAATATGTTTGGGAATGTTTTTACTGTCATAATTCCAAATCAGATGAATATTATTAGCAGCAGTTCTAGAACCGAAAAATTTGATATGAGTCTTTCATTAGCTGCAAAACAAAGATCGATACATAATAATTATGCAACTTTTTTTGTTCTTTTCACAATGCTCTCAGGACACTATAGTTTCTTAGTATATCACAAATATAACTGGTTAATTTTGTGTGTAATTGCTTTAATTTCTGGACTAGCAAGGCACTACTTTAATTTAAGAGGCAAAAACATTCATAGGTTGAATATTTTAATTTTTTCAATTTTATCTTTTATTCTACTTGCGTTTTTACTTTTCATTTTTAAAACTTAGTATTATAGAAATATATGTCAGAAAAATTAATCATTGATTGGGACGAATATAATAAGACTGTAGAAAAATTGGCTATCCAAATACATGAAAGCGGATATAAACCAACGATATTAATTGGAATCATGCGTGGGGCCGCTCCTATGATAGATGTCCTAAGTAGGGTTTTTAAATTAAAATGTGGATATTTGGCTGTTGAGTCGTATAGCGGGAAGGGAATTGAAGATGAACAAGGCGATATTGTTTTTTCAAGAGAAATGAGTTCAATTGCACCAAATATGGGAGGCAGAATTTTATTGTGTGATGATTTATCTGACACAGGTATTACTTTTAATAAGAGTATAGACTGGCTAAAAAAATACAAACCAATAAAAGATAAAATTGAAGATATTAAGACAGCTACTCTTTGGAAGAAAAAAAAGTCTACTTTTAATCCAGATTATTGTGCAGTTAATTTACCTGATAATCCTTGGATTGTTCAGCCATTTGAAATTTACGAAGAAATAAGAATAGAAGATATTAAAAAAAAGCACCACAAATAAAAAGGGCGATCTAAAGACCGCCCTAAATAAAATTTTAAAACTAATTTGTTTAAGCTACAACAAAACTTACAACACTCAAAGCCGCAATAACCCATATAGCTGGGCTAACGTCCAATCTTCCTGTAAGTAATTTAATTGCTGCATACGATATGAATGCTAAAGCTATTCCATGTGAAATAGAATAAGTAAATGGCATAGCTATCATTGCAAGAACAGCAGGCCCTGCTTCGGCTATATCATCCCATTCTATATCCACTATATTTCTAACAAACAAAGTTGCAATATAAATTAATGCAGCTCCATCTATTTCTTTAGGCAAACTAGTTGCAAGAGGAGAAAAGAAAAGACACGCAAGGAAAAGTATTCCAATTGTTAACGATGTCATTCCTGTTCTTCCACCAGCTTTTACACCTGCAGCAGACTCGACATAAGTTGTAACTGTACTAGTACCCATTACAGCACCTGCAACAGTAGAAACACTGTCAGAAAGCATAGCTTTATCAATATCCTGTATTTTACCATCACGACCAATTTTTCCTGATACATTAGCAACACTTGTTAGTGTTCCCGCAGTATCAAAAAAGTCTATAAAGAATAATGTAAAAATAACAGTGACCATTGATGCACTAAGTGCAGCACCCAAGTCAAAAGCAAGCAAGTGAGTCATTGGTGGTGGAGCAGAAACTACTCCATTAAATTTTCCAAGACCAGTTATCCAAGCAATTGCACTAAAAGCTACAATCCCAATAATTATATTTCCTTTTATTCCTTTTTTTTCCATTACAATCATTGAAATAAATGCCCCAGCTCCTAATAATAGAAGTGGATTAGACAAGTCTCCCAACTGTACAAGTGTAACAGGATTATCTGCAGTTAAGCCCATTATTTCAAAACCTATAATTGCTAAAAATAATCCAATACCTGCTCCAATTCCAAGTTTTAAACTTTTTGGTATTGAATTAATTAACCAAGCTCTTATTGGTGTTAATGAAATAATTAAGAAGACTACACCGGCAACAAGAACAGCACCTAATGCTTCTGCTGGAGTATATTTCATACCCAAACAAACTCCATAAGCAATAAATGCATTTATTCCCATTCCTGGCGCAAGTCCTACTGGCCAAGTTTTGGCGTAAAATGCAGCAATAAAACATGCCAACGCTGCTGCGAGGGCTGTTGCTGTGAAAACTCCACCAAAGTCAAACCCACCATCGGAAAGTATGACAGGATTTAAAAACATTATGTATGCCATTGTAAGAAAAGTACTTACTCCAGCTACAACTTCAGTTTTAAAATCCGTTTTATGTTTTCTATAATCAAAGTATTTATCTAACATTTGACCTCCAAGTTAGTTGCAACTTAATTGATTCGATGATTAAAATCTCTTTTTATTAATAAAAAAAATTGAATTTCTGAATAAACTGATAATTTATACAACTTAAAAGTTAATATTTGTGGTACTTATTAAGTGATATTTTAAAATAAAAAATGAAAATAACTCACTTTTTAATACTGGTATTTTTACTAATTTTTGTTTCTGGATGTGAGACGATCAAAAAAAAATCTGACGAGGTAGTAAAAAAAGAAAATAAAAAATTAAGTAAATTTATTGGACAACCAGAATCGGAATTAAAAATAGTTATGGGCAACCCTGACACTGAAAGCAAGTCTGAAACTGGTACTAAAATTTTAATTTACAACACAAAAAAATATGGGATTCCTTGTGAAAGAAAATTTGAAGTAGACGAAAATAAAATGGTTATTGGATTTAATTCAAAAGGGTGTTTTTAAAAATAATTTTAAATCTGTGGGGATTTTCTCCCCACAAATAAGGTTATTTACTTATTTAATTTCAATAAGTTTTTTCTTTTTATATTCTGGGATAATTCTTTCACAAGCTATCGTCAAAAGACCATCTTTAAGTTCTGCGCCACCTACTTTTACATCATCTGCAATTGTAAATGATCTTGCAAATTGTCTTTGCGAAATACCCTTGTGAATAATTTCACCATCTTCATTTTTATTTTCAGACTTATTAACTTGTTTTGTTTTAACAGTTAATAAATTGTCTTCAAATTCAACCTCAACATCCTTTTTACTAAAACCAGCTAAGGCTAATTCAATTGAATATTTATCCTTTCCAGTTTTTCTTATATTGTATGGTGGATAGTTTGACTGCATAGTCAAACCTCCATTACCCAACATATTTTCAAATTGATCAAACATGTCGTCAAAACCAATTGAAAAAGGTCTTAGTGAGTTGAATATAGATAAATCCTTACTTGTCATAATATCCTCCTTTATTAGCAAGGTTGTTTTTTGTAAGCCCCATTAGGCAACTTACAGATTATATATGGTAACTATTTTTATTTTTTCAAGTTTGAATTTTTCAAATTTTTTTTGAAATCTTTAAAGCAAAAGCATAATCTATTGCAATCTCCTCAATTGCTCCGTCTCTACCGGATTTGCCTCCATGCCCAGCCTTCATTTCAGTTTTTAATAGAAGAAGATTATTATCAGTTTTATAATCTCTTAATTTTGCAGTAAATTTTGCCGGCTCATCAAATAAAACTCTATTATCACTTAAACTTGTAGTAATTAAAATGTGAGGGTAATCCATTTTTTTTATGTTGTTATATGGCGCATATGAATAAATATAATCGAAATGATCCTTATTTTCTTTTGCATTTCCAAACTCATCAAATTCACCTACGGTTAATGGTAATGAATGATCAAGGTTTGTCGTTAATGAGTCTACAAAAGGAACAGCCATAATAATCCCAAGAAATAAATCGGGAGCTTGATTGACTACTGCTCCCATTAGCAACCCTCCAGCTGACCCACCCATTCCAATTATTTTTCCTTTAGTGGTATAATTTTTTTTAATTAAAAATTCTGCAGCTGCGATATAATCTTTAAAGGTATTTTTTTTATTTAGAAGTTTTCCTTCTTTCCACCATTTCATTCCTCTTTCCATGCCTCCTCTTATATGTGCAGTAACCCATATTATATTTCTATCTATTAGACTTAATCTCGTTGAAGAAAAACCAGGAGACATTGAGCTTCCATATGAGCCATACCCATAAAGCAATAGATTTGATGATCCATCTATTTTAGTATTTTTATGCCTAGTAACCGTGATAGGAACCATTCTTCCATCATGAGAAGGGCATTCCAGTCTTTCAACTATGTAATCATTTGGATCATGACCAGATGGAATTTCTTGTTCTTTAACAAGCTTTTTATCATTTGTTTTTAAATTATATAAAAATGTTTTACCTGGAGTTTTAGGAGAAGAGTATGAAAGATAAACTTCATCTGTATTTTTATCTTTTTGTTTTAATGATATTCCAGGAACAATTACTTTTTCATCAACAAAATTTAAATCATCTTCTTTACCAGTTTTAGGGTTTCTTATAATCAATTTGCCTAAAGCGTTTGATGTTTCCGATCTAATAATCCAATCTTTTAAAAATACTAGCCCACCTATTAATACTTCATCTTTAGCCTGGACAAACGTTTTCCAATTTTGATTAGATAGATCATCACAAAAATCTATTTTAAAATCCTCAGCATCTTCATTTGTATGTAAATAGAATTTCCCGTCCCATGAATTAACTGAATAAATTACTCCTTTTTTTCTTTTTTTAATAAGTTTAGGTTTAGGATTCTCCTCATCTATTCCAAAGTAATATTGTTCAGAAGTATTATGATCTGATGTTGTTATAAAATAATACTTTTCATCTGAACTTATACCTATACTAACTGTAAACGCTTCACTTTTTTCTTGAAATATTAATTCATCATCATTAACAGATGTCCCCAATCTGTGCCTAAATATTTTTCGTGGTCTATGATGTTCATCAAGTTTTGAATAATAAATAAATTTATCATCTAAACTAAAAGTTATCCCACCACTTGTTTCTTCAATTTTTTCTGTAACAAGCTCTTTAGATTTAATATCTCTAACGTAAATTGTATAATACTCAGATCCTTTTAGATCTAGAGAGTAACCAAGATATTTATCATTAAAACTTACTTCTAAATCTCCAACTCCAAAATATTCAGTTTTTAATTTTTGTTTTTCTTTATCGCCATCCCATATTTCTTCGATTTTATCAGAGCCAATTTTTTTTCTTAGCTTAATGGAATAATTTCCTTTAGTTGTAGTTTTTGTCCAATATTCATAATCTTTATCTTTATATGGTAAAGATTCATCATCTAATTTTATTCTTCCTTTAATTTCATCAAATAATTGTTTTTGTATATTTTTAGTGTCTTTTAAATGATGTTCTGTAAATGCATTTTCATCTTCAAGATACTTCCTTACATCTGGCAATAGTTTTGAACTATCTTTTAAAACATCAAGTATATTTGATTGATGTATCCAGCTATAATTATCCTCCCATTCAATGTTGTGACAAGTTTTCATTTCTAGTTTTTTTTCTAGCCGTGGTGTTTTCATAATAATATAATCTAATACATGAATATTTTTTTTATAACACTTATTATTTTTGTCCTAGTTTATCTAATTTTAAACTGGTTTATTAAGACATCTTCAAAAAAAATTTCTAAAGTAGTAAGATCAATTACAATAGCTCTGGCAGTAATTTTAGCAATAATAATGGCATATGCTGGAAGATATATATTTTCCTTACCTTTTATGCTTATGATATTGCCATTGATAAAGACTAAAGCAGGCTTAAGTCTTTTTAAGATTTTAAGATTATGGAGTTTACTCAGATTATTAAAAAATTCTGGAAGATTTAATTTTAGTAATTTTAATAAAAATTTAAATACTCAAAGTATTTCATTAGACGAAGCTTATAAAATTCTGAATCTAGACTCAAAAAAGAAATATAAAAAAGAGGATGTGTTAAAATCATATAAAAAAATAATGAAGAAAATTCATCCAGATGTAAGTCCAGAATTAAGTAGATTGGCAGCGATAGTCAATGAAGCAAAAGAAATTGTTTTAAAAGATCTAACTTAATTTAATAACTTTTTAAATTTCTGAAAAATTTTTTCGGGGTTAATTTTATTTTTACCATGTGTATCATGGGTAACAGTGGTCTCTCCATCAGGTATAATCGGATGCATTTTTGAACTATAATTTCCATATACCAAAGGTGTGTCAGACATTAAAACTATAGTTTCTACTTGTAGAGCTGCAGACAAATGACTAAAACTAGAATCATTACATATTGCAATATTACAATTTTTAATTATTGGAAGTATATCTTCTAATCGCATTTTATCTAAAGCTACACACCTCTCTTTAAACTTTGAATTAAGAATTTCATTTAAAATAATTTGTTCTTTTTCATTTTGTCCAGTCGCTAAAAAAAATTTACAATCATTGTAATGTGAAACTGACATTTCCATAAATTTTAATATTATTTCTGGTGGTATTCTTTTGGTTTCACCTGAACCGCCTATCCCAAGAAGAATATTTTTTTGATTAATATTGATATTAAAATTTTTTTGAGCTTTTTTTACATCATTTTCATTTAAAATAATTACAGGGTTACTATCAACATCTAGGTCGATCTCTTTTTTTAAAAATTTTTTTGCAGCATCAATGATATGTTGATTTTTTTTTTCAAATAATGGATATTGATAAACTTTTTTAATACCAGCTATTTTGGCAATTATATTAAATCTTAGGGAAGAATTAAAAATAAAGGCTTTATCAAAGTTATGATTTTTTAGTTCTTTAATCAAAGTTATAGTTCCAAAAAAACCATCGTGTCTGTTTTTTTTATTATTTCTTTCTAAATATATTATTTGGCCAATGTATTTATTATTTTTTATAAAATGAGAAATTTTTGAATTTTCTTTAGCTAAAATACTGACCTGAGTGTTAAATTTTTTAGCAATTGCTTCGATAAACGGTAAAAAAATTACCATATCCCCAATACCCATTCTATTTTGAATTGCTAATATTTTCATAATTATACTTTATAATCTTTACTAAATTTTTTTTTTATATAAATTTTAAATATGAATGAAATTAAAGGCATTTATGCGGCCACTTTATCAGTTCTTGATAGTAATTTAGCTTTAAATATAGAAAAAACAATATTACATGCAGAAAATCTAATTGATATTGGTTGTCATGGAGCAGCGGTATTTGGAAGTACTGGCCAATCACAACTAATATCAGTAAGTGAAAAAATTCAACTAATAAATAAGTTATCTAAAAGCAAATATAAAAATAAATATATAATCGGCACAGGTCTTAATTCTTTAAGCGAAACAATTAATTTAATGAAAATATCAAACTCTTTAAATTTTAAAGATTATTTGATTATGCCCCCAGCTTACTACAAGTACAGGGATGAAGATGTAATAAGGTATTATACAAAAATTTTAGAGTCGATAAAGGACTGTAGAATAATTCTTTATAATTTTGAAAAACTTTGTGGCTATAAATTTAGCATAGAATGCATCCAAACTCTTGTAAAGCTGTTTCCGAAACAAATAGTAGGAGTGAAAGATAGTTCTTATAATTTATATGAAAACTTAAAAATTAAAAATTTTTTAATTTTTCCAGGATCTGAAGAAAAATTATTAAAAGGTTTAGAATTAGGTTGTAGCGGAATCATTAGTGCGACATGCAATGTAACTGCACCATTAGCTAGAAAAGTTTATGATGATTTTGAACAAGGTAAAAAACAAACTTCAAATGAAAAATTATGCAGTGTTAGGAAAGTTTTTGATAAATATAATCTTATTTCGGGTTTACATAGTTTTATGGCTCAAAAAGATAAAATATATGAAAATGTTATACCAACACTTAGTTTATTATCCAAAAATGATAAAAAAAAATTATTTGAAGATTTAGACAAATTAGATTTTAATATAGATAATTTAAAAGAATAAAAATGAATTTGTCCCAGTTTTGTGAAAATCTGTTTAAAGAAGATGGTTTTATTCTTATTGATGCAAATTCTAAAGAATATGTCATTGGCAAACCTAAAAAAAATCCTCCAATCAAATTAACTATTTTAGACAAAAAACTTCATTATAAACTTCTTTTTCTTCCAGATTTATATTTTGGTGAAGCATATACCGATGGTTCAATCAAGTTAGAAAATGGATCTTTGACTGAATTTTTAGAATTGACTATGAAAAATATTGGAAGAGGTGATACTAATTACTATTCTAAGATATTAAATAAACTCAGAGGCACTTATAGATATTTGACTAGTTTTAATTTAATTTCTAAATCGAAGACTAATGTTGCTCATCATTATGATATTTCTGAAAAACTTTATGATTTTTTCTTAGATAAAAATAGACAATATTCATGTGCATATTTTAAAAATGATAATGATACTTTAGAAACCGCACAAGAAAATAAAATAAAACACATAATAAAAAAACTAAATTTAAAGCCTAATCAAAAAGTGTTAGATATAGGTTCTGGATGGGGAACATTAGCGATTGAAATTGCAAAACAATCTAAATGTGAAGTTTTAGGGATTACACTTTCAGAAAACCAGTTACAATATAGTTTAGACAAAGTAAGAGAGCTTAATCTTGAAAACCAGGTAAGTTTTAAACTATTGGATTATAGAGAATTAAATGAAAAATTTGATAGGATAGTTAGCGTAGGCATGTTTGAACACGTAGGAAGAAAATTTTATAAAAAATATTTTAACAAAGTATCTGAACTTCTAAATAATGATGGGGTAGCATTAATTCACACGATAGGATCTTCGAACCCTCCAAGAGACCCACACCCATGGATTACAAAATATATTTTTCCAGGAGGATACACTCCAAGCCTCAGCGAAATAGCTAGACCAATTGAAAATTCCGGTTTGGTAATTTCAGATATGGAAGTATTAAGATTACATTATTCCCATACTTTAAGGCATTGGAAAGAGAGATTTTTAGGTAAAAGAGAGAAAGTTTTAGAGCTTTTTGATGAAAAGTTTTTGAGAATGTGGGAATTTTATCTAGCGGGATGCGAGATGGCTTTTAAATGGGGAGATCAGGTTGTATTTCAATTACAACTAACAAAAAACTTCACTTCAGTTCCAAATACAAGGGACTATATTTATTAATTATTTATTGATAAATTTAAGTTTGGCCATTTATGAAAAAAAAAAAGAAAAAAGCTGTTAAAGTAAAAAAAAAAAAAATAACAACGAAAAAAAAATTATATAAAGTAAAAAATAAGAAAAAAAAATATTTTAATCGAAGAAAAACAATAAAAAAAATAATCAGAAGAAAGAAAAAGAAAAATTTAAATGCTCAAATATCCCAAGGCAAGAAAAATAGCCTAATTTATAAAATAATTAAATTTCAAGAGAAATTTAAGTTTAATTTCAAGATCAAAATAAACTTTAACTTAGATCAGAAAATAAAAAGCTTCTTTGATAAAATTGAAAATAAAATTAGAGAATACAAAGATATAAAAGCAGAAGAAAAAAAAAGAATAAAAATAGAAGAACAAGAAAAGGCGAGACAAGAAAAAGTTGAACTTGCAAAACAAAAAGAAGAAGAAGAAAAGCTAAAAATTAAGCTTAAAGAAAAAGCTTTAAAAGAAGAAATCAAACTAGAAAAAGAAAGATCAAGAGATATAAAATTGTTTTTAAGGCAAGAACAGGCAATTGTTAGAAAAGAACAAGCAGAAAAGCAAAAGCAATTTTTACAACAATTAAAGTTAGATAGGCAAATTGAAAAATTTAGAATTAGAGAACTTAAAGAGCTAGAAAAATTGGAAAGAATTTCTTTGAGGGAAAAAAGAGAAGATTATTCTGGTCTTCAAGAGAGAATAGAAAAATTAAAAGAAAAATATAGAATTATAAGGGATCAAAAAATTAGAGAAAGAGTGGAAGCTCTTGGAGTTCAAATTCAAGAAGGTGATGATCGAGAAACTCTACTAAGAAAAGAGAAAGAATATACTATAGCTAGGCAAAGAATTGAGCTTTCTTTAGAAAGTTTTTATAGAAGTGCTAGTAGCTTGGTATTTCAGCTTAACAAAAGACACATTACAAGACATATGTCGATTTTTAGATGTTTAGATAGAAGATTTGAAACTGGTGAAATTTTTATTAAATGGGATGAATCGAAAGACGATGAGTGGCTTATTTTAATTTATATCAAAGATAATTCTCCTGAAGAGGGTATAGTAATCGAAGATAAATCTAATCCAGAAAAAAATTTATCTCATGAATTTAAGCCAAGTGAAATTTTTAAAGCATCAGATCTTATGGTTGATTCATTAACACAGTTATTAGCTAGAGAAAGAGCTAAAAAAGAAAGTAATTAGAATTAACCATTAACAAAAATTGATACTCCTCTTTGATTGATATTTACATCATAGTTTTGAGTGTCAGGTGGAAAGGCTCTTTGACTGCAATCTAGTCGATCACATTTTCTACAAGATACTCCAATTTTTGACTCACTTTTTTCATCATTTAAGTTTAGTCCATCTGCATAAACAAAATCTTTAGCATGCTTAATTTGACATCCTAAACCAATCGAAAGCAAACCTTTCTCTTCTCCGTATTTTGAAATTCCTTTCTCTACAGTTCTTGCAATACAGACATATTTTTCACCATCAGTCATTTTACTCACTGCAGCACTAATTTTACCTGGATTCGAAAATGCACTATAGACATTCCACTTCGGACAAGCACCACTAAGTCTGGGCAGCTCAATACCTGAAAGTGAAAATCTTTTTGAAACATTTCCACTTCTGTCAACTCTAATCATATGTAAAGGTATACCTCTTAATTTTGGATCTGGGTTATTAAGACAAGTAACTCTATGGCACACTTGTTCAAAAGAAACAGCAAACGTAGATTGTAAAAGTTCTAAATCATATCTATGTTTTTTTACACATTCATGAAAAAAAGTTTCATAAGGCATCATTATTGCAGCACCCGTATAATTTAGTAATGCAACTTTGGAAACTTTTCTACTCGTATCAGAAGGAAAAGAAAAATCGTCTAAATATTCTTCAATTATTTCATCTGCTTCTAACTGGGAAACTAATGCAGCAGTGAATAATTTTTTTGTTTCGAGATTTAATAAATCAGATAAATGAAATTCACGTTTGTCAGGATAAAAAATTTTTGAAAATGGTTTGTTTTCTTGCGGAAGTATATCTTTGACATTTATTTGATGTTTTTCTTTCAAATAGTTGCAAAGAGACAGATATCTGGTTCTATTATTTAATTTTACTTTTTCGGAAATTTCTGTTGCGAATTTTTCAAGCTTAGGAAAATAATTTTCAAATTTTTGAATAAAGTCTGATACAATTTCTCCTGGAAAAGTTGTTCCCCCTTCATATATTTTTTTTTCTATATTTTGTCCTAACTCATGTTCTTTATTTTTGTGATCAATTCCAAGTTTCACTAATGCTTTGGCAATTTTGGGGTTTAATCTAACTATCTCTTGAACTTCATCTGAACGAATATCCAAGTCTTCTAACAATGATATTTTTACAATTTCTTGAGTTCTTGTTTCGAGATCTGGGTCGGTTCTTTTTGTTAAATCTTCCTTTTGCAATTCTAATAAATCCTGGATTCTTAATAATAAATCCCCATCTGGCTTTCTTTGATTGGACTCAATTAAAGAAAGGTATGCGGGAGTTATGCCAAGGTCTTTAGCAAGAGTTATAGCTTTAATATTTTTATTTTGTCTTTTAGCCCTTATTATTTGACCATAATTGTATATTTTACGCATAATTAACTATTAGTTAATATTTTGTTAATTTTCAGTTAATAATTTAATCAATTTATCAATTAATATCAATAAAAATCTTTACTTGTTAATATTTTGTTAATATTAACACTTCATGAGAAATTTAATAAATCCTGAAGATAGAAGTAAACCTTCAAACTGTGTATCTCATCATGACGATATCTGCTTTTCAGATCAGAATTACAGTGAAGATCAAGAAGACCAGGATTAGTTAAATTACTCATCTTCATAATTCAAATAAACAGGTTAAGTTAAATGACAAAATCTAATGTATCTTACGAACTTAAAAGATTTTCAGGCATTAAAAGAGATTATACAGAAAAAGAAGTTGAGAGACTTAGAGGATCGATAAAAATTCATTATTCTATTTGTGAACTTCAATCAAAAAAATTATGGACTCTCTTAAATACTGAGCCATTTGTAAATACACTTGGTTCTCTATCTGGAAATCATTCGGTACAACATGCTAAAGCAGGGTTAAAAGCAATTTATGTTAGTGGATGGCAGGTAGCAGCTGATGCAAATACAGCTGGCGAAATGTATCCTGATCAATCACTTTATCCCTTTGACAGTGCCCCAAAATTAGTTGACTCCATCAACAATGCCCTCATTAGAGCTGATCAGATACAGCATATGGAACTTAAAGATGGAGAAATGAAAGCAGAAAATAAAGTTGATTACATGTTGCCAATTATTGCTGATGGTGAAGCAGGTTTCGGGGGACCTCTTAACGTTTTTGAATTAACAAAAAAATTTATAAAGGCTGGTGCTGCAGGAGTTCATTTTGAAGATCAATTAGCAAGTGAAAAAAAATGTGGGCATATGGGTGGAAAAGTTTTAGTCCCAACAGGTACTGCTATTAAAAATCTTAAGGCAGCAAGGTTGGCTGCAGATATAGCAGATGTACCATTAATTATACTAGCTAGAACTGATGCTAATGCAGCAAAATTAATTACAAACGATCATGATGAGAATGATAAACCTTTTTTAACTGGAGAAAGATCCCCTGAAGGTTTCTTTTATGTGAAAAGTGGAATCGAACAAGCTATATCAAGAGGCTTAGCTTATGCTCCATACGCTGATTTAATATGGTGCGAAACTGCTACTCCTAACCTTGAAGAAGCAAAAAAATTTGCAGAAGCAATACATAAAAAATTTCCAGGAAAATTACTTGCTTATAATTGTTCCCCTTCTTTTAATTGGAAAAAGCATTTAACTGACCAAGAAATTTCTACCTTCCAAACGAAAATTGCAGAAATGGGTTATAAATTTCAATTTATAACACTTGCTGGTTTCCACACACAAAATATTGCAGTTTTTGAGTTAGCTGAAAAATATAAATCTGAGGGTATGAGCGCTTATTCAAAAATTCAAGAAAAAGAATTTGCGAAAGAAAAAGATGGTTATACAAGCGTTAAACATCAGAGAGAAGTAGGCACTTCATACTTCGATGCAGTATCAAATACAATTAGTTCAGGAAAAAGTTCTACTACAGCCATGAAAGATTCAACAGAATCTGAACAATTTTAATTTGATTTTAGTTTTTGGATCTGATTCCATGCAGAGTTTATAGTTCTCATTTTTTTTTTACTTTCTTCAATTACTTCTTTAGGTACACCTTTGCTAATTAATAGATCGGGGTGATGTTCCTTACTTAATTTAAGGTATTTTTTTCTAATTGTTTGAAGATCATCTTCAGACTTACTTTCCAAGACAACATAAGGATTTAATTTATCAGAATTTTTTCTACTTTCTTTAATTGAGTTAAATTGATCAGAGCTTAAACCAAATATCTGAGCTATGTTACTAATCATTTTTAATTCAGATTGACTAACATCACCATCTGCTTCTGCGATATAAAATAAAATATTAACAACTTCCTCTAGAACATTTAAATTATTTTTATAAATTTGAGCTATTTGTTGCGCGTATGGTTCATATCCTGTCGACTCCTTTTTTGCTTGGTTGAAAATTTTACCAACTTGATCTATTTCATGCTCAGGTATTTTAAGTTTATCTTTTACAGCTACCAACTCTTCTTTGCTAACATTGCCATCTGCCTTACTTAATTTTGCTGATAGAACAATTAGAGATAAAGCAAAAATCTGTTGAGATTGTGCAAATGATCTAAATCCAGCTCCAGATCTTGCTCTAGATATTTTTCCACCAATAAGAGAGCCTAAGAGCATTCCAAAAGGTCCCCCAAGTGAAAATCCTACCATTCCACCAATTAAACTTCCCCAGATAGACATATGATTAAATTTAAATATAATTTAATTTTTTTATGTTAACAACAACTATAGTTCTTATAACTTTGTTTTTCATTTATAAGTGGTCTGTATCTTGGATCGAGTATTATAATCAACTTGATCAAAGATTTGGCATGTCCATTTGGAGATACAGCTACGATTATCAAGTAATTGGAAAAAGAGATATTTCAATTTTAGACGATAAAGAATTTGTCTTGCTTAGAAGAAAAAGAAATAGAGCAGTTACTTTTATGTACTTTATTTTCTTTTTATCATTTATTGTTTTTATGTCTTTTATGAATCAAATTCTAATAAGAATAATAAATTAAAGTTAAGATTCCTAATTTATTTTATAATCCTTTAATCTATATTCCCATTGACCCATTCTTTTATATTTCACTTTTAATATTAGATTGTTTTTTTTATCTATCCAGATATCAAAATTCAATTTTTTATTATCTGGTAAATTTTCATCTTTAGATTTTAATTTATAACGATCAGTTAAATATGTTTTTCCATAAAGTTTTATACTTTCTTCACCTACATATTTGACTATTTGATCTTTTACACTACCTGATAAAGGACTTATCTGTTGTTTTGCATTTAAAATATTATGATTCCACCAATTTCCTATTATGCAATCTATATTTGCTTCACCTTTGTAAGACGATCCATCTATAATAAATTTATTTTTTGATTCATCCAAAAGTAAATTTACATATTTCTCTTTATTATTTTGAAATGTTGTTGATTTAAAAAAAATTAATTGATCTCCTTTAAATTTTTCAATCGCTTCGCTTAATATAGAAAAAATAGTTGCTCCTAAAAGTTCCACTTTAAACTGAGTATAATTCCTAACAGTCATCAAATTATTTTGATGCTCAAAAAAATAATTGCTATAGCCTATCAACTCATTATTTCTAAAGACTTCCATTTCAATTTTGACTATACCTTTATAATGTGTTGAATGTGACTGAGCAGGCGAAGAGAAAAAAAAAATTATTAATATATAAAAGATTTTTTTCATTTATCCCAA